>CALKZS010000196.1 GCA_938002835.1 uncultured Dokdonia sp. | reverse complement strand
GCAAAGAAAAGATCATCACTCTCTACAATGCCTTGGAACTCCTCTACAGACACACTAGTAAAGGAAGTCAATAATTTATGACACCAGTCAAAAGATGTTTGAATCAAAATGCTAGTCTCTTTTGCGCTTTTACGAATGCTGCACCCTGATAATAGGCAAAACAAATAGCGAGTTATCTTGTCTTTCCTTTTGATATTATACCAGAATTTACCAGTAGTCTCACTAAAATTCTTTTTGCATCCATTACATAAATAGCGTTATACTTCTTTGAGTTTACCATTGGCACGAATACGAGCGCTATGACAATGAGGGCAAGTAAGAACTTTATCTTCTCTAGGTTCTATTAAAGGTGAGGACTTAGTAGAGATAGCTAGTAAACTAGAAATTATTTCCTGCTGAGTGGAAACATCTGAATTCACAAAAAATCTTTAAAATTATCGGGTATTATATCTCTTTAAGTTTTAAAAAAAATACATATTAAATTAGAGCTTAACTAATATGTATTATAGTATACGGTATTCATTAAGAAGCTGTAAACTTCTAGAACATATTAAAACACAAAATTTAACTTGTTAATTATAGCTTATCTATAAATGCCATTAGTTTTATTTTGGAATCTTGTTTGGCTTTTACATCTCCATTATAATTTCCACCAAACTCATATTGATAATCTTTACCATCTATAGTAATCATTCCTATTCTATCACTTGAATTAGTATCGTTAGGATTACTTGAAATTAAGTGTCCCGCATTGTTATATTTTATATTCTGAAACAAATACTTGAAGTTATGATCTTCCAATCTATTTTGTATCATATCTGCCATTTGGGAGGATGGCCATACTTTATCATCATTTCCTGAAAAAAGCACAATAGGTCCATTAATCTTTTCTGCTTTGATAGCGGCTTGAGCCACGAAATCAGTTTTTGCCAATCCCTTTTTCCAATATGCAAGCATATTTATTTTATGAGATGGGTTTCCAGTAATTTTATCCATAGGGACGTATGGAATATCGACACCTTGATAGGTCCAGCTAGATGTTAACTCATTAGAATTGTATGGTAATACGGTATTAGACCAAGAAACGGCACTTGGTGCATATGCCACTACTCCACTAATAGACTCTGGAAATGTAGCAGCGATAATTAATGCTAATTCTGCATTTCGTGATGCTCCCATAACCACTATCTTATTAGGGTTTACCTCAGGTTGTTCTTTAAGCCAATTAATGGCGTTCTCAAAGTATTCTAATGCAATCTCTTCAGGTAATCTTGGCAGGCCTTCGCGACCTGCATAAGGTATTGAGAGACCAACCATTCCTTTATTTGCAAATTGCTGTGCCCAGTAATCTCCCCATTGTCCTCCGCCTATGGCAATGACTGCAGTTTTAGTCCTAGTCGTCTTTTTTACAAAGTAGTTTGCTTGAAATCCATTCTTAGTAATAGATTGAGGTTTTATTCCATCAAAAAGTATCGCATCGGCAATGAAATATCCTCCAAAAAGTAATACTACAATTCCAATAAGGATACTATACTTTCTATTTTTCATAATGTGCTTAATTTTAGGGATATGTAGTAAATATAACAGGATTGTTACAATATCATTTTCGCGAAAGCGATCTAAAGACACCTCTCTCGTAAAAAAAAGACACATTATATGTTTTGACAAAAGACATCTTACTATTTTTGCAACTTAATACAATACAATAAGATGTATAGAACGCATAATAATGGGAGCCTACGCGCTACAGATATAAATAAAGAAGTAACCTTAGCGGGTTGGGTACAAAAATCTAGAGATAAAGGATTTATTATTTGGGTAGACTTACGTGATCGTTACGGGATGACGCAACTTGTTTTTGATGAAGAACGTTCTGACAAAGCCTTGTTAGAACAAGCAAGAACTCTTGGGCGTGAGTTTGTGATTCAAGTTACTGGAACGGTGGTAGAACGCAACTCAAAAAACCCTAATATCCCTACGGGAGATATTGAGATTTTGGTTTCTAAATTAGAGGTGCTCAATGCATCACTCACACCTCCTTTTACGATAGAAGATGAGACAGATGGCGGTGAAGACCTACGTATGAAATATCGTTACTTAGATATACGTCGTAAGCCTGTGCGTGACAGTCTTATTTTTAGACATAAAGTAGCATTAGAAGTGCGCAAGTATCTTTCTAAGCAAGATTTTATTGAGGTAGAAACTCCCTATTTAATAAAGTCTACACCAGAAGGAGCACGTGATTTTGTCGTGCCTTCTCGTATGAATGATGGACAATTTTATGCCTTACCACAATCACCACAAACGTTTAAGCAATTACTTATGGTAGGTGGTATGGATAAATACTTCCAAATTGTAAAATGCTTTAGAGATGAAGATCTTAGAGCAGACAGACAACCAGAATTCACACAAATAGACTGTGAAATGGCATTTGTAGAGCAAGAAGATATTCTAAATATATTTGAAGGTCTCACACGTCATTTATTAAAAGAAGTAAACGGTGTCGAGGTTGAAAAATTCCCACGTATGCTATATGACGATGCAATGCGTCTGTATGGTAATGACAAACCAGATATACGTTTTGGGATGCAGTTTGGAGAGCTTAATGAAGTAGCGCAACACAAAGATTTTAAAGTCTTTAATAGCGCAGAGCTTGTAGTGGGTATAGCAGTTCCTGGAGGAAATACTTATACTCGTAAAGAGATCGATAAACTTATAGACTGGGTAAAGCGGCCACAAGTGGGAGCTTTAGGTATGGTATACTGTCGTGTTAATGATGATGGTACTTTTAAATCTTCTGTAGATAAGTTTTATGATCAAGATGATCTTGCAAAATGGGCAGAAGTTACAGGTGCAACACCTGGAGATCTTATTTGCATTCTTTCTGGTGACACTAACAAAGTACGTACTCAAATGAGCGCTCTTCGTATGGAACTTTCAGAACGATTAGGACTTAGAAAATCAGATGAGTTTGCGCCACTATGGGTGATTGATTTCCCACTATTAGAACTTGATGAAGAGACGGGTCATTACCACGCAATGCACCATCCATTTACGTCTCCTAAACCAGGTCAAATAGAATTATTAGACACAAAACCTGGTGAAGTAAAAGCAAACGCATATGATCTTGTACTTAACGGAAACGAAATAGGCGGTGGTTCTATACGTATACACGATAAAGAGACACAAGCTATAATGCTTAGACATTTAGGATTTTCTGAAGAAGAAGCAAAAGCACAGTTTGGCTTCTTGATGGATGCCTTTGAGTATGGAGCACCACCACACGGAGGACTTGCTTTTGGGCTAGACAGATTAGTAGCTATTTTAGGAGGTCAAGAGACCATACGAGATTTTATTGCTTTTCCTAAAAACAACAGCGGTCGTGATGTAATGATAGATGCTCCAGCACCACTGGATGAAGAGCAACTCACAGAACTTAACTTACAACTACGTGCATAAAACCAGACGCATATTCATTATCATTCTCTTTTTTGTACTTGCTGCAATGCTAGCATACGGTTTTTATGCAAAAGCAAATGTAAATGAATCCCTGGGTCACAAATTTATAGGCCTTTCTATGATGGGAGGTTTTTTTCTGCTAATGCCTACTTTTATTTATCACCGGTGGAAAGATCGTAAAGTAAAAGACTATATGCTCACAGAAGAGACTTTTAAACGTATGAAAGAATATAACAATAAAAAAGACTGATTTTCACGCTTTTTAGGTCATTTTTAAGTCCAATTGCATTGAAATTCAAAGAGTTTACTTAAATAAGACATAAGCAACACAGGTGTTTAGAAATAAAGACGTAAGTTTGCACTTTATTAATTACTTATTTTTTATAATGGAAGGAACAGTTAAATTTTTCAATGAGTCAAAAGGTTATGGATTCATAACTAATGATGACACCGGTAAAGACATCTTTGTACACGTTACAGGTCTTAATGGTGAAACTATCAACGAAGGCGACAAAGTTGAGTACGTAGAAGAAGAAGGAAGAAAAGGAATGACTGCTGCACAAGTACGTGTAGTATCATAATCACGATAGATACTTTTTTACGATTACAAGAAGGTTTGCTTAGAGCAAGCCTTTTTTTTGCTCTATATTTAAATGATGATTATTGAGGCTTTAGTACGCTTTCGCTAAAGTGTATATATGCACTAAAAAATACGATCTAGTAAAACACTTGCATCTAGAAGAATAACACAAAACACGCCCGCTACAATAATAAATTTAAGAACATTATGAAGTACTACATAATGCATCTTATCTATAGACCTCCACAAAAAAAACAAAGCGATTAATAAAAGAATAACACTACCATAAAAATAGTAATTCATATATCCTATCTTAAAATAGGTAATTAAAAAAAAGACAGGAATAATAGTAAGTCCTGCAAGTAAGGTTAGTAACCACTTAGAAGTATTCACCCCATAAAGCACAGGAATGGTCTTATAGTTTTGAGCCAAGTCTCCTTTAAGGTTCTCTAGATCTTTGACCATCTCACGCATTGCAATTACTAAAAACAAGAAAGAACCGTGAACAAAAATAACAGGTGCTAGATTTCCGTAATAGATAAACACAGCAAAGAAAGGTATGATCGCAAGTATTGCAGCTATAAGATTACCTACAAATGGGATTTTTTTGAGCTTATGTGAGTACAACCATATCCCAAAGATGTAAAATGTATAAAAAATTACGGCTCTAAAAGAAACATAACTAGCTACAATTACTGCCAGAAAATTAAGCACAAAATAGAAAGAAAGCTTTGTATTTTGACTCACTAGTCTATCTAACATCGTTTTGCTAGGTCTATTAATTAAATCTTTTTCTGAGTCATAAAAATTATTGATAATATACCCAGCAGCAATAGTAAAAACACCTGCAAGCACAAGAAACAAAAGACTCAAATCAAAAACAATCTTAGATAATGGTAACTCAGGAGCCAGTATAAAAATTGAAGTAAGGTACTGGGCTAGCACAATCATCAAAATGTTGTAACCACGCACTACAGAAATAAGACTAACTAACTTAAGGATAAAACGTTTGTTTTTTCGCGTAAGCATATTGTTAGAATTATTTAATCAATAAAAAAATGTGTAAAATTAAAACGTGTACACTACTTCGAGCTTGTAGCCTTTAAGTGATTTTTGAGCTTTCTCAAGATCTTCTGTAAATCCTAGCATATAACCACCACCTCCAGAACCACATAGTTTTAGATAGTAATCGTTAGACTCAATTCCTTGTTTCCACAACTTATGTAATTGTGAAGGAATCATAGGTTTAAAATTATTTAGAACCACTTTAGAAAGTTGCTTTACATTTCCAAATAAGGATTTTACATCTCCTTTAAGAAAATCATCTATGCAAGCATCTGTATGTTTTACAAACTGGTCTTTAAGCATTGTTCTAAAACCATCTTGCTTCATCTTTTCCATAAAGATCTGTACCATAGGAGCCGTTTCTCCCACAATACCACTATCTAATAAAAAGACAGCTCCTGTTCCCTTTTCTGCCTGAGAAGGAATTCCAGCTGCTTCGATATTATCTTTACTATTAATAAGTATTGGTAAGCTCAAATAACTATTAAGAGGATCTAAACCAGAAGACTTCCCGTGAAAGAAAGATTCCATTGCACTAAAAATTTCTTTTAGTTGTAATAACTTCTCTCTAGTAAGATTCTCTAATACTGTAATTTTATTGACCGCATACTTATCATAAAATGCTGCAACAAGGGCACCACTACTTCCTACTCCATACCCTTGTGGGATACTTGAGTCAAAGTACATACCCGCAGCTACATCATTTTGCATTGCTTCCATATCAAAACCAACTAGCGCTGGTTGTGCTTCCATTAAACCATTAAGGTATGCTACAAAGTTTTTTAGGTGTCCATTAGACTCTTGAGCTGTTGCGTCTGGATGTTTATCAATTTTTAGGGCACCGTTATAAAAATTATAAGGAATAGCAAGACCTTTAGAATCTTTGATAATTCCGTATTCTCCAAAAAGAAGAATTTTTGAGTAAAAAAGCGGTCCTTTCATATGGGGCGTTACTTATTAGTTCTTACAAATTTACAGTTTTTTTGCGCCATTACCCACATTATCATAAATATAGTGGTTGTTTTGACAAAATAATGACAGTTTATCTGATATAAAAGTGTGAATCCCTTCTTTTTCAACAGCCGGGTATAGTAAATGTACATTTGCTCCAGCATCTAGTGTAAAGCATACTTTAGAACCTGTCTTTGCACGATATCCCCATATAGCATTAATGATTTCTAAAGTGTTAGGCTTCATTAAAATAAAATAAGGGTGACTTGTCATCATCATTGCGTGCAAAGTAAGTGCCTCGCTTTCTACAATTTTTATAAACGCATCTATATCACCTGTTTTAAAAATAGCCATTAATGCAGATACGTTTTCGTGGGCTTGTTGGAATCTCGCTTTCGCGAAAGCGTGACCGTGCATTAAATCGTGACCTACAGTACTACTCACCTGTTTTTCTCCTTTATCTACTAGTAAAATCGTGTCGTGGTAGTCTTTAAAATTATTATGCACTTCTCCTAAATATCGAGTGCCATACAAGTCACTACTTTCTCTAATCTCTTTATGAGCACCCCAAACAACAAGAGGTCCTTCGAGACTTCTGCAAGCACTTCCAGAACCCAATCTTGATAAAAAACTTGCCTTTTGAGTAAAATATGTTTTTGACATATCTGGTTCATATTGCTTTTCGATCTCCATAAGACATAATGCAAGGGCACTCATACCTGAAGCACTACTGGCAATTCCAGAACTATGCGGAAAACTGTTTGATGTTTCAATTTTATAATGATAGTTCTTCACAAACGGAACATACTGTTCTATACGCTTAAAAAACTGAGCAATTTTAGCCTTAAAACTAGGAGTCTCAACACCGTCTAAAAAAATATCAAAGTCTATTTCTTGAGAACCTTTTGAAGCTTTCTTATAACTTACTTTAGTAGTTGTATGGCAATGAGATAACGTAAAACTAATACTAGGATTTTGCGGCAACTGCTCTCCGTGTTTTCCCCAATATTTTACTAAGGCTATGTTACTAGGTGATTGATAAGACACACTACCCTCTGGCAGCACTTCATATGATCTCGATGGAATAAAATCGCTTTGCGTCATTATATCATTTTAATTTACGCCAAATATAGTAATAAGAAGGTTGAGCTTCATCGTTGAGAATTTCCTA
>CALKZS010000195.1 GCA_938002835.1 uncultured Dokdonia sp. | reverse complement strand
TCAATTGGTTCTTAGTCCTTGAAAAAATAAAAAACTCAACTAGCAAAATGGCAACAGTTGCAGCTATTGCTTTTGCTTCTAATAGTGCTTGGTATGATTACAAACAACAACTATTTAATATGTTAATTAGAACTTAGCTTTCTTAATTTATTCTTCGCCATTACCCATAAAGCTACAACCTTATATCAACGCAACCGTAAATTCATACTCAAGAATTTCTTGTATGTTGATGCTATTTATCGTTTTAAAATCCTGTGATTCTTCTTCAGAATATAGTGGCGGAGGTAATTGTAAATCTATTGCTTGTTTTTTATAATAATCGCGTTTGAGAGGATGATCTGGATATACAGCATTAAATATATATCCAAAAGCGTCTTGCTTTAGTATAGCTATTAAAACACCTATACAATCATCACGATGTATCAAGTTTACTGGAGCATTACCATTAGCTAGGTCTTTACGACCTGTGAGAAATTTTACAGGGTTTCGATTGCCTCCATATAAACCACCAAATCTTACAATACTTGTTTTAATAGCTGTAGAATTAAAAAATAATTGCTCTACATCAAACAATTGTTTGCCTGCATTAGTTATAGGTTTTGGCACGTCTTTTTCTGTGACGATACCTTGGCTATCATCATAAACAGAAGTGCTACTCACTAAGATTACTTTAAGAATAGCCCGTTGCTCAACCTCTTGTAAAAACCGAGCCATTTTAAGAGCATAATTTGATCCCGTATTACGTCTCAATCCTGGAGGAATCATAACAACTAACACATCTGTATCTTCTAGC
Source organism: uncultured Dokdonia sp. (assembly GCA_938002835.1). Taxonomy (GTDB): domain Bacteria; phylum Bacteroidota; class Bacteroidia; order Flavobacteriales; family Flavobacteriaceae; genus Dokdonia. The sequence continues at coordinate 16,908 of CALKZS010000195.1, read as the reverse complement.
AAACTATCTGGCATTCCAGAAATTCCATTTTCGGCAATAACTAATGGGTATGTGGGTACTCCACTATCTGTATATTCTTTTGCCTTTTCTTCATCTGTCACACTTCCTTTTACAGAATACCCCAAAATTTGTAGAGTACTTGCAAGAGGTCTTCCTAACCAGCCAAGACCTGCAATTGTTATTTTTTTATTCATATATCTCTATCCTGCTGCAATATCATTAAAACAAACTTACTCACTAATCGTATCTTTTGTTGCTTTTGCAAAAGCGAGTTCATTTACATTAATTTTTTTTTCTACAATCACAGCGTCATTTACTACAAAAGGTTTAGGCATTGTATAGTTAGGTCTTGTACTAACATTAAAAGATGGATCCTCTAGTAAATCAAATGAATATTCTCTCAAACTCAAATCTAGTGTAACTCCCAACGGAACCGCAAATGTAAACACAAGACTATCTCCTTTTGCCATATAGTAGCTCAATAAACTATTACTACGCCTCTTTTTATAAAGTGTCTCTGTACTATCTGGTTTGGACTCTTTTTGATTATAAATAAGTTTTGAAAAAGGTGTTTCTGCATCTGCAAAAAGTCGCAATCTATTTACAGGCCTTTGTGGTTTTATAACTAAGGTTACTTCTCTGTTATTCCCTATAATAGAGTCTTGTGTTTTTGTGATAAGTGTTTTAGTGAGCGGAACAACAGTTGTTTCTTTTGCAAAACTAAAACCTGAGTTATACTTACTTCCAGAAGGGTTTTTAATATATGTGTTTGCATTCTCTGGGCTTTGTCCTAAATATCGTTGTACCCAAGGATCAAGTTGCTCATCATATGTTAACCAATATGATTTATTAGTTTCTTCTTGATGATAATATAATAGACTATTAGGCTTTTGTCTTTCTGGAGTATAGTCAGATGTACTATGTGCGATTCCTAATAATACAAATGTTACTAAAAATGCGATTATACTTAACCATTTCTTACTTCTATAATACCCTATAACAGGAAGTAATAACCCAAAGAGTAATGTTGTAAACAGAATAGATATCCAGTATGCTTCTGGACCTAATCCTACAGGGAAAAACTGAATAAGTGGTGAAAAAATAAATATCGCTGGCGCACATAATAAGACCATTAGAATTATGCTAGGCTTACTTCTTATAATCATTATATAAAACGCAACTAAAACGCATAAAACAGGTATAATAAAGTATGCAGCACCTTTAATGTATATTGCAACAAGTGTGTTAATCAAAATCCATAAAAACAACGGTGCAACCAATGTACTAGCTGTTTCTTCTGGTTTACATAAATATTTATATACCATAAAACATATCGCTATGGTCACCATCACAAAAGCAATCGTATACCAGTGACCGTTATAAATAAATACTGGTAACATATCTCCATATTGAGGATATAGAACAGGTTGTAATAAACCTAGTAACCATAAAACTCCAACAGAAACAAATAACGAAGCAAAAAGCGCTATAAACCCTTTACCTATAGCGTTTAGCTTTAGTTTTCTGTCTCGTATTCCTTTAACAAGAATTACAATAAATAAAAGTATTGCAATAATAACCATAGGCCAAACCCACGAAAAAGGATAAGATATAAACGTAAAAACAGGAGTGTCAAAATACACATTGTCCTTATTACTACGCATATCAGAAAGATCAATTTGCGTAAAATGCTTTAACAGAGGCAGCAGATAACTTCCTTGATGTTTTAATGTTCTAGGATCTAGGTTTTCTACGTTATCATTAATTGTATGATAGTTATAGTGACTATCTATAAAAGCAAAAAAGAATCCTGGTATATCGCCATCTTCTCTCAAAACAGTACTATCTGTATCGTTAGGAAGCATTTTATAAATACTATACATCAATGAGCTAGCCACAGGATATTTTACACCAGACTCTTCAAAAGCCTTGATCAAGTTTGCATTACCTCCATTAGTCTCTACAATCATATTTGAAGGCCCTGAAGACCCTCTTGCTTCAAAATTGAGTGCCACGCCTACATCTTTTGCCCAAGGATGCTCTTTTACAAAAAGAGTAGCTCCATCGAGACCTAACTCTTCAGAATCTGTAAAAAGTATTATAATATCATTTTTAGGCTTTTCTTTTCCTGCAAAATATGCCCTAAGAGACTCTAACACTGTTACTACTCCAGAACCTGCATCACTTGCACCGTGAGATTTGCTATGCGGAGCACTATCATAATGAGACATTAATAATAATGCCTTAGAAGAATTTGTTCCTTTAAATCGAGCTACAATATTTTCGGCTTTTACTAGTGTGTTCGAACCACCCCAAGAATCCATCACAAAACCTTCTTGTATCTCTGGTTTGAGGTTTAGTTTTTTAAGCTCAGAAATAATATAGTCTCTTACTTCCGTATGTGCTTCTGAACCTACATAATGTGGTTTTTTAGAAATTACTTCCAATTGCTTAAATGCCTTTTCTGTAGAAAAAGAAGTAAACGGAGGTTCTGCCTTGCTAGGCTCTGGCGGAAGTAGTGATTTAAAGCTCACCCATACTAACCCTATTAAGAGTAATAGAGAGACAAAATGTTTGAAGCGTTTCATAAAGTGATTGTTTAGTGCTTCTAAAATACGGCTTTTAAGATTTTTTATGCTTTCGCGAAAGCATAATCTCTATTTTCATCATAAAATTCACTACATTTAGTAACAACAAATCAACAAGTTATGGCAATCAAAAGTTTTATGGGCAAACGTGTTAAAGACACAAAAGGCACTACTTCAGATATTAAAGTCAGTGATTATATGAGTAAAAAGCTCATTACTTTTTCGCCAGATCAATCTGTTCTTGAAGTAATGAATAGCCTTATAAAACACAAAATTTCTGGCGGCCCTGTAATTAATGACAAAAATGAACTGCTAGGAATTATATCGGAAGGTGATTGTATGAAGCAAATTTCTGAAAGCAGGTACTACAATATGCCTATGAGCGATATGAGAGTTGAAAAACATATGGTGGCTAATGTAGAGACTATTGACGGTAATATGAATGTTTTTGATGCTGCTAATAAATTTTTAGAATCAAAACACCGTCGTTTCCCCATTGTCGAAAATGGAAAACTAATAGGACAAATAAGTCAGAAAGATGTTTTAAAAGCAGCTTTAAAGCTAAATGGACAGACCTGGAAGTAATCTATTACCTTGTTTTTTCAAACCAGGCAATTGTCACATTCTCTTTTGTGTATAAAAAATCATTTTTACGCTCTAATCCTATTTTTTCAAGAACTCTACAAGAAGCAAGATTTTCTATTTCTGCAAGACCACATAATTTTTGATCTGGATACTTATCAAAAAAATAATCTCTTGCTGCAGTAGAAGACTCGGTAGCATATCCTTTTCCCCAATATTGTGGAATAAAACGATACCCTATATCATAATAATTTATGTGACCATTCATCTCTTCTTCAAAATTCATCTTTAACCCAGACCAACCTATAAAATCACCGCTTGATTTTTCTATTGTTACCCAACGACCTATACCATAGGTGTCATATTGCATATGTATATAATCTATGTACTCTTTAGCTTTACTCATACAAGATATGGGCTTATTTCCTAAATATTTATGAACTAATGGATCGCTATCTAAACGATACAAATTTCCTGTATCTGTAATTTCAATCTTCCTTAAAATAAGGCTTTCTGTTTCTATATACGCTTTCATAATTGGAGTGTTTTTGTTTGAAAACCGTATTAATTCTTACGTTTTACTAGCGCATAAAAATCACCTTCTAATGGCAAATAACCTTGATTATATATAAAATAATAAACCGTACCTGTCTTTGTTGTATAAATGCTCGTGAAATAGTTAAAATCAAATCCAGCAGCATCTAGTTTGCTTTTAGAGACTTTTGTTTTTTCGGCAGGATTTAAAGTTTCTAAGATGCGATAATTCTTTCGTAGCCTGTTGTTAATGTTTCGCATCATATTTACTGAGTCTTTATTTTGACTATTGTTATATGTGTTACGACAAGAATCACTACAGAATTTTTTATCTGCACGACCTACTATTTTATTTCCGCATTCTGGGCAAGCTCTTTCCATAATTTATTATTAAAAAACAGGACTCTTAACTTTATAACAATACTTATTTTTTTATTTCTTGCATTTTTCTAATCTGACTTAAAACAATTTTCTTTGGGATGATAGGTATTGTTTTCATCATTAATTTTTGACTTAATGTGAGGCCTGAAATCACATCTAACTTTCCTTTAAGCATTCCATTATATGCTGCTTGTGCTACTTCTTGAGGTGTAAATGGGTTTTTAAATAATGCTGTTTTATCCATTCCTGAAACATTTGCAAATCCTGTATCTGTTGCTCCTGGCATTAGATTAGTTATAGTAACCTCTGTATTACGAAGCTCTTCTGCTATAGCATTACTAAAAGAAGTCACATATGCTTTTGTTGCAAAATATACTGCTTGTAGAGGTCCTGGCATTAAACTCGCTGTAGAAGACACATTGAGTATACGTCCAGAATTACGCGTGACCATATGAGGTAGAAACTTTCGCGAAAGCGCAGTTAAAGCTATTACATTGAGTTGTATCATCGCTAGATCTTCTTCCCAATCACGTTCATAAAACAACCCGTGCCCCCCAAAACCTGCATTATTAATCAAAAAATCTATTGTTATGTTCTCTTCTTGTATACTATTAAATATCTCATTAACGGCATTAGGATGTGTTAGATCCTTCACAATCACAAATACATTAATGTTATACTCTTTTTCTAGAGTTGTTTTGAGTTTTTGAAGTGCATCCTCCCTACGAGCTACTACTATAAGGTTTCCTCCTGCTTTTGCGTGTATGGTTGCGATTGCTTTTCCTATACCACTACTAGCGCCCGTTATTAAGGCTGTTTTAGTCATTCTTATAGATTTTTATATCTAAATCTCCTGCTGCATTCATATGTGCTCTGTACATTCCTGCTGTATTAAATTCCATTGCAACATTACCTTGTCTATCTATAGAGACAATACCTCCTGTGCCTCCCAGCTTTGTAAGCTTCTCTTGAATTACGGTATGTGCTGCCTCTTGTAAAGTAATCTCTTTATACTCCATCATAGCAGCAATATCGTGAGCGACCATACCTCGTATAAAATATTCTCCCCATCCTGTAGAACTCACTGCACAACTGGCATTATTTGCATACGTTCCTGCTCCTATAATAGGTGCATCGCCTATACGGTTGTATCGTTTATTTGTCATACCTCCTGTAGAAGTTCCTGCTGCAAGGTTTCCATATTTATCTAGCGCAACACAACCCACAGTTCCATATTTACTATCTTTTATAAAAGGATCCATAAAACTCACTTTTGTATCGTGATCTAATTCTGTTTTTTCTTTTTCTATGATTTTTTGGAGTGATTTATAACGTCTTTCAGTATAAAAATATTGAGGGTCTACTATTTTTAGCCCTTGTTCTTTAGCAAATTGTTCTGCACCTTGAGCACTTAACATCACGTGCTCAGATTTATTCATTACTGCAACAGCAAGATTTATTGGGTTTTTTACAGTAGTTACCCCTGAAATGGCTCCAGCATTAAGTGTTTTTCCATCCATTACACTTGCATCAAGTTCATTGGTGCCTTTATGTGTAAACACAGCTCCTTTACCAGCATTAAAAAGCGGACTGTCTTCCATTATATTAATAGCTGCTGTTACCGCTTGCATACTTGTACCTCCATTAGAAAGTATTGTGTGGCCTGCTTTTGTCGCTTCTTCAAGTTTATCTCTATAAGCTTGTTCAAGTGAGTCTGTCATATTCTTCTTTAAGATGGTTCCAGCGCCTCCGTGTATAACAAGCCCAAAATTTTCAGATGGATTTAATACTTCTTTATTTACAGATTTTTCTTCCGTATGTTTTCCTTTATAAGGCATATCACATTGAATAAATAATAATCCAACGAAATAAAACATATATAATCTCATAAAACTCTTTTTTTAAGATGATGGTTAAATATAAGGAGAAAGAAGTGTTCATAGAAATATTCGCTTTCGCGAAAGCGAATACTATTATACTTGTTAAAAACATTTTTTAATAAAAAGTGTGCGTTTCGTCGATTAAGTACAAATAAATTATGTTTAAGTGTTGAAAAACAGTATATTCCAGCAACAATAACACATAACCCCAAATTATGAAATTGATTAACAAAAGCCTACGTGCTATCGCGATAATATGCCTTATAAGTGCGTGCTCTACCGATCTTATTACTGAGTCAGAAGTGATAGCTGACCCTGAAATTATAAGTAACAACAACACAGAATTTGCTTTTGAAGTGATGAATGTGGTTAATGAACATCGAGCCTCATTAAACCTTGCCCCTTTAGAATGGCATACTGACAGTGAAATCTTTGCTGTTCATCATTGTATTTATATGGTAGAAAGAAATGAACCAAGTCACGACAATTTTTTTGAAAGAGCCGAAGCACTTAGGGATATGGGAGCATCCCTTGTAAGTGAAAATGTTGCATATGGTTTTCGAGATGCAAGATCTGTATTAGAAGGTTGGTTAGGAAGTCCTGAACACAAAGAAGCCATTGAAGGAAACTATACTCACTCGGGTATAGGCGTTATACTTGATAAAAACGACATTCCTTATTACACTCAGATATTTATAAAATGACATTTAAACTTAAAGATCCCCCAAATTAATTTTGATTTGAACCCTGTAAACATTTGTTTGCGGGTTTTTTTTATAATTAATGTATGAGTCATTTTTAAAAGCATTTCTATATTCTGTATTTTTATAGAAAATAGAAACATAATGGCTATAAGAGCACCTTTTAACCTTACAAAATGGATTGCAGAAAATAGAACTCTTCTAAAACCACCTGTAGGCAACAAAAATCTATACAAAGATGCTGGCGATTATATTGTAATGATTGTTGCTGGACCAAATGCTCGTAAAGATTATCACTATAACGAAACTGAAGAACTATTCTATCAACTAGAGGGAACTATAGAAGTTCACATTCAAGAAGATGGGAAGAAACGCACAATGCAATTAGGTCCTGGAGATATGTATTTACATCCTGCTGGTATTCCTCACTCTCCTGTGCGTCATAAAGACTCTATTGGTCTTGTTATAGAAAGAAAACGTGATGAACTAGATGCAAAAGATGGACTTTTATGGTTTTGTGATCATTGTAATGAAAAACTATATGAGGTTTATTTCCCTCTAACAGATATAGAAAAAGACTTTCTAAAACACTTTAAAGACTTTTATAGCGATATAGAAAAACGTACTTGTTCTAATTGTGCTACTATTATGGAAGCAGATAAAAGATTTATTGCAGATTAAATCTCTATTTAACCTTAACCCATTTTCTAATTAAGATAGATATTACTATCACTCAAAACATCAAACACATATTATGTCAACAATTGCAAAAGATTTTGGAATGGACGAAGCTCTTCGTCTTCTAGGAATAAAAGATATAAATGAAGGCTCTTCAACAGGACAAAATAGTTTTGGATCTGGGCCTGTTATTTCTTCATATTCTCCTGTAGATGGAGTTCTCGTTGGGAAAGTAAAAGCAACCACGCAATCAGACTATGATAAGGTGATGAAGACTGCAACAGCAGCGTTTAAAGATTTTAGAACAATTCCAGCACCACAACGGGGTGAACTTGTAAGACAATTTGGCAATAAACTACGTGAGGCAAAAGAATCTTTAGGTAAGCTTGTTTCATATGAAATGGGTAAATCATACCAAGAAGGCTTAGGTGAAGTACAAGAGATGATAGACATCTGTGATTTTGCGGTTGGGTTGTCTAGACAGCTACACGGTCTTACAATGCACTCAGAACGTCCAGGACATAGAATGTACGAGCAATATCATCCGCTAGGAGTAGTAGGAATTATATCTGCATTTAATTTTCCCGTAGCTGTTTGGGCTTGGAATACTACTCTTGCTTGGGTTTGTGGTGATGTATGTGTATGGAAACCTTCAGAAAAAACACCTTTATGCGGTATTGCTTGTCAAAATATTATAGCACAAGTGCTTAAAGACAATAATATGCCAGAAGGTATTTCTTGTCTTATAAATGGAGATTACAAAGTGGGTGAAATGATGACAACAGATACCCGCATTCCATTAATTTCTGCTACTGGTTCAACCCGTATGGGTAAAATAGTTGCTGCCACTGTGGGACAACGCCTTGGTAAATCACTATTAGAACTTGGAGGAAATAATGCTATTATTATAACTCCCGATGCAGATATTAAGATGACTGTTATTGGAGCTGTTTTTGGTGCTGTAGGAACTGCAGGTCAAAGATGTACTTCTACAAGACGCCTAATTATACACGAGTCTATTTATGACAAAGTAAAAAACGCAATAGTAGATGCCTATAAACAATTACGTATAGGAAATCCTCTAGATGAAAATAATCACGTTGGACCTCTTATTGATAAAGATGCTGTTGCAGGATATCAAGATGCGCTTAAAAAAGTAGTAGACGAAGGAGGAAATATTATTATAGAGGGTGTTGTTCTTTCTGGTGAAGGCTATGAAAGTGGTTGTTATGTGCAACCTGCTATTGCAGAAGCTCAAAACAATTTTGAAATCGTACAACACGAAACATTTGCTCCTGTTTTATATTTGTTAAAATATAGTGGTGATGTCACAAATGCATTAGACCTTCAAAACGGTGTTGCTCAAGGGCTCTCCTCTGCTATTATGACTAACAATTTAAGAGAAGCAGAACGCTTTTTAAGTGCTGCTGGATCAGATTGTGGTATTGCAAACGTAAATATTGGGACAAGTGGAGCAGAAATAGGAGGTGCCTTTGGCGGCGAAAAAGATACAGGTGGTGGTCGTGAGTCTGGTTCTGATGCTTGGAAAGTATATATGAGAAGACAGACAAATACCATAAATTATACTACCGAGCTACCACTTGCTCAAGGCATCAAATTTGATCTATAACTATTGATCTTATTTATAAAATAAAACCTGAAAATGAAAAAAGTATTATTACTACTAGCAGAAGGATTTGAAATATTTGAAGCAAGCGCATTTATTGATGTTATGGGTTGGAATCTTTTAGAAGGTAGCAAAAACACACAATTGTATAGTTGTGGTTTAAAAAGGGAAATAAAAAGCACCTTTAATCAAAAATTTGTAGTCGATTTCTTAATTGATGAAATAAATGTTAATGATTATGATGCCATTGCTATTCCTGGTGGTTTTGAAGAATACAATTTTTATAATGATGCCTACAGTGAGAAGTTTTCAGAAATAATCAATTCGTTTTATAAAGAAGGAAAAATTATTGCTTCAATTTGTACGGGAGCATTTCCTGTTGCAAAGAGTGGAATATTAAACAACAAAAATGGAACAACATATAATCTAAATCCTGTTAGATTAGACAACCTAAAGAATATGGGTGTAAATGTCATTAATAAGCCAATAGTAGAAGAAGGGAATATTATTACCTCTTGGAATCCATCAACCGCTATGGACGTTGCTTTTTTATTACTTGAAAGGTTAACAAATACAGAAAATACTAATTCAATTAGAGAAAAAATGGGGTTCACAAGTTTATAAATAGTTTTTAGAGATAAATCATTACATAAAACCATTTTCATAGTATTGAGAATGGTTTTTGCTTTCGCGAAAGCGTATTAAGCAACTTTCTATTATCTTTCTAGACAGAAATATTAATTACTTTGAAAATACCCAAACATATATTACCTATTATAGTGATTTCCCAGTTTTGTGGTACTTCGTTATGGTTTTCGGGTAATGCTGTAATTTCATCTCTTATCAAAACATTTGGCCTCACAACAAATGCATTAGGTCAATTAACAATCGCAGTACAATTAGGATTTATTGTAGGTACTTTAATTTTTGCTTTTCTTACTATTGCAGATCGGTTTGCACCCTCTAAAGTTTTTATGGTAAGTGCTATTATAGCTGCTATTTTCAATCTTGGTGTTATCTGGAACAGCAATACTCTTTATACGTTATTAGTATGGCGTTTTTGTACAGGCTTCTTTCTCGCTGGAATATATCCTGTAGGAATGAAAATCGCAGCAGATTATTATGAAAAAGGTCTTGGCAAGTCTCTGGGTTTTTTAGTAGGCGCTCTTGTTCTTGGAACTGCTTTTCCTCATTTAGTTAATGTGTTTTTTGAAGGATTACCTTTTAAGCAAGTACTTATTGCAACCTCTATTATAGCGGCTATAGGAGGTATATTACTTTTTGTAACGGTACCTAATGGCCCATATAGGAAACAAGGACAACCTCTTGAAATCAATTCGTTTAAAAGTATTTTTAAGGATAGTGATTTTAGACAAGCAACTTGGGGATATATTGGGCATATGTGGGAGCTTTATACATTTTGGGCTATCGTTCCACTTATCTTAGAATCTTACAAAACTACATACAATAATACTATAAATGTAAGTCTAGTTTCTTTTAACATTATTGCCATAGGTACTCTTGCCTGCATTGCTAGTGGATACATTTCAGAAAAAATAGGAGTTAAAAAAACTGCTTTTTACGCGCTTGTATGCTCTTGTGCTTGTTGTATTATCGCTCCGTTCCTTTTTGAAATACCATCTACTAATATTCTAATCATCTTTCTTTGTTTTTGGGGAATGGTTGTTATTGCTGATTCTCCTTTACTATCTACATTAGTGGCACAAAACGCTCCTCCATCTATACGTGGCACAGCAATTACAATAGTAACATCAATAGGTTTTTTAATTACCATCTTAAGTATTCAAATTATCACTTCTCTCAATACAAAATATCTAATACAATATCTATTACCTATATTAAGTATAGGCCCTGTTATTGGATTGTATAAATTATCAAAAAACAAATGAAATGCGCAAAACGTTGTTTTTTATACGTTTTTGATGAGATCACGCTTTCGCGAAAGCGTAAAATATTCTATTAAAAACAAGTTTTTATCGATAAAAAACACAAAACACCCTGCAAAAAGCTACAAGAAGCACAAAACCAGTGCTTAAATTTTATTTGTGTTAAAAAAAATGTTAACTTTAAAGATCTAAACATTTAAAAATTAACCAAATATGAGTAAGAAAACAGGATACCTATTAGGTATGTTGCTTACAATCATCATCTGTATGATACTAGCTTATATTTTTTGTTGTAATACAGGTGCTTTTGGCATAGGTTCATCAACAGAAGATACAACAGTAGATAATGCCGATGCTGTAGTTGCAACTCCGACTGCTACCTCAATGCCTTTTAGTCTTAAGGGACCCGATGGAAACTTTGCTTTTGATAGCAATGACAATTTCAATTTTAATGCCTCAAATTTTAGCATTCTAACCCCACTATCTTCAGAAGTAGATACAGGTATAGAAAAACTTAAAGCCTATTTTGATACCGATGGAAATGAAAATAAAAAAATAGACATCACAGGATATTATGATGAAGGTGAAGAAAACCCATCTGCATTTTCAAATTTAGGACTAGCTCGCGCAAATGCAGTAAAAAACTACTTTGTAGAACAAGGAATTGCCTCTGACAGGATAAATACCTATGGTGAACTGAGAGATTCTCTAGTACCAGATGGAGATATTTATAAAGGGCCTCTAAGCTACAATATCTTTGCCCAAGCAGAAGAAGATAAAGAAGCAGAGGAGGAACAAATGTCTCAAGTTGCAAATGCAATAAAAGAAGAGCCACTTGTATTATATTTTGAATATAGTGAAGCTTCTGTTACATTAAATGAAGCACAGAGAACCAAAATAGGGAATATGAGTCGCTATCTCGATAAAGTAGAAGGTGCTTCTATAACTATAGAAGGTCATACAGACAGTGAAGGGTCTAACACGACAAATAATCGTTTAGGTCAGGAAAGAGCAGATTTTGCAAAGTCTTATCTAATGGATAATGGTATTCCTGGTTCAAAAATAAAAACTGTTTCAAAAGGAGAACATCAACCTATTGCCTCAAATGAAACTGAGGAAGGCCGCTCAAAAAACAGACGTGCCGTAGTAACAATTAACTAATAATAACAATATTAAAAAATATAAATTATGGAATTCTTTTCAAGCTTACCTTGTTGGTTATGGCCACTTATTGCAGGTGTATTATGTGGTATATTTGGCTATATAATAGGCAGAATGACTAAACCAGAAGATATCATAGTAGATCATAGTGAAGAACTTGAAGCTACTAAAAATAAAGTAACATCTCTTCAAGAAGAACTAGATGCTTGTAATAGTAAAACCTCTTCATTACAAACAGATCTTAGTGATTGCAAGCGCAATGCAGATTTATTGCAAGTAAATCTTAATAATTGTAATGCTAAACTTAAAGCGGCACAAGCAACTCCTGTAGCTGCACCTACGCCTGCGCCAACCCCTCCTAAACCAGAGATTACAGATACTGTTAGTGCAGTAAGTTCTTTTGCTGCTGGAGCAGCGGCAACCTCTAATACGGGTACTGAGATTACGGGAGTCTCTTTTGATGCAGATGCAGCAAAAGCGGCTTTTGGTAAAAAAATCAAACAAGACGACCTTACTGTTGTTGAAGGGATAGGTCCTAAAATTTCTGAGTTATTTAATACAAATGGCGTAACTACTTGGGCACAGCTAGCAAGTACTTCTGTAGAGCGATGCCAAGAAATTTTAAATATAGGTGGTAAACGATATGAAATACATAAGCCAGGAAGCTGGCCTAAGCAAGCAAAAATGGCTGCTTTAGGACAATGGACAACACTTAAAAAATGGCAAGATTTACACGATTATGGCAGGGAATAACACTCCAGAATTAGCAATGTCATAAAAAAACCTGCTAGGATATATAATTCTAGCAGGTTTTATTTTTTTAATACAGTTTATGCATCTTTTGCAAAATAAACTATAGTCCCAATTATTATTATGGCTGTTAATATTGCAAAAAATATTTTCCAAAATGAATAAGGTCTTTTACCTGATAGCGCACCACTTTCTCCATTTACAAAAAAATTATACTCTTTTCCATTATACTTATAAGCACTAACAAATACAGGTAATAAGATATGCTTAAACGTTTCTTCTGTGAGTTCCATATCAATACTAGAAACTCTTTGTTCATCACCTCCTATATCTTGCCTTGCCCAACTAGTTGCTATTGCTCTAGCTTCTTCTTTTGAGTCTTCATATCCTTCTTTTAATGTAGTTGTATATTTTTCTGTAACAAACCCTGCTAAGAAACCACTATGAAAAGGTTGTAATTTTTTGAGATCCCATCTCGCTATTTTTGACGGTACTCTCCCTGCTCTTTGTTTTGAAGCAACGACAAGGGTATCATCTACAAAACCACTTACATTTCCAGAGGCGTGAGACCAACTTGTTCTTCTTTTTTGACGTGTTCTAGTATTTCCATCACTATCACGATAGGTTTCTGTAACATAATAATAGTCTCCTCTTTCTCCAACATAATCTGCATAAAGTTGTGCGTCGAACGTCCAATATGGTAGGTATAATCCTTTGGTAAATTGAGGATCTAATGACGCCTTTTTTAATTTATTAGGTGCCCACCAAAGCCCTTTAACCCATTTTTGAAATATTAAAAAAGCTTTTTTACTATCTATTTGAAAAGGAAGCACTGCTCCTGGTAAGATCCAATCTTCTTTATAAGCATCTTCAAGTATAAGAGGCATACTACAATACACACAATGCAAAGACTTATAATTTTCTTCAACGTGTTGATTTGCACCACAATTTTTGCAATGCAATATAGAAATCTCTTCGCTGTTTTTTTGATCTCCCATTTGATCGAGATAAGGATATAACTCCAACTCTTCAAATTTGCTAGTCTCTATAGATATTTCTTCTTTATGACCACAGTAATCGCAGGTTACAGACGTTGTTCCAGGTTCATATGTGAGCTCTGCACCACAATTGATGCAAGCTTTTTTAAATTGTGATTTTAATATCGGTTTTGGGTTATCCATAGAATAGATAAAGAGTATAGTGTTATCCCTACTTCTCAATAAGAACAACACTATAAATACTTCTATTATTTTTTATTAGAATTTATTGTGGTGGTAAAGGAGGTGGTGTATTACCTCCCAAAAACGACTTTAACTCTTCTACATCTTTTAAAGCTGTCCAACTTCCCATTCCTTGTTTCCATACTAAACTCTCTTTATTAATAGTTCTTCCAGCAAACAATCCTTTAAGTTGCTCAAAACTCACTGGTCCTTGTTGAGCACCATTTACAGCATAGTAATACTGTACTTGTACTGGCATAGGTGGCGGTACTACAGGTGAGACCTGTTGTGCTTGTCCCATCATAGTTCCTCCTTGTTGATTTCCCATAAGTCCTGCCATTTGTTGAGCCATCACAAAGCCCATTCCCATTCCCATTCCTGCTCCCGCAGTACCTCCTTCATTTGAAGCTGCAGCTTCAATAGCTTTGGCAGTTTTAAACTTAGTAAGTTTATCAAGATCTATCTTATCTATACGACTGTACTCAAAAATCTCTTTCTTAAGATCTTCTGGCATCGAGACATTCTCAATATAGAATTTTTCTAATGAGATTCCAACAGATAGAAACTCTGTTTGCATAACCTCTCGACAAGTTTCTGAGAGCTCAGAAGTGTTTGCAGCATATAACTCTATAGGAAGATTTGCCTCTCCTACTGTATCTGTAAAACGTGTTGCAATGAGGCTTTTAAGGTGTTCATTGATTTCATAATTTGTAAAATTATTATCTGTCCCTACAATATCTACAATAAATTTTCCAGCATCAGAAACTTTAAATGCATAGGTTCCAAAAGCACGGATCTCAACAAGACCAAAACGATCATCACTTAATGTAATAGGGTTTTTAGTACCCCATTTTTCATCTGTAAAAAGTGTTGTATTTACAAAATACACCTCCGCCTTAAAAGGAGAGTTAAATCCATATTTCCAACCCTTAAGTGTAGAAAGTATAGGTAGGTTTTGTGTAGTAAGGTCATAAGTCCCTGGAGTAAATACATCTGCCAGTTGTCCTTCATTAATAAAAACAGCTGTTTGCCCTTCTCTTACAATGAGCTTTGCTCCATTTTTAATTTCATTTTGATAACGTTCAAAACGATGTGCAATGGTGTCGTCTGTATAGTCTAGCCACTCTATGATATCTATAAACTCGTGAGAGAGTTTTTCTTTTATTTTGTCAAAAATTCCCATATATTATTGATTTATACTATTTTTAGTTCATCTAATAAATATACTTAATTTACTAGAAAACAATTAATAATGATTTTAAAATACAATATATCTAAAATATCAATATTATTATTTTTAATTACATCTTATACTTTAAGTGCTCAATCCTACAATGAGATAAGTTCTTGTGCTACTGAAGAAAGTAATCAACCAGACCCACCTGGAACCTATTCGTATAGTACAGACCCAACAAGAATGATGAATAATGAGGCCTAAAATATTAAATGTTTGTTACTGGCAAATTAACGACCCTAATGGAGAAAATCCAAATCCATTATCTAGAGAAATTGTTCTAGAGTCTATTGCATTATTAAACATCACATTTAATCCCAACAATATTTTTTTTAAATATAGAGGATACGAAGAAATAGATAGCCTCTCTAATGTAATACAAGAAGAGTATAATGGAAGTTGCAGTACCGTAACTTCTAATGGTTCACCTGTAATTGATCCCAATGGTTTTGGGACTTTAAGTCGCTGTCAGTTTTCTGAATTTTGGGAGTTTATACGTACAAACAATGGAGAACGAGAAGATGCAATTAACATTTATATCCCTTATGAAACAGATGACTTTGCAGGTGTAGCAAGATCTATAGGTACAAATCAAATATTAGTCCCCACAATTAATATTTGTAACTCTATATTTATACACGAGATGGGACACGCTCTTGGGTTAAGACATACTCACACTAGCTATAACTCTAGTACAGGATGTGAGCGAGTAACTCGCAACCCTAATGACGCTAGCTATAATGCTACCACTGCTGGCGATAGAGTGGCAGACACTGCGGCTGTACCAGACTTTATAAACGAGTATTGTTTTTTTGACGATCCTACTGCAACCTGTAACTCTACAACAGGATTATCAAGATTTTACATAGATGAAAATAATTGCACATATATAGGTGCTAATACAGACTGTGATGGTGTATTTTACAGGATAAATTCAGAAGACGTACGTAATTATATGTCTTACTCAGATAGAGATTGTTTTGATTATTTTAGCCCTGGTCAAGGCATCAGGATGCAAGAAACTATAGAGTCTGATAGTGACCTTAGAGCAGCTACTACAGACGTGGCATCATTATATGAGCCTTATGCAGGAGAATATTATGATGGTACAGGATTATATGATGCTATAAGACATACTCCACTATTTCAACCTGGATTTATTTATGAATTTTATAGCTGCAGGGGAGACTACCCGCAACCTGCAGACTATGATGACATTAGTTTTGATGTAAACACAACGCCTGGTTATAGAATTGCAGCGACCGAGAGCAACTATTTTACTATAACACATCGAGGTGGGTATTCATTTCGTATTGTACATCCTAGTCTTGGCGAAGACTCAAGAAGATGTTACACGACTACCTCATTAAAACCTACAGGAGGAACTATTATTCAATTTCAAGACAATGTTTTTAATAACAATGTAGTAATAACCCCACAAGATTCCATACAAATAAATAATGAAAACCTCATACAAAACCTACAACCAGGCCTGTATAAAATAGATAAAGAGTTTCCAGATGGAACTATAGAAGAACAAGTTATTAGTAAAAATAATGAATAGATTAACAAATTTATTTTTTACGATCATCATTTCATTATGTATTGCCCCTTGTTTTGGACAGTTTAGTGATCGTAAAATCATATCAAATGAAGCTGGTGGTG
>CALKZS010000194.1 GCA_938002835.1 uncultured Dokdonia sp. | reverse complement strand
TTACTCAGTAATCTCTACACCTTTCCAGAAAGCTACACGGTTTTTAATACCTTTTGCAAGCTCACTTACTTCTGGATAAAACCAAGCAGCATCTGGATTTTGTTTTCCATCTACTTCAATAGTATAGTAAGATGCTTCTCCTTTCCAAGGGCAGTTAGAGTGCAATGCACTCGGTTTAAAAAAGTCTTTATTAATAGCTTCGTGCGGGAAATAATGATTGTTTTCTATTACAACAGTATCATTACTCTCTGCGATTACTTGATTGTTCCAAATTGCTTTCATAGTATCTGTTTTTCATTTCCGCAAAGGCAGAAATCTTTAATGTTTATTAGATGTGGTTAATACCTCTATTTCTTTTTAAAAAGGTAATTTTTATAATACCCTTTATTGTCTGTAAATTGATTTACTATTTCTAAATCTGACTCTGCGGCAAGCCACTCTACAATAGTATCGTCATATTTTTGACTAATTTCTGTATGTATAGACTCCCAAGCAGCAAAGTGAATGTCTACGCCCAATTTATTTATAGTGACATCTTGCTCTTTTGTACTTACTAGGTAACTTTTTGCAGTACCTGTCTCTGGATCATAGGTTTCCCAATGTTTAAAGCTATCGGCATCAAAATTTGCATCCATTTCGGTATTAATGCGATGCAATAGATTTTTATTAAATGCTTCAGTAATTCCTTCTGGATCATTGTATGCATCTAGAATAGTTTGTGGGTTTTTTTTCTGGTCAAACCCCATAAAAAGTAAATCTGAGGCACTCATTACTTCTTTAATATGAGTAAGAAATTCAATCGCTTTTGGGTGTAATAGGTTCCCTATATTAGATCCTAACACCATTATCACTTTTTTGCGTGAGTTGTATTGAGCTAGACTATCAAGTACCTCAAAATACATTCCTTGCTGAGGTTGTATAGCTACACCAGGGATTTCTTTTTGAACACTTTTTTTAAGACCGTCTAATACATTTTGACTAATATCTATAGGTAGATACGTAAAGTTGTCTCCTCTTTTATAGAGATGTTTTAATAAGATTTTTGTTTTTTTACCATCTCCAGCACCTAGTTCTATAAGGTCAAATCCTTCGGGATGAGAAAATGCATCTGAAATAGCTTCTCTGTGTTCTTCAAAAATACTAAACTCACAATCAGTGAGATAGTAAGATGGCATTGCCATAATTTGTTGAAAAAGGGCATCTCCTTTTTTATCATATATATATTTTGAAGAAAGAGATTTAGGAAAAGCGGTTAAGCCCTCTGCTACCTCTTTTTCAAATGTAGTGATATACGTTATATTAGTATTTGTCATAGGATCTATAGGTCGAGCGATTATAGTGTTACTTTCAAATATTATTTTACAAGTCTAAGCCCTGTAAATTGCCATCTTAGTCCCGTTTGAAAAAAGTTACGATATGTATGTCTTGTGTGTTTGATAGAGGTTGCTACAGAGCCTCCTCTTAATACTTTTTGATTGACCATAAACTTCCCGTTGTATTCTCCTAAAGCGCCTGGCTCTTTAGAATAATTAGGATATGGAAGGTAGGCACTCTCTGTCCATTCCCATAGGTTTCCCCAGGTAAATTGCTGGCTGGCTATTTCCCATTCAAATTCTGTAGGAAGCCGCATTTCTTTCCACTGTGCAAAAGCAAAGGCTTCATAGTATGATATATGCGAGACAGCAGCATTGGGATTTATTTTTTGTAATCCTTTGTCTAGTGTATAGTGATACCATTCATTCTCTATTTTATGCCAGTATAAGGGTGTTTGTATATTATTTTTTTGAACCCAATCCCATCCTTCGGCGTGCCATAATAATGTTGTGGTATATCCTCCTGCATTTATAAAATCAATCCACTCGGCATTGGTTACTAGTGTTGTTGAGATTTTAAAATCGTGTAAATAGACTTTGTGTCTCCCTAATTCATTATCATAACAAAAATCAGTACCAGAATGACCAATCTCGTAGATGCCTTCGGAAATATGAATAAAGGAAGAGGTGGTTTTTGGTACGCTTTCGCGAAAGCGTAATTCTCCCTCATAAGCGGGTAGTAAAGGATTATTACCTAATATATATTTAATATCTGTTATGAGCAATTCTTGGTGTTGTTTTTCGTGGTGTATCCCTATGGTAACCAATTTTTCTATTTCTGGAGAGATAGAATTTTCTAATAACTCTTGTAATGCTTGAGTAACATATTTTCTGTAGGCATATACTTGGTCTACGGTAGGTCGGGATAAGTTACCGCGATCTGTGCGCACTACTCGTTTGCCTATACTTTCATAGTAGCTGTTAAATACAAAGGCAAAATCGTCACTAAAAAGTGTGTAACCTGGTTTGTGATGTCTCAATATAAATTCTTCAAAAAACCAAGTAGTATGACCTAAATGCCACTTAGGTGGAGATACATCTACAATGGGTTGTACCACATAGTCTTCTACTTCTAAAGGCGCACATATTTTTTCTGTGTGTGCCCTTGTCTCCATAAAAAAATCGAGTAATGTTTGTATTACAATCATAGCATTCATTCTTTTTATTCTCAGCGTGTTAGCTATGCTGAGGTCAAATTATTCTAAAATTACAAGTTTTTGTAGAGAGCGTAGTGGTTTTGTGAAACAATTTTATGGATATTGTTAAGATGCTGCGCAGTATTTTTAGTAGTGCATAAAAAATCCTCTATCACTGCTAGGTGAAGAGGATTGTATAGAAATGTATTAAGCATTGTTATGCTAAAACTGAAATGGTAGTTTGAGCTTACTGTCTTTTACAGCTCCTCCTACGTTACCCGGCTTTACCTTGGGCATAGACATTATAGCGTCTGTTACGGCTTTTTGCATTCCTGGAGTGCCACCGTTTACATTTTTTATAACAGGTTTTCCTTCTTTATTTATGATCATATCTACAATGATTTTTGCACCTTGCTTGTGATCTTTGGCAAACTTCATATTTTTTACAACGTGAGTGGCAAGTTTTTGTCGCAAACAATGGTTTTTTTGATTAATAGAACCTGTGCATCCTGGCCAAGTGGGAGGTACTTCTTCTATTTTTAATGTTTTTGAACGTTTCATAGTAACGCCTTCTTGCGCCATAAGTGTGGTTACTCCTGCAAAAAGAAGCACTAATAAAAGTAATTTTTTCATTTTAAATGGTAGGTTAACTGGGGTTTATATTTGTTTTATACTGCAACCACTCCCTTAATGTGCGGGTGCGGATTGTAGTTTTCTAATGTAAAGTCATCAAAAGTGAAGCCAAAAATGTCTTTTACCTCAGAATTTATTTTTAAAGTAGGTAAAGTACGGAATTCTCTAGAGAGTTGTAGCTCAACTTGCTCCATATGATTGCTGTATATATGAGCATCTCCAAAAGTATGTATAAATTCTCCTGGTTCATAACCGCATACTTGTGCCATCATCATTGTGAATAATGCATAACTAGCAATATTAAATGGAACTCCGAGAAAGACATCTGCACTACGTTGATATAGTTGGCAGCTCAATTTTCCATCTGCTACATAAAATTGAAAAAATGCGTGGCAAGGAGGCAATGCTGCTTTTCCATTGGCTACATTTTCTGAAAAAGAAACGGAGGTATCTGGCATTACAGATGGGTTCCAGGCACTTACTAGCATACGTCTACTGTTAGGGTTTTTCTTGAGGGTTTCTACTATGTCTGCTATTTGGTCTATTTCATCACCATTCCAGTTGCGCCATTGATAGCCATATACAGGACCTAAATCTCCATTTTCGTCTGCCCACTCATTCCAAATGCGCACACCATTTTCTTTTAAATACTCAATATTAGTATCTCCCTGTAAAAACCATAATAATTCATATATAATAGACTTAAGGTGCAATTTTTTTGTAGTTACCATAGGAAAGCCCTTAGAGAGATCAAAACGCATTTGATAGCCAAAAACACTTTTTGTTCCAGTACCTGTGCGATCGCCTTTTTGATTTCCGTTTTCTAGAACGTAGCGTATAAGATCGTGATATTGCTTCATAATGTGTAACTATTATAGTTATATATCTATTGGTATTCTTTTCTTTAACTTAAAAAGTATCGCAAAATAAAAACACCTTCTGTTATAGACAACAGAAGGTGCAGTTTCTTATTAAGAGTTATAAACTTATTTTCCTCCTAACGATGAAGAAGGGGTTTCTTTTTTCTTATCTAGTTTACGTTGTATTTTACGTATTGCAGTTTCTATAGACTTTTCAGGCTCTATTACATTGTATTCTCCCCAAAAATCGGGATCACCAAAACCTACATTTTGATCTGCCATAATAATTGAAGGTCTTATGATTCCGTCTTTTATTACAGTTCCTTCATCTGGCGAGATAGACCAATCTGTAATAGCCATCTCACAAGAGAGTGTAAATATTGATTTGAATAATTTACGTTTCTTTTTTACTTCAAATGAAAGAGTGGCTTTGCTGTAACCATATAACCACTTTCCATCTTTCTCGCGATAATCTACTGTATAAGAAATGTCTTTAGGAGCTACTTTTACATCTCCTGGTTTTCTCTTTACAAACATTTTATTTACAGCTTCTTTATTAGTAAGATCAAGACTAAAGTCAGCTTTTTGAAGTGCTAGATCATCTGGGCTTATATACAATTCTCCTTCATATAAAGGACCTACAATGTTTGGTTTTGGTTCAAAACTTACAACGATGATATTGCTGCCATTAAGTTCTGTTCTTTTATTGAATTTAAAACTATAAGCTTCCATAGCCTCAGGTGTAAAGACATACTCAGGGTATTTTATCAGATCAACATATAATGTGCTAAAAGGTCCTCCTTGTAGCTTTAGAGCGATTGTGTCTAATCTGTTGTAATTAGTGTCTTTACGTAATCTTAAAAGACCTACTTTGTCATCTTTGCTATTTGTGTATGGTTCTTTTTCTATCGAAACTATCGCTTCAGATAGTGCTGCATTTCTACGTCTATTTTTAATCGTTTCTCTATAAAAAGCAGTCATTTTTATTTTCTTATTACTGTAGTTTTCACGCTTCTTTGCAAATACTTTATTTACTAGATCACGAGCACGTTTGTATGATACTACTTCGACTTCAGAGAGACCTACTCGACTAGAAGTCATCTCAATTTTAATGTTTTCAGAAGGATTTTTAACGCTATGCGTCATATCTTCAAAACCTATTGCTTTTATAATTAGGTCTGTAGAAGGTGTTTTAGGAATCTTTAGTATAAAATCTCCTTCGGCATTCGTAATTGTACTCACATTAGTTCCAGAGAGGGTGATAATAGCTCCAGTGATAATGTCCTTATTTTCTTTGCTCTTTACCGTCCCTTCAAGTTGAGTAAACGACTGTTGTGCTAGTAAAAGCATAGGTGTA
The DNA here is from genome assembly GCA_938002835.1 of uncultured Dokdonia sp. Taxonomy (GTDB): domain Bacteria; phylum Bacteroidota; class Bacteroidia; order Flavobacteriales; family Flavobacteriaceae; genus Dokdonia. Next base: position 2,611 of record CALKZS010000194.1, on the reverse strand, counting down.
AAGAATAGAAGTAGAAAAAAATGGGTTGATGTGTTTAGTCTTTTCATAGCGAAACATATTAAATTAGAAGCTTAATCATTAGACACAAAAAAGCTATCTAAATTACATAATTCTTTTTGAAAAACCTTTTTAGTTATGTTAATTTTTTGATTATCAGTTGTGAGGAGAGATTTATATTATAAATAATTAAAAAATGAATCTAACGTAATTGATTCAATACTATTAGATATGGCTTTTAGGGTTTACGCTTTCGCGAAAGCATAATGAATATAGTTGTCGTTTGTTTTTTTGAGTGTTTATCCTCCTATAAGCATTCCAGCGATAGTTGCAGTAAGGAGTGCTGCAATAGTACCTCCAATAAGTGCTTTAATACCAAAAGCTGCTAGTGTACCACGTTGTGCAGGAGCTAATACACCAATACCTCCAATTTGTATTCCGATAGAGGCAAAATTTGCAAAGCCGCACAATGCATAGGTCGCAATTACAATAGAGCGATAGTTTGTAATGGTACCGCTTGCTTTTAGTGTGCTTAAAGACCCATAGGCATAGAATTCATTAAGGATTGTTTTTTCACCTAAAAGTTGACCAACAGTTGTAATGTCTTCTGATGGGACCCCTATTATCCAAGCAACAGGGGCAAATAAATTACCTAAAATAAATTCCATAGAAAAATCTTGATAGCGTCCATCTGTTGCGCTAGCGATAACTCCATTAAGGCCAGTGAGATCTCCTAAAAGGTCACCTAGTATCCAATTTAATACTCCCATAAGTGCTGTAAAAACAAGAAGCATTGCTCCCACATTTACTGCCAGTTTAAGGCCGTCTGTTGTACCTCTTGAGATAGCGTCTAGTATGTTTGTACCTACTTTCTCTTTTGAGATATCGAGTGTTCTACTTACTTCCTCTGTTTCTGGATAAAGCATTTTTGCTATAATAATAGCAGCAGGAGCGCTCATTATAGATGCTGTTAGTAAATGTTTTGCAAAAATTGCTTGTTCAGCAATACTATCACCACCTAAAAATGCAATAAAAGCAGCTAAAACACCACCTGCAATTGTAGCCATACCACCTACCATAAGACAGAGCATTTCTGACTTAGACATATTATCTAGGTAGGGCTTTACAACTAGAGGAGCTTCTGTTTGTCCAATAAATACATTTGCAGCAGCAGCAAGACTTTCTGCTCCAGAAAGTCTCATTGTTTTACTCATTACCCAAGCTAATCCTTTTACTACAATTTGTAAAATACCGAGATAATATAGGAGGGAAGTAAAGGCAGAGAAAAATACAATAGTGGGTAATACTTTAAAAGCAAATATATATCCCATACTTGCAGATGGATCTACTAGTTTTCCAAATACAAAAAGGGCGCCTTCTTCAGCAATATTTAAAAACTCTACTACTTTTGTTGAGATCCAATCAAATCCTGTAGCTACAAAATTTACTTTAAGGACTAATACGGCAAAAAGTAATTGTAAGCCTAAGCCTGTTAAAACTAAACGCCAGTTTATTTTTTTGCGATTATTGCTTAATGCAAAGCACACGCTTATTAAAAATAACATTCCTAAAATACCACGACCTACACTGCTAAAAGTTAGTCCAATTCCTATATCAGGATCTATGGCAATAGATTCTGTGGTGTCTTGTTGCGCAAAAATGCTTAATGAACTCATTATAAAAACGGTAGTGAGTAGTAGTTTGCGCATAAAATAGGATTAGTTGCGTTTTGAGATCTCATCTCTTATTTGAGCTGCAGTTTCATAATCTTCATTATGTACTGCTTTTTCTAATTGATTATGCAGTTCTTGGAGAGACATACTTTTATAATCTCCTGTATTTGATGTGTCGTTTTCATCAAGGAGTATTTCTTCTATAAGAACTTCATCATCTTCTGTAAATTCTTCAGGATTAGTATTTCCTTTCAAGTATATACCTGCTTTTTCTAAGATGTTTTTATATGTAAATATAGGTGCATTAAAACGTAAAGCTAGCGATATAGCATCACTTGTGCGTGCATCTATAATTTCTTCTATTTTATCACGCTCACATATGATACTAGAATAAAAAACCCCGTCAACTAGTTTATGAATGATAACTTGTTTAATAACAACATCAAACCTATCTGCAAAATTTTTAAAAAGATCGTGAGTGAGCGGTCTAGGTGGCTTTATTTCTTTTTCTAAAGCAATGGCAATAGATTGTGCTTCAAAAGCACCTATTACTATAGGTAACTTGCGTTCACCGTCTTGCTCTGAAAGGATTAAGGCATATGCTCCATTTTGAGTTTGGCTGTAGGATATTCCCTTTATATTTAATCTCACTAAGCTCATAAGTTGCAAAAATATGAAAAAGAGTTAAAGCGTGTTAACGTTTATAATGTTAAGTGCACTAAAACAAGATAAAATTATCATATAATTGTAAATCAGTTTTTTAAAAATATTAAAACAACGAGACCGTTGCAAAAGATTAGTTAACGTGAGTTCGATATAAGAAAACAAGATAATTATTTGATTATTAGGTGCTTTGTTACTTGTTGTCTATTGAAATGTAAGTCAGATTTTTATGTTTTTAGTTAATTAAAACTCATTTTTTATAATCAAAGTAAGCTTGT
>CALKZS010000193.1 GCA_938002835.1 uncultured Dokdonia sp. | reverse complement strand
ACTTCCTTTGAGCTAGTTCTGCCTTGTATAAACCACTACGACCCTCTGGTTTTCTTCTTAATTCTCTATAAGTTGTAGAGGTATTTTTCCAAATCCTTTCTGCTATGAGTGACTTGGGCAGGTTTTGCTCATTGAGAATAGAAATTTCATACCTTTGTGATAACGTTAAATGTGACCTATTTTTTTTGAGTTTTACAACCCGAAAGTATGAAGATTTTTTTCGCCGCCTAAACCTTAGTTTTAGCTCTAGAGCTAAAACTAAGGTTTAGACTTTTTTAACAATAAACTGTTGCGTTTACTGCTTGAATCTAAGAACATTAAAAACACTCATATACCAGACACGATACTATTTTTATTATGATTCAAGACCTATCTGAGTTTTTTAAAATCAGACCTACTTTTAACTCTAATTTATAATTCGGGTTTAAAAGATCTTATTTTTACATCTGTGCAACACCCCGTAAAAACATACACTTTAGAAGAAGCAAAACGCAAGCTAGAGTCTTACTGTGCTTATCAAGAACGTTGTCATAAAGAAGTAACTCAAAAGTTACGTGATATGCGTATGATACCAGAAGTTATAGATGTGATTATTGGGCATTTAATAGCACATAATTTTTTGAATGAAACTCGTTTTGCACAAGCTTTTGCTAGAGGAAAATTTAGACATAAATACTGGGGAAAAACCCGCATCACTCGTGAATTAAAATTTCGTAATATATCTGTATACAACCTTAAAATGGCTATGCAGGAGATTGATGAAGAAGAGTATCTGGAGGTTTTTGACACGCTTTCGCAAAAGCGTTATGATCAACTATCATCAGAAAAAGATCATTTTCGTAAGCGCAAGAAACTAGCAGACTATCTATTGTATCGTGGCTGGGAGTCTGGACTGGTGTATGAGAAGGTTAAAGAGCTTGTGAGTTAACTATGCCACACGAACCTTTTTTTCAAAAGCAATAAAATGTGTTAGTATGTCGATATGATTGAATAAAGGAATAATTTTTATATCACACAGATATGGAGTGCCATCTTTCTTATAATTAAGTACTTGTTGTGTTATAGATTCTTTATTTTCTAGAGCAGTTCGTATTTTAAACTTAGTTTTTGAAGAGGTGTCTTTCCCTTGCAGGAAACTCGGGTGTTTTCCAATTGCATATGTTTTTGTAAACCCAGTCATATCTATAAAAGCACTATTTACCCATTCTATCTGCTGCGTGTGATCTGCAATCACGATAGCTGTGTAATCTTCTTCGAAGATAGCGTTTGTGTCAAAACTCCATTTATGTTTTTTTGCAAACACATTGAGTAGTTCAAAATCCTTTCGTTTTTTATTATCTATGGAGCACAATACACGGTATTGAGAAAAAATATCCCAAGATTGTAAAGGGGCAACGGCGCGTATATTTCGTGTTTTCATAATCTAATTTTCATTAAATGTAAGCGTGCATTTTGTTAATAAATTAGTATTAATGTTAAAATTTAATTTTGTTGAAGATTATTTTTTTTTAACTGAGTTTGCGTTTAGGTTGCATAAACAAAATAAGATTGAAACAAGTGTGTTTTTAGCTGGTAACGAGTTTTATGTTCATAGGTAGGTAGTGTTTTTGTAAACATAATTACAATTGAAGCGTGTTTTCAAAGTGTAATTTTTAGATTAAACTAAAAATATTTTTTTATGAATATGTTTTTATAATTTACCTTTACCGTATGTATACATTAGCCGAGGAAAATTATCTCAAAACTATATTTCATCTTGAACAAGAATATGGCAAAGAAGTTAGCACAAATGCTATTGCAGAAAATATGCAAACCAAAGCATCTAGTGTTACAGATATGGTGCAAAAACTTGCAGATAAAGGCTTGTTGTCTTATCGTAAATATAAAGGAGCGAGGCTTTCTGAAGAAGGTACTGTGGCAGCAATAAAAATTGTACGTAAACATAGGCTTTGGGAAGTGTTTTTAGTAGAAAAGCTCAATTTTCATTGGGATGAGGTGCATCATATAGCAGAGCAATTAGAACACGTAAGATCTGAAGAGCTAACTAATAGATTAGATAAGTTTTTAGATTTTCCAGATTATGATCCTCACGGAGATCCTATTCCTGATAAAAATGGAAATATTAAAAGTGCAGAAAAAAGATTGCTTTCTGAACTCGATAAAGGAAACAACGGTATTTTAGTTGGAGTGCGTGAGACTTCTAAAGAATTTCTTCAGTTTTTAGATAAACGAAGTATTGCTATAGGATCAAAAATAAAAGTTCTAGGACGAGAGTTTTTTGATGGATCGATGGTTATACAAGTAAAAAAAGAGCAGTTTTTTATCTCAAAAAAAATCGCAGAAAATTTATATATCCAGATATAATTTCAAGGTTACTTCTTCAGTAAAAAAAATACATTTAAAAAAATAGATGAAAAATAAATTCATAATCGTTATAATGCTGCTCTCTTTTCAATCCATATGGAGTCAGCAATTAGGTAGTATTCAAGGAAAAGTTACCTTAGATAACGACATTATTTTAGGTGTAAATGTATATTTAGTATCTAACACGTCTATAGGAGTCTCTACAGATATTGATGGCAATTATAAATTAGAAAATGTTCCTACAGGTAAACAAACCATTATATTTAGATATATAGGAGCAAATACGGTATCTAAAAAAGTTGAGATTAAAACAAATGAGACAGTGTTTTTAGATATTAACTTAACTTCTAATCTTTCTTTAGAAGAGGTTATTGTTTCTGTTCCTGGTTCTAGGCTTCAAAAAGATGTAGTTGTTAATGTCGAAAAAGAACAGCTTTCAAAAATTTATCAAGCTACCTCTACGACCTTAGCAGAAAGCATTACAAACTTAAATGGAGTCTCTCAAAATGGAACAGGAACTAGTATTGGTAAACCAGTTATTAGAGGTCTAACGAGTAATCGTGTGGTAACTTATGCTCAAGGAACACGAATAGAGAATCAGCAATGGGGTGCAGAACACGGATTAGGCGTAAGTAGTACAGGTGTTAAAAGTGTTGAGGTAATAAAAGGCCCAGCTTCTTTGTTATATGGCTCTGATGCGATAGGAGGAGTATTATACTTTGTAGACGAAGGATTTACTAATAAAGAAGTAGAAGGTGTTGTAGAAACGGGGTATTTTACAAATGCGCGAACCACTCAAAATAGAGCAGGTATTAAAGCAAAGCTAGGAGATTTTAGAGTAAACCTTTTTGGAGGATATACTTCTGCTGGAGATTATGAAGTTCCAGACGATTCTCGTTTTAATGCAAGTAGAGCTTTTAATACTCGATTTGATGAGAAAACTGCAAAACTCACAGTAGGATTAGTAAAAGAGAAGTATACTTCAAAGCTTACATATAGTTACTTAAATAACTTTTTTGGAATTCCAGCAGACCAACCTTTTGTAAATGATTTTACAAGAGATTTTGTATTGCCTTTTCAAGACGTGACACAACATAATCTTGCTTTAGAAAATAACTTTAGTATAAGAGATGCAAAAGTAGGAGTGACTTTAGGATATGCTGTAAATGATAGACAAGAGTTTAATGAGGTAGAAACCAACCCAGATTTACATTTATTTTTAAATGTATTTAGTTATAATATAAAAATATCTGAAGTTATAAAATCAGATAGATTTGATGTTACTTTTGGGGCTCAAGGTCTGTTTCAAGATAATGAAAATAAGGGAACTGTATTCTTAATTCCTGACGGAAAAGGTTCAGAAAATGGAGTCTTTGGACTATTAAATTTTAATGCCTCAGAGAGATTGAAGTTTCAATCGGGATTGCGTTTTGATACAAAAAATATACAAGCAGAGAGTGTTGTAATAGATGGTGTTACTAACTTTTCAGATTTTGATGAGACCTATAATACACTTAATTATTCTCTAGGAGCAAAATATGATGCAGGTAATTTTTCTTATCGATTTAATATCGCTTCTGGATATAGAGCTCCTAATGTTTCAGAACTATTATCAAATGGAGAACACGGTGGTGTTGGTAGAATAGAGGTAGGTGATGAAAACCTAGATAGTGAGTCTGCTACACAATTTGACTTTGCTATAAATTATCAAAAAAATGGATTAAAGATTATCGTAAATCCGTTTTTGAATATTATAAGTGATTATATATTTATCACGCCTACTGGAGAAAGAGGAGAAGACGACCTCCCTATTTTTGCATATCTACAAGAAGACGCTATATTATATGGAGGAGAGTTTAGTCTCAATTATCAACCCTTTAGTATTCCAAAACTTACTTTTCAAACAGGAGCTGCTTTTACATATGGTGATAATTCAAATAATGAGCCTTTACCATTTATTCCACCAGTAAATTTTAACTCAAAGCTATCATATGATTTTAATGTAGGAAATAAATTAAAATTAGAAAGTGGCTATATACAAATGATTAATTCTTTAGAGCAAAATAGAATTGCGCAAGAAGAGTTACCTAATGCGGCATATACTTTAATCAACTTAGGTTTTAATGCTTCATACCAAAATTTTGAATTTAATTTTGCGGTAAAAAACATTTTTGATAAAGTATATACAGATCATTTGTCTCGATTAAAAACATTATTTGATGAAGTGGCAATTCCTAATCCAGGAAGAGATGTAGTGTTTAATTTAAACTATAGATTTTAATTAGAAAATATACAATTATTATGAGATATATACTCGTATTACTTTTCGCGATAAGCGTACTAAGTTGTAAAGAAAAAGCTCAAGAAGATGGCAGGTTAAATGTGGTTACGACCACATCTATGATCACAGATCTTGTAAAAAATATAGGAGGAGATCACATTAATTTACAAGGATTAATGGGAGCAGGAGTAGATCCTCACTTATATAAAGCGAGTGCGGGAGATGTAACAAAGTTATCTGGTGCAGATGTGATTTTTTATAATGGATTACATCTCGAAGGAAAGCTAGTAGAGGTTTTTGAAAAAATGAATGCGAGTCAAGTAACGCAAATTCCATTAGGAGAATCTTTAGATAAAGCAACCTTGATAGGGTCAAATTATTTTGCTTCTAATTATGACCCGCACGTGTGGTTTAATATCTCATATTTTAATCAATTTGCAAGAAAGGTAGAAGCTACGCTTTCGCGAAAAGATCCTAAAAATGCAGAAAACTACAAGAACAATACAGAAAGATACATAGCTAAGTTAGCAGATTTAGAAATACAAGTAAAAGCAAAAATCGAAACACTTCCTAAAGAAAAAAGAATACTTGTGACAGCGCACGATGCTTTTAATTATTTTGGAAAGAGTTATGGTTTTGAAGTAGTAGGATTGCAAGGATTATCTACTGCTACAGAAGCAGGAGTAAAAGATGTACAAAGGCTATCACAATTTATAATTGATAATGAATTAAAAGCCATTTTTGTAGAAAGTTCTGTACCACGTAGAACAATAGAAGCATTACAAGCAGCGGTACAATCTAAGGGTCACAAAGTTGTGATAGGAGGGTCTTTATATAGTGATGCATTAGGTAATACTGGAACAGTAGAAGGAACATATATAGGGATGTTTACTTATAATGTAAATACCATTGTAAATGGGTTACAATAAAAAGGATTTCCGCCTTCGCGAAAATGAAAATTAAATGATATGCAAAAAATAGCAATACGTGTAGATGATCTTACAGTGGCTTATAATTATAAGCCAGTTCTCTGGGATATAGATCTAGAAGTTCCTGAAAGTGTCTTAATGGCTATTGTAGGGCCTAATGGCGCTGGAAAATCTACACTCATAAAATCTATTTTAGGTATTATAGAACCCATTGCTGGGAGTGTGTCTATCTATGGAAAACCTTATGATAAACAACGCAAACTTGTAGCATATGTACCACAAAAAGGAAGTGTAGATTGGGATTTTCCAACAACAGCTCTAGATGTTGTAATGATGGGAACATATGGAAGATTAGGATGGATTAAACGCCCCAGAAGTAAAGAGAAAAAAGCATCTCTTGAAGCTTTAGAAAAAGTAGGAATGCTTCCATTTAAGGGAAGACAAATTAGTAAGCTTTCTGGAGGACAGCAACAGCGTGTTTTTCTCGCAAGAGCTTTAGTGCAAAATGCATCTATTTATTTTATGGATGAACCTTTTCAGGGTGTAGATGCAACTACAGAAATAGCAATTATTAATATTCTTAAAGAACTACGTAAAGCTGGAAAAACAGTCATTGTAGTACATCACGATTTACAGACCGTTCCAGAATATTTTGATTGGGTCACTTTTCTCAATGTAAAGAAAATTGCGACAGGGCCTGTAAAAGACATTTTTAATGATGATAACCTTACTAAGACGTATGGAATTAATTATAAAGTGGCGGTGAATAAGTAGCTTTTTAGCTGTTAGAATTTAGCTTTTAGATAAAATAAGGCAATGAGTAAAGAAATTGAGTTTAATTTTGAAAAATTAAAGGTATACCAAAAATCATTAGATTTTGTAGACTTGGTATATTCTTTAATTAAAAAATTTCCAAAAGAAGAGCGTTTTGCTTTGAGTGCTCAATATAGAAGAGCAGTGCTGTCCATATCGCTTAATATTGGAGAGGGTCAAGGTAGTACAAATGCCCAATTTAATCTTAATCGTTACCTAGATATTGCGCTTAATTCTTTGAAGGAATGTGTAGTTTGTTCTACAATAGCGAGAAGACAGAAATATATCAATATAGAAGAAGACAACTTACGTAGACTTAAACTTGAAGAATTAGCAAAAATGATACAAGGAGTAAAGAAATTTATAAAATCTAAGAGCTAAGCCCCTAATAGCTAAAGGCTAAAGGCTAAGTACTAATAGCTATCAACATATGGAACTATCAGAATATTTTTCACAACTTTTTTCAGATTATACGCTTAGAACAATCACTCTAGGGACAGCGATTCTTGGAGCAATTTGTGGGATGTTGGGAAGCTTTGCAGTATTGCGTAAACAAAGTCTTCTAGGAGATGCAATAAGTCACGCGGCACTACCAGGCATCGCTATTGGATTTCTTATTAGAGAATATCAAATAGATCCTTTAGAAAAGGTTAGTGTATTAGGAAGGGTTTTTAATAAAATTGTTACTGTTATTCAATGGGTGTTAGATCTATTTGGAGGAGGGACAAATACCTTGCTTATAGGAGCATTAATAAGTGGTGTGTTGGGTACATTTCTTATTAGAGGAATTATTAATAGAACACATCTTAAAACAGATACTGCTTTAGGTTTGGTGTTATCATTATTTTTTGGTTTTGGGATATTATTACTCACATTTATACAAAAACAACCCAATGCAAATCAAGCAGGATTAGATAAATATTTATTTGGGCAGGCAGCAACATTAGTAGAGAGTGATGTGATCTTAATGGCAAGTGTTACAGGTGTTTGTCTAGTAATATTATTGTTGTTTTGGAAAGAATTTAAGATACTTCTCTTTGATGCAGATTATACAAAAACACTAGGATTTAATACGAGGTTTATAGATATTCTTATTACATTTTTTATAGTTCTAGCTATTGTTTTAGGATTGCAAACAGTAGGTGTGGTATTAATGAGTGCAATGCTTTTAGCACCAGCTGCTGCGGCAAGACAATGGACAAATAAATTAAGTGTTATGATTGTACTTGCAGCAATCTTTGGAGCTTTTTCTGGAGTATTTGGAACAGCAATAAGTGCGAGTCAAAATAACCTTTCTACAGGACCTGTGATTGTTTTAGTAACCGGAGTTTTTGTGGCTTTTTCTTTTATTTTTTCTCCCGGAAGAGGGATTTTATTTAAACAAATACGTGTTTATAAAAACAGAAGAGATCTCAAGCTTCAAAAAACATTACAATTTATGTTTGATATTGCAAAGATGCACAATGATATTTCTCATCCACACGCAATAAAAATTCTTAATAATTTTCAAGGATATACAAGAGGTACTCTTAAAGAGCTAGAAGAAAAAGAATGGGTTGCTGTACAAGGTCAAAAATGGTCTATGACAGAAAAAGGATATGATGCAGCAGCAAACCTCTACAATACAAATTAAATGGATGTACAAATAGAAATACAACTCATAGCAGTAATAGTAGCTATCGCCTGTGCAATACCAGGTGTGTTCTTGGTACTTCGCAAAATGGCACTTATAAGTGACGCAATAAGCCATTCTATACTTCCTGGTATTGTAATAGGCTTTTTTATAACCGAAGATCTCAATTCTCCTTGGCTCATTTTATTAGCTGCTTTAACAGGAGTGATCACAGTAGTGTTAGTAGAGGCTATTCAAAAAACAGGACTTGTAAAAGAAGATACAGCGATTGGTCTTGTATTTCCTGCGCTCTTTAGTATTGGAGTTATTCTTATAGCAAAAAATGCAAATGATGTACATCTTGATGTACATGCAGTTCTGTTAGGAGAATTAGCTTTTGCACCATCTGATCGATTATTGATAGGAGGTGTAGATGTAGGACCTAAATCATTATGGGTAATGGGCATTATTTTAATGATTACAATAGGGCTATTACTCACATTTTTTAAAGAGTTAAAAGTAAGTACATTTGATGTTGGGCTATCTGCAGCTCTTGGGTTTTCACCAGTAGTATTGCATTATGGATTAATGACAATTTCTTCTGTTACCGTTGTAGGTGCTTTTGAGGCTGTAGGAGCTGTTCTTGTAGTAGCACTAATGATTGCGCCAGCAGCTACAGCATATTTACTCACCTCAGATTTAAAGAAAATGCTAGTACTATCTGTCATTTTTGGAGTAACCTCTGCTATAGGAGGTTATTGGATAGCACATTTACTAGATGCTTCTATTGCGGGGTCTATGACAACAGTGTTAGGTATTGTTTTTATGATGGTATATCTTTTTGCGCCTAATAAAGGGCTCATTGCAGTATTATATAGACAAAAACAACAGCGTACAGAAGTTTCACTACTTACCTTTTTGTTGCATCTTAATAATCACGAAGAAGAAACAGAGCGTCACGTAAAACATCTTAACGAGCACATAAACTGGCAACAGGTGCGTTCTAAAACTGTTTTAGATCTTGCCCAAAAGAATAATCTTATTGCTATTAATGATCAAATTGTAAGTCTCACTCAAAAAGGAAAGGAATTTACAGAGCTTGCATTAGAATATATTATCACAAATAAAGATGAGAATATAGAGCATATGAAGGATGACTTTTTTCTTTTTAGAGGCTAGTTAATTTATTGGCATCACTTTTGGATATTTGCTATAACATAAAAGTGTAACTTTCTCGTAATTAAAACTATGAAATATATGGCTCTATGTCGTTTGTAGTGGGTAATTGATTTCTTGTTAATTTTGAATTCTATGAACTCAAAAGAAATTTTCACTTTCGCACTTGGATTAGAAGATCCTTGGTTTATTAAAGAGATTACGTTTGACAAGTCAAATTCTC
>CALKZS010000192.1 GCA_938002835.1 uncultured Dokdonia sp. | reverse complement strand
TATAGCTCCATAATTGTCACTTAGGGTTTCGCTTCCAAGGCTTAAGTAGCATTTTTTTATTTGCTCTTCAAAATTTGAAAAAACACTGTTTTTACTTAAAAACATATCTACTCCTCTAGCTTTTGCGTAGGCTTTTGTGTAGGCTGTATCTATACTTGTAAGTATGATTATTTTAAAAGCACTGTTTTCTTGCCTTATTTGATTTAGGTAATCTAAAGAGTTTTCACCGGTAAAATTTACATCTAAAATTAATACATCTAACTGCTTTTTTTGGACACAGCTAATAACAGATTTAATATCACAGGCAACACCTACTACTTCAAAACAGCTTATTTTCAATAAATTATCCCTAAGTGCCTCTGCAAAAAAACGATTATCGTCAGCTATAACAAGTCTGATTTTTGAAACGTGAATCATTCTACGGAGTTGGTTACTGGTTCAACAAATATAAATATTTTTGAACTATAGGAGTGATTTTATCAAAAACAGTACTTAAGTATAGTAAAAAAATGCGTTCCATCAATAATTTTGTAGTGTACTAAATAACATTATTATGAAAAAAATTATTTACACCTTTTTATTTATTTCTACTTTTTTAATTTCCTGCTGTGATGAAGAGGACTCGGGAGTAATAGCTGATTTTTGACACTATAGTAGTTGCTTCTTTATAGGTTTTTTTATTGGTCTCGTAGCCAGTCCCAAGCTAATTATCTAACAGTTACTTTATTTGTATATGTTTTTAAAATCAAAAGAATACAAAAAATTTGAATTAAAAAACAGGTATATACACAGTAGTTATTACGTTAAATATATCAAAGAATAAATAAACAATCAAAAATTACAGTTTTGTAATACTACAAGGAAAGTGGCAAGGATACCTAAAAATCTCAATAACAAACGCTTATTATATGTATTTATTGACGATGTTGAAAACAATTATCATTAATAAGAAGCAAATTGAAAACCTGAAAAAATATTGGTATGCGTAGTTATGAACTAACTGCAGGTTATTATGAGATAGACACCACTGGCAATGATTATATTAATTATCCAAACTACACTTTAAAGCAATATTCAGTTAATACAGAGACAAATTAAACTAATAATATTTAAAAATAATGATTATGAAAAATAAATTGAAAGTAATAATAGGATTGATTATAATTTCGCTGTCAATAATTTCCTGTGGAGAAGATGATAGTGGAGAACAATCTACCAAATCCCAAACTAACACTGATGACTCAAGTGGTGTTTCTGGAAATGATAATCAAGACGGAGATTCTGAAAGTATGGATGTGATGAATATGACTCCTGAAGAAATAGAAAATATTCTTGAGGAAAGAGTTTTTGATGACCTTGAAATTCTTAATAATCAGGCAGATTTAGAAATTAATTCACCAGATACTACGGACGAACAGCTTGAAATTTTATCTTTTGCAGGTGAACTTCATGACAAAGCAATAGAAGCCTTTAATGATTTATCAAATGAAGAAAAACAGTTAGCAGCTCAATTTTTGGTGGAAAATAATTTTACATTTGGAACCAGAACTTCTAATAAAATATCAGGTAAAATTTGCTGTGATTTCGAACAAGAAACCAATAGAGATATTAGTGATTTACTCATTGCTAAGAAACTGTTGGTAACTGGTATAGGTATTACAGCGCTAGCTATAGAAACACCAGATTTATCCTATTCTAAAGTAATTGCCATTTTATCAGGTAGCTTCTCTTTATATCAACTAAATAGAGTAGTCAAAATAAGATCAAGTATTGTCGATAGAATTTTTTTAGTTGCCGATAACTTGCTAGAAGAAGTATTGAGTCCAAAAAGTATTTCAAATACTGCAAGCACGTCAACATTAGAATTTAAATATGGTTTACAAAGACGTCTAAGAGTAAATTCGTTAGGTAGAAAATTACAAAGAGCAGATATCTCAAGTGATAACGAATTAATATCACGAGCAACTACAGAAGTCGTTGATGCTGATAATAAATGGAACAATTTGGTATCCAATATAGATAAAATGATTAATGCTGTAGGTAGCTTTTTTGGTATTCTTGAAAATAAATTGGATAATACTTCAGGGCTACCTCAATCTCGTAACACAGAAACAATACAAATAGACTTAAACAACTTGTTTTTAGACAATATACCAACTAATATTGGGTACAATATAGATAATTTAGGTAGTGGTATTATAGGAATTACTTTTACAAATGCGGAAGAAGAAGTAATAAGCTTCACCCCCAATTTGGTATTTGATGATGGTAATTTTGTTACCTCAAATGCTTTTACAGTGAACTTGGAGCCATTAGATACTGGATTTGATTTTAGCGGTAGTTGGACTGCTTCATGGGAAGTGGAAACCTGTACTCCAAGGGGCAACAGTAATGATAGGGATTGCCTTAACCACCAAAACACCCGAGATTATATCTTTTTAGAAAGATCTAATTGTAACACGTTACAATGTGGAATTATGGATTTTGAAAAAATCAGAAACGGAAATACAGATTCCCCTTTTCAAAATCAATGGACATATGACGGTAATAGCCTAGAAATAAAAATTCAAAGTCAAAGCAGTAGTGGTTTTCTCTTTGATTTCAGAGATTTTCAATTTATTGGAACGTATAACACGTCTAATGACAGTTTTTCTGGACCTTATAGTGCTAAATATGATGGTGGACTTTGGCGTAATGAGGCAACGGGTACTTTGACATTAACAAGGCAATAAAGTAATGTAATAGCACCTTCCCAAATCATGATAAGCCTACAACTAGTTTTAGCGAATTTAAACTAGAGATAAGTAGATATAATATGAGGGTTGCGACCCTCGTATTTGAGCTAAACCAACTCTACAAAAAAAATGCACCTATTTTATTAATCAAAGATACGATACATTTAAGCAATTGACTTTCTGTTTTTTTTAATACATTGTAAAAAAAGATTTATTATATAACTATAGGAAATATGATAATTCAACAAATGAATTGCTCATTATAAATACCTAAGTAGATGACTTAATTGATGATGCCAATGATGAAATTATCCCTGAATCAGAAAGAAGTACCGATATAAATACTGCTGGGATAAGAAATAATGGAAATACATTAATACTTACTATCAATAACGAAGAAGGTCCTTTTTCGTCTACTTATAATAAACTATAAATAGTTGTTTTTTTCTTACTTTAATACTAAGAAGGGTACTTTAAAAGGTACCCTTCTTTTTATTTCAATAAATACCAACCTACAACGTTACATTTTTTAAACATATACTTCTTAATTCCTGGTGATAAAGTTTCTGTAAAATATGGAGTTACAAAGTGCTTTAATTCTTCTTGCAGTTCTTTATAATTCTCTGAAATTTTTTCCATCATCCAAAAAGCACGAATACGGGTTGAAGGGATTTTATGAACGGATTCCCAAATATCCATACAATAGTTAAACAATTTACCTTCTTGCGCTTCTGTAATTTTCATTTTTTCAAGAA
>CALKZS010000191.1 GCA_938002835.1 uncultured Dokdonia sp. | reverse complement strand
ATGTTGCACAGAATAGTGTATGGTAGATGTATTTTCTGGCTTTACCTCAAACTTAAAACTACTATCATATCCTGATAATGTTTCATCTATTATAGCCGCTAATGTTTTATCTAAATGAGAATCATAATGAGGTCCATCATCACATAAAATGGTAAGACTCTTTGCTGTGATCGTAACCAGATGTTCATTATTATACCCTTTTCTGGTGGTGACTGAGGTTACTACTCCTTTAAATTCTAACTCTTTATAACCAGCAAATTGACTCAAAGAAGCTACTTGTACAGTTAATGTCTCCCCTAAGTAATTTTTAGTCACATTTGAAAACGCTCCTCCTAATTGTTCAAGAACATCTGTACGACATTGTAACTTCAACAAATGATGTGCATTAATATCTTGATCTAAAACAAATTGCTTAAAAGAATGAATAGGTATATCCCCTATATATATCTGTGTGTGTGATTGTAATGCCATACGATATTATCTATTATTTTATGCGGTTACGCTTTCGCGAAAGCGGAATTATCTTAATGATAGGTTATATTTGTTATTGAGATATCACATTTAAAACTATAATTATATAGTTAATAATATGTTATCTTCTATAAATACGTATAAAATGTATGCTATAGATGTTGCTTTTATAAATAAATACTGTGATGCTTTTATTACTCTTTATAAAAAACACCTTGTTTATAATGTAATATAGTTATGTCACCACTAGGTTTCATAACATTTAAGTTTTGATCTTCTATTTGTTCTGGGTACTTAATTGTTTTAGATGTAGCATCATATTCAATAATACCTTTTGTACTTCTCGCTTTGTATAACACTAAACGATCTTCTCCGTCAAAACAGTCGTTACAGTCTTGCAAAACTCCATCTATCAATGATAGCAATCTCATTGTATAAAATTCGTGGCCTTGACCGTGAGTTCCATAGCCTAAAGCTAGGTAGTGATCATTATTGGGTTGATACAATTTAAAATAATCAATATCTGTATATAAGAATGGTTTTTGAGAACTATCTATATCATCAAGCACTAATGAACCTGCTAACATTTTATCTACACCTGTATATTGATATACAGAATTATAAATATGCCACGTCCCTCCATTGTACTCATCCCAAGAAAAAAGCTTAAGCTTTTTATCTTTAGATTTTAATACTTTTAGATAACTCTTCAAAAGGATAATCACGAGTAGATTGATCTGATAAAACAGTAAGCAATTGAGAACGGAAACTCTTTAAAATAGTATCTCGGACATCATAATTATGCTTATTTTTTGAGAATTTATCATAACGCTCTTTTAATGAAATATCTAGTTGCTTTACATCTACTGCTAAAGGTTTATTATTTTGAGAATTACATCTTATTAAAAAAAGACAACTACTAAATAAACAACAGAATGTCTCACTCCGAAAAAATGTTTGCCCATTGTAAATAACCCCAAGAAGCAAGGTTTGATAATGCTACATCATTAGCATCTCGAGTATCTGCAGTTACATTACAATCTGGGTAACATCCATTATTCCTAGCATATATATCTAAACTACCGGCAGATTGTAACCATCTTCTAGCTTGACCTTCGCCTTGATAATAAATGTATGTCAAGTATGCAAGCTCATCTTCTGTAGGTGTAGGGTATCCAAGCTCTGATGCGTGCCTCAAAAACATATCTCTACGATGTGACAATGTTGCACCAAAAGCCCAAATCATACTTTCTACATTACTAAACTTTGCAGAAACAGTTTGCTCATTCCTTTCATTAATACGAACTTCCTTAATAAACTCTGCATCTACCAGTAAATCTGCTGCAGTAGTCCCTTCATTATAGTCATCTGGAAGATATTCTCTATATCTAAAGAATTCACTTCCAAAATCATCTGTTCCGGGCACATCAAAACCACTAACTTGTCTATTGATGTCTATGTGAAAAGGAGCTGTTGTATTAAAATTACCCTCTACTCCTTACTATGCCCAGCCCAAACCTTCTGTTAAAATAATAGTTGCAAAATAAAATGGCATAAAAATCCATTTCTAATACAATACTCTCTATAAGGTCTTTTGCAAGTTCTTCGCGTTCATCATTCACATAGCCAGCTACAGCAATTACTTTCCAAGCTTGATATTATGCCTGCAACTCTGCTTTAACCTCTCTATATGTCTTGCTCATATCACACTTCTATGCAGATGTAGGCCATTTGTTTTTAAACTTAGTTCCTTTAACTGAAATTTCGTTTGCAGAGATAACTAATGTGGTTTTTAACGGATCTGATCCTACTGCATTAAAGTGCTCTTTATAGTAAAGACAATAAGCATTAGTAAATTCAACTTTTTTGAGACTACCCATATTTTCTCTCTTAAAAAAAGTAATCATACCACTTTTAGTCATATTTGGAGAAATCATCCAGTCTAGAAAGTCAGTTTTAGAAGTAGACTCTATAAGAATAGAAATTTTCCCTCCTCTTGGATTCTCAGATGGACGACCATTATAATCTGATTCTTGAGTAAATTCAAATGAACAGTCTAAAACATTCATTTCATCTCCTTCTATTTTAAGTTTTGATAAAAAAGACATAAACTAAATTTTGTTTGTTAATTAATTAGAATTAAATAGTTAAGTGATCAATAATTATTGTATTAAAATAATAAAACGTGTTACAATTAATCACTTATTTGATTTGCTACTATAAATGTAAACAAAAAGGTTTAACAAAAAAGCAATCTAACAAATATTTAGAGGGATTGAGGGCGAGAATTTTAGCACTATAAACCGTTATTGTAAAGCAAGCTATCATTTTTAGCTTATTATGAATAATTTTTTAG
The DNA here is from genome assembly GCA_938002835.1 of uncultured Dokdonia sp. GTDB lineage: Bacteria > Bacteroidota > Bacteroidia > Flavobacteriales > Flavobacteriaceae > Dokdonia. The sequence goes on along the minus strand of CALKZS010000191.1, from coordinate 18,294 downwards.
TAAAAACAGTTATTTAAAAAATTATTCCAAATATTACTTACTATTAAGATATAGGTAAATTTAGTATTTACCTTGTTTTAAGCTAACAAATACTTTATGTCACAATATTTTGTGATACTTCTCTAAAAATATTTAAGACACTCTCTGTACGGTAATTTTACTTTCTTCTTTTATACCATTCCAATCGACTGTTTTTGACGCATCTATATGTCTTATTGCACTATACCAATTAGGTTTAAAAAAGAAAATCCAACCTTCTGGATTACCTCCATTTTGTTTTACTTGTATCTGACTATCTGGATTAAACTCATTATAATCGTCAACAAAAAAATAGAACAACCTTCCAAATTCCATATCTACAGGAGCTTTAACCTTAAAACGACTAATCTCAGAATCGTTTCTATTTTTCTTAAACTCTAAACTTATTACTAGAGGATTACTCAACTCATTCCCTGTGGGTTCTTTCATTTTCTTTCCTACAGGAAACCACCAGCTTTTATATACAGGAACAGGTATGAGAGCTGAGAACTCATACATTTTATATGTTAGTACTGGTATTATAAAAGCAAATCCAGCACTCATAAAAATAATAGAAAAAGGTTCTTTAAATTGTGCTACTACATTCATAAACACAATTAAAGCGACTCCTGTAACTACTATAGCAAGTATGAACTCGTTAAAGAATTCTGATTTTTTTTCTGTGAGTTCTTTAAAATGTATTCTAGATGCATATACGTGAAAAATACCCGCAATGAAGAGAATTAATTCAATAGCAAAAAAACTAGTAGAGATAGAATCATTAAGGACTTTAGGAGAAGTTAATAAAGCAGATGCGCCAAATACCAAAGCGACACATAATAAATATATTAAGGTCTTAATCTTATTTTTTGTGAGAACTTTTCTAACAGTCTTAAACAACATAACGATCAATGAGCTGACAAAAAACAGCACAATGCTTATTCTAAAAAATTCACTTCCTATTAAATTTACCATTCAAAATCTTTTTAAATAGTTGATGTTACACCTAAATGAGAACCACCCGCTGCGTCTAACACAAATTCATTATTATTTTCTACTTCAAAATTAGTCCTAATCTCATATTCATAAGGCAAAAAAAAGTCATAAAATGTATGTAAAAATTTATAGACACCTCTTTTCTTTAAGAACAAAGATACATCTTCTTCGTTTTTAGTAGATATCATCACATCTAAAACTGGTTGCATTATTTTATTTGACTCTTGATACAATACAAAAGATACGCCTAATGTTTGACTATGTTTAGTCTCATACTTTACTTCTCGTTGCAAATATCTCTTAGTATATTGTATATGAACATCTAATATTTTTTCTAAACTTAAAAAAACGACTTTCAAATCTCCTGAAATTTTATGAGCATATGGTAATAATCTCACCATTTTAACACTATATTTTCGTGGTATCGTTTTATCAATTTTCCAAAAGTTGAGTAAAAAATTGTCGCTCAAATTAGAAAAATTTTTTATTATTGATCTATTTGATCTTTCTGTTTTGATCCTTTGATGAAATAGTTCATTTTCTATTGGAGAAAACAACAATCTAGCATTGGACTCTTCTTGTTTAAGCCTCTTTCTAACACTAATATATGTTTCTGAACTTTTCTTTTTTTCTATTTTATGAAACACTCCTTCTGGAAGTAAGTCATATATTCCTTTTCGATAAACATTTAATCTTATACTTTTATCAAAATCTTTAGCTTCATCTATTTTTACAGAAGCAATATCATCTCTGTAAGATCGTGAAAAAATTCCAAGATTATTTAAAATAATATTATCAGGTGTTATAGTAGTATTATTGAGAATTTGAGAGGCAATAACCTCTGCTTTCAAATCTGAATAATTTTCATTTATAACAGATTGTATATTTTCAATATCACTATTCATCAATATATTAATTAGTTTTTGTTAAGTTTAATCTTCTTCCTCCAGCGACATAACGTTTTTCCCAAAAGGGATTTGTTAAATCATCTATTTTAACTCCTCCAGCGCCATTTGAACCTTTATAACTTGTTGCATTTATAAATTTATTATCCTTTAGATAAATTCCTACGTGAATAATTGCAAACTCTTCTGCTGTTGGACTTTTAAAAAATAAAAGATCTCCTTCTTTTAAATACTTTTTCAACCTAAATTTATCTGTGTTCTCAGAATCAAATTGCTTTTGAGCAGTACGTTCTATGTAGCTATCAAAAACTTTTGTAAATAGGAGTTGAGTAAAAGATGAACAGTCTATTCCATTTTTGGTTTCTCCTCCTAATTTGTATGGGGTATTCATCCAATCGTCAATAAACTCATACAATGGTATATTTGTAATAGTCTCACCTTTAACGTTTAATAATCGCCCATATTTTTCCTGTATAGGATGTAATGTATCTTGAATATCTCCATATGTCACTTTTGCATCTTCAACGACAACTGATTTTGAACCACCACAACTCATCATAAAAGAAGCTAATAAAACTACAAGCACTATAGCCTTAGCAGACTTAAACATTAATAACATCTTAAATAAATCCAACATCTTCATTTTTTATTGACAATTTTATATACTGATATATAGCTATTACTTTTAATTACAACGATTTCTCAAGATCCTATATTCATCTTTAAGATCATCTAAATCCTCCTTAGCTTTTTCATAGGCAGCTTTATATTCGTCTATTTTCTTTTTTGAGTCTTTAAGATTTTCCAATTCTTCTTTTGCCTTACGTAAGTCTTCATAACTATCAATTATAGTAAAATACATATCTTTATGTAAATCACTAGCCTCTCCATTATTAATAGATTCTTGAACTTTTGCTAATCGCTGAACTAAAACTTCATTTAAAAACACCTTATTTACACCAACGGTATCTAAAGAATCGATCATACGTGTCACTTGATTGACTTCGTTTGCAAACTCTTTTTGATACTTCTCGCTAGCCTCTACTTCATCTATGGTCGCTTTTAGCAATAAATTTTCTTGCTTAGGGATTCTAAAGTTAAAGAACACTGCAACTAGTAACACTGTAACAACTAACACAAATAATGCTATGAATTTTATAAAACTAGAACGTCTTTCTTTTGAATTTTTAGGTTTCATTCTTTAAAATATCTTAATAATTGTTTCTATATTTTTCTATAATATTACTCGTTACTCCATAAAGAAACGACGACGTTTTTTAACCTCTTCTTCTACAATAACATCTTCTTTTACAAATATGTTAGAATCAGATTTTTTACCAATATAATCTAACTCACTTAGTTTCTTAAACAAAGTAATCATTAAAACAGTAAAATTAGATATTTGAATTAAATTATTGTTGATATCTCTATGCTCATATTTTAAATTTACCATTTCTTCTATAGCATTTTCAAAAGAACCTTGATTAGTATCACACCAACTAGTTAAATAATTGATAAGCTCTTCTTTTCCTGTTCCTGCATAAATATCTAAACTGCCTTTTATAACTCTAGCAAGACTCATTACCTTCACTATCATTTCTGAAGGTATGGTGTGCTTATCTACAATACGATATTGAGAAATGATGGTATTTAAACTCAATCTAACATCTGTAACCAAAGTCATTACCATATTAGCCAACTGGTTACTCTGTTTTTTTTGAAAAATTTTCTGAATAACCTGTATGCAACTATGTTCTATTACATTGAAAAAAGACCCTATTTCTGTATAAGTATAACGTAAATCGGGATGGCTTTGTATTGATGTACAAGGTGGTATATAGTCTTCCATTAATTGAAAACTATTTTCAGAATATGTGATCTTTGCAATTGTTAAATGATTTACACCTATCTCTTCTAATGTATAATCAGTTTCAGGAATAACATTGAGTCTATATTCTGGTAAAACGTGTGGTTGTCTTGCTGGTTCTTCTTGTGGGTCTGCAACACCTATAGGAATACGAGAAAAAGGATTTGCAGATATAACTACAAACCACGAGACTACATCTCCATTAGATTGAATAGTGGCTTGCAGGCGTCGTCCAGTTTGTTCATAAAAAGAGTTTAACTCGTCTGTAATATAAATTAAATCTCCTCCTAGTGTTACAGCATTACACTTTCTAAGAACGATTTCTACGCTCTGAGCACCATCCATTGACAATTTAATATCAACAGGTTGTGCATTTGGATTATTGTCGGGTAACAAGCCATAGCTATTCTTTGACAATAAACTACTTGTGCTACTAGACATTAATTGAATAAGAGAATCTTCAAGATCAATAAAATGATTTTTATTAATCTTCATTCCATCTGTCCAATTTAAACGATGTTTATAATTAGTATTCATTTACCAGCGTTTTTTATATTCAATACTAATAGTATTAATACAGCCTCTTTCATCTTTAAATAACTGTAGTTCTTTTACTCTTATCTTTTTACCTTTTCGATCATTACAAAATTTCTGAAAACTCATTTCCTTTCCGTTTGCTATAATAGTTTTGCTAATATCACCACAAAAATATTTCAAAAAATCTCTTTCAGAAATCTGTTGTTTTGCAACTTGGACCAATTTTATTTCAAATCCTCTCTCACTAATAAATGGAACTTTTACATCATCGTCTTCATCCTCGCCCCCTGTTTCTCCAGTTGGACCATCAGGAATGGTAATTTCTGTTATGGAAGGGCCACCTCCTGTATCAACTATTACCGAAATATCATCATCATCTTCTTCTTTTGGATATACGCTTATATATTTTCTTGCTCTATGGTCATTATCTCCATTAACTACTAATGTTACCGTTTTTGTACCCGAAGTTTTATATGTGTATGTTGCGATACTATCTTCTGAAGTTACTATTTCGGCTATTTCGCCAAAGTCCCATTCCCATTTTTCTCCATTTACTACTTTGTTGATACCTACAGCCACTAATTCTTCTCCTACAGTAATATGATCTGGAATATTAATCATAGGAATCTTAGTTGAATCAATAAGCTTTTTCTTATCAAGTACAACTATTTCTTGAAATTTTTCGCAAGTACCTCCATTAATATTCAAAGATACATTATATGTTCCAGGAGTATCAAAAGAATGTGAGATCTCATTAACGTTAGACATCGTTATGCTATCACCAAAATCCCATTCCAATGTCTTTTCAACGGTAGTAGATGTCCTAAATTTAATTAGTTCTCCAACCCTGATTTCATCATCCATATCAACAAGTATTGAAACATCTTCACACGGATAATAATTTAAAATCTTAAATGACAGAATAGATGTAGATAGTAATAAAACCACAACCATCAAAATAATTACATTTCTATCAATGTAGTTAGATAACGTTTCGTTTTCAGAATTTTTCCCCATATCTATTTATATTTTAATTTTCAGCAATAACTATATTAAATGGAAATACTCCTGAACTTTGATTATCTAAAATTTTAAGACAATTATTATTTAAGAGACTCCATTCATTAGGCCCTAAAGTTACATTTTTAATTGGGGTTAAAATAATTTCTACACATTGCACAAGCCCCTTGGTTAGTGCTATATCTTTCATAAAAGATTTTTGCACTTTTACCTCCTGAATATACTCTCCATATAATTCGTAACAAAGCACTTTGATATCTTCTTTAGTTACAATTCTATTCTTTGAGAGTAAATTTCTCCTATATGCATTTAAACGTCGTTCCATATTTAGAGAGTCATCACCTCCAAGAACTTGATTTACTGTATAGCCACTCTTAGGCTTTAATTCGATGCCTTTATATACTTCTAATGGTTTTTTGGCTTTTATACTATTTGCAAGATTACCATTAGAAGTCCAATATTCTACTATAATATTTTCAATATCATTAAATGGCTTTACATATACATAATTAGTATATACAGAATTGTCTTTAACCTCTTTTATCTTATTATCAAGTAACGCTATATTTTGATTTAAACTATTCAAGTTTTTCTGCAAAAACTCTTGATTAAAAAAAGTAAAAGCTGCACTTTCATCTTTTAGAAGGTTTAACAAATAATTTAAATATTCTTTAGCCTTACGAGTATCAAGTTTACCAGCATTTGAATTTCTTATAAAATAAGTTCCTTTATCGTCATCCTTTGCATTAGTTTGCTCTAACTCATACCTATCTCCAAGTGTATTTTTAATAGACTCTACATCCAAAAATAAATCATCAGACAATATAGGTATTATATGTATAAAGTTTTTTATTGAATGTGATAATTGGTTCCACTTTCTATTTATAATTGGAAAGGTATTAATATTACAATATAACTGATCTATTATCTTATTATCAATTACAGTTGAAAACTTAATTTTTACCCAAAAAATATCAGGAGGCAATCCTAAATCTTCACTCACATTAAGCGCATCAATTTCTTCAAAACTAGATGTCTTCTTTAAATTTTTTGGGGTTTTTAATGTTACATAATGTCTCTCATAAAACTCATTAACATCTCTGCATATGTTATTCATTGTGTTAGACTCACCATTAAATATAGCTTCTAAATCTATTTGCCCAACAGTGTTTTCTTCGGCATAACCATTTTTAACCCTTATTCTTTTCCCATTAGTTAACCATTCAGCATTTTGTAAATGGTGATAAAACAGAGTTTGACTAGTTATTCCTTGATATTCAAAATAGAAAGAAACATCATTAAAATTGATGTTTTTAAAGTCAACATCACTTGAAATACCTAAATACAAACACGAAGCGTCTAAGCTTTGTTTTGTAGAAATCTTCTTTCTAAGTTCTTTTCCTTTTTTATCAGTTAAATCAAATACTTTATTGCCACTAATCATATGGGCAACTCTACCATTAATTAACTTTTTATTTTGTGTTGGGGAGAAAAATATACTTTTTTCTTTTTTTTCAACATCTCCTACATCAGTTTTTAACTTATAAAAAAATTGATGTTTTGGGGTGAGTTTTGTTTCTGCCTCAAGAGACTCAAAAAAGGCAATACTATGAGCTGGTTTTGTCCCAAATACGTGCAGAGGCGTCATCAACTCAATGAGTCTTTCAGTAATTCGAGTATGAGAATCGTCAATTTCTCCAGATAATTTTTCTATTTCAGATGCACAGGCATTTAAAAGCAGCATAATTACTGGATCAAAAGAATCTTCAATTTCAGAAGGAGACACTTCCCATAAGTGTGCCGCCTTTTTCAACATTCGATTTTTAATATTCGTTATGGAATCTCTATTCATAAATTACATTAGTATGACAAAGGACCTATATAAAAATTTTCTCTGTACTCAAATGCTTCATTGGTTTTATTTATTACTCCTTTAGTAATAACATACACTCTTTTCTTTATTGAAGTTTTATTTTTTGTACTATTTTCTTCCTGTTCTATTTCTATGATAACTTCCACATTAGAAAGCCTTTTTTCGTTACTTTTTATTGATTTAAGAAGCGAATCTGTGATCGCATATTTTAATTTATTATTAGACACAACATTATTAAAATCCATATCCCAAATTTCACACCCAAACTCCTCATCAAAATCACACTCTCCAAAAGAACTTGTGAGTAATAGGTGTAAATAATTCGATATAGATTCTTCAATATTACACTTGCTGAATTTTTGATTTTTAATCAAACTTTCAGACATTATCGGCAATGTTATAAATTTCTCATTCATAGATATCTCTCCATAAATCAACGTGACAATAATTGATACGCTATTTTTAACGTTTAAGATCTTTTAGAAATCTATTTTTTAGAAAATCTCTAAAAAAGCAAGACTTATATGAATACTAAAACTCTTGGAGGTAATCCAAGAGTTTTAGTGTCATTTACTTTACAATTAGATTACTGCTCGTTATACTCAGTATCCCATTCTGTTCCCTCATCTCCTTTTTGACCATCCATTGTAATTACAAAATTCTTAGCTGGAAAATATGGTTTTAATCTAATATCTACGTTTATTTTATCTTTTTGTAATGGATCTTGCTCAAATCTTTTGATATCAAAATTTTCGATTAGCTTACCAGGTCCAGTAACACCATCTAAAAACTTCACAATCTGACTCATTATCTCTTTGCGAGTCTTAGCATTAAAATTTTCAAAAGCCCTACGGTTTAAGAAATCCATTAATACTTTACTTATATAATCAAATACTCTTACTACAGAGTATGTTTTTAACCCTATATTATCACCATTAAACAAGGTCTTAGCAGAAAATGCCATAACTTTTCCATATTCATTGACCATAGGTACAAGACCCAAGCTCTCCATTATAGCAATTTCACTCTTTTTTAAATCAAAACGAACTCCATCAACTTCGCTCAACCCTCCGTGTTTTTTTCCAGCAGATACTTGAGACATTAATGTTTTATAAAGTGTCCCTGCTAAAGCTCCTGAAGGAGGAACATATAAATCTTCGTCTTCTCCCACTTCTTCCACTTTATTTCTCCCAACTAACCAGTTACACGTCATAATAGCATTTGAAAGATATGGGTCACCACTCGCTAAATTAGCACTTTCAAACATTTCCATCACGTCATCTGGCTCATCCAGATGCGCAAAATCTGTCACAATAGTCACTTTATTTTCAAAAGCCATTTTAGCCCATTTATCTACAACAGACTTAGACCCTAAATATCCAGGAATAACTAATAAAGAATAATTATCTCTAAGATCTAGTCTATCATAGCTAGAGACAACTTCTTCTCTTATATGATCAAAAAATCTCGTGTTATCTAAATCTGAAAGCTGATCTAATTCTGCATTTACGATAGTCACATTTTTTACAGCAGCTTGATCTGTGTTTTTATAAAATAACGCAACAGATCTATATGAAGATTCAAGTTCCTTAGTTTCTTCTAAAGCTACTTTTAAATTTTTCTTTAAGACTTGTTTTGCAAGAGCAGATTTTTTCTCAGCCTCTTCTATGATCTCTAACATATCATCACTAGACTTTAGTGATTCAGACCATAATTTAAGAACTTTAAGCAAATCTTGTCGTTCTTGCTTTTTATTATTTTCCGTAAGGAAGATTTTACGTCTTGCTTTTCTATCTGGATTTAGATTCTGAACATTTTCAATAGCAGATTCTAATAAATCATACCCACCATATTTAGCAATCGAATCTGCTTTACTCCTAATTTGTTCTACATAGGATACTTGATTTTCTTCTTGACTGTTTTGTGCGTTGGCCATAAGTTTATTTTAATTACAAATAATAGAATAGATTATTTAGCAGCAGATAGCTCTGCTATCAATGCATCAATAGTACTAATGAGAGATTCTTTAGCCTCAGGGTTTTGTAGCGCTTGCTTTAAAACTTTATTCGTCTTAAGTTGTTTGATAATTTTAAGATGTTGATCGCTTTCTATCTCTAAACCTTGTAAAAAGTCACTATTCCCTATAATCCCTTTTTTTCCAAAATCCCCAAGATTAGAAAATTTAAGATCTTCATTTACTACCCCACCTTCTTTGTCTTCAAAGTTCACCGTAATTTGAGGATCATAATGTTCAAAAACATCTTCCACAGTACGCAATCCTTCAACTGCAACTGCTTTTACTGGTGTATTCTCTGTTAGTTTCCCTGCGATGAGTGTTCGGTTTTGTGGGATTTCAGTTAATGCTTCACTTGCATCAACATCTACCACATTACCACCAATACCTACTTTACTATCTAAAGCCATATATTATATATTTTTAAGTGTTCTGCTAATATATTTAAAACTAATGAAAAAAAAGAAAGGATGCTCATTAAAAACATCCTTTCTAGTTGTATTTACTTAAAATAATTTTTTAAATTATTTTTAACTTATACCCACTCGTTTACGTGTTCTCCATTACCAACACCGATCTCTCTTGCAGATAAAGTTAATTTTTCAACTAAAGGATTAGAACCTGTAGAATCAAAATTCTCCTGATACTTAACCATATATGCTTCAGTAAAAGTCAACTCTTTTGCTGTAGCATCCGTATCTCTTTTTAGAAATACTATACTTCCATCTCTACGCTCGAAATTGTTAGTCATCCATTCAAAAAAAGATGTTTCAGCAGTAGCTTCTACTTCTAGATAAATTTTACCTCCTCTTGTAACAGAAGATGGTCTTCCTGTTGCATCTGTTTCTTGAGATAAAGCATAGTTACAAGATAAAACGTTATACTCTTTTCCTCCTACTTTTAATTTTGCTTTGAAAGCCATAATAAATAATTTTTGTTGGCAAATATTGCCTAATTAATAAATATATAAAAGCCATAAACGGCATAGAACAAACATATAATTAATTTTAAAAACTAAAAAGCCAAAAACATATTTTTTTTATTAATCATATAGTTTTTAGATGTATAGCAAATTAAAATCGATAAAATGCTGTTTTTAAACTCAATTTTAAAATTGATAAACATAAAATAAATTGTAAATTATTATCAGAACTTTTATTAACATTACAAAAAGTTTCAATTAAAGGAATATAAAATACAAAGTAAGAATGCAACACATTGAAAAAGTAACACATATTGCACAGCAATTAGCAGAAGAGTATCAGCACGAAAGCTATGGAGCTCCTCATTTATTAAAAGCATCCTTAAATAAAAGCTTGCCATTATTACGTTTTCTATTTGATGCAGACGTAGATGTTCACTTTATTGATGAATGGGCAGACGTACATATAGAAAACTACCCTAAAAGATCTAGACAGAATAGTTCAATAAAATCTGATGACTCTGCAGAAAACATTCTCGATGAGTTAGATACTATTAAAGTAAAACTCAATAAAGAAGATCCAGACTTATTATGCCTTTTTATAGCTGCAATAACTCCTGGAGTAGGATTTTCTTACGATCAACTAAAATCATTACCTGCAAATTCTGAGCAACTTATCGGGATGTTTAGAGATAATAATAAACCTCAAGGGGGTGGAGCAACTGCTAAACAAAGTTTTAACACCTCATCATCTAACGAAAACCTAAATAAGTTTACTAAAAATATGCTCTCTGAAGCGGCAAATGGAACTTATGATGTACTTATAGGCCGTGAGAAAGAACAAAAACGTATTGCAGAAGTTTTAAATAGAAAATCAAAACCACATTTAATTCTAGTTGGAGAACCAGGTGTAGGTAAAACAGCATTAGTAAACGTTTTTGCAAAATCTATATATGACAAAAATATTGTCTTTAATTTACAAGATGCTAACATATTTGAAGTTAACACTGCAAAACTACTTTCTGGCGCTTCATATAAAGGAGATGTAGAAGATAGAATTCAAAATATTTTTCAAGAAGCGAGAGCTTATGAAAAACCAATAATTTTTATTGATGATTTTCATACTTTATTAGAAGACAAAAACACTAGTAAAGGAATTGTAAACAGTTTAAAGTCTGAACTAAATAGTGGAGACATCACTTTAATAGCTGCGTCAACACCAGAACAGTATAGAAAATTAATCACTACAGATCAATCGCTAGATAGACGTATAGAAAACATCACTATTGAAGAGCCTAACAAAGATCTCACTTTAAAAATTCTAGAGGCAAATGCAGAAGTATACACAGAGCACCATAAACTAAATGTATCTACAGAAACATTGAGCGAATCTATAAGACTCGCTAAAAGGTATTTAAAGGAAAAAAGCTTGCCAGATTCTGCCATAGACTTAATTGATAAATCTATGTCTGCAATCACGGTTTCTCAACAATCATTACCCAATGATTTAGAAACGTTAAATAACATCTTTAAAGACCTTAAGATAGACGCTCCAGACACCTCTGAAGAAGAGAAGGCAAAGAGTATGGATAATTTCTACACAGAAATTACCACGATCATTGACCCTATAATATTAGAAAAATACATCACTCGAAATCCGCTAGAGTCATCAACTTTTAAAGATAAAAAAGAGATCATTATCGATATCTTACAAGGAGTCAAAGAGCACTCTCAAAAAGATATTACAGCTATTACAGACTCAGACCTAACAGCAGTTGTCTCTGCTTTAACGGGTATTCCAGCAGGTAAAGTGCAATCTCAAGAAAGAGAACGCCTTATAGAAATGGAAGAGACCTTAAAAAAGCGAGTAATAGGACAACAAACTGCTATAAAAACAGTAGCAGATGCTGTTATAGAATCTCGTTCTGGCCTCTCTAAACCTGGACAACCTATAGGTTCCTTCTTCTTTTTAGGACCTACAGGAACTGGAAAAACCGAACTAGCAAAATCACTGGCAGAGTTCTTATTTAATGATGAAAACTCTATCATACGATTTGATATGTCAGAATTTAAAGAAGAGCATTCTGCAGCATTATTATATGGAGCACCTCCAGGATATGTAGGATATGAAGAAGGTGGCGTTTTAGTCAATAAAATAAGACAAAAACCATATTCTATCGTATTATTTGATGAGATAGAAAAAGCACATCAATCTGTATTTGATGTATTCTTACAGATATTAGATGAAGGTAAACTAAATGATCGCCTTGGTAAAGAAGGAGATTTTAGTAACGCTGTTATTCTCTTTACTTCAAATATAGGATCAGATTATATTGCAAAATCATTTGAAAAAGAAGTAGTCCCTACAAGTAATGAGCTCATCGATATTATGGTCGATTATTTTAGACCTGAATTTTTAGGTAGAATTACAGAGATTGTTCCTTTTGCTCCAATATCAGAAAAAATAGCCGTTACTATATTTAATCTACACTTAAAAAAGGAGTTATTAAATATGGCTAAAAAATTAGGGCTTACCCTAGAAATAGATGATGAAACACGTAAATTCCTAGCATTAAATGGCTTCTCTCCTACTTATGGAGTACGACCATTAAAAGGAGTCATTAGAAATAGATTGAGAAGACCTTTATCAAAAATGATTATCTCTGGAGCATTAAAAGCACCGCAAACTGTGAAGATAACTTTAGACAAAGAAGAGGTCATATTTACACCTATTTCTTCAAAAGAAGCTTCGCAAGAAGAAATAGTACAAGAATAATAATAATAATTAAAGTATACATCATATAACAAAACTCCGCATCATACCAGTAGCGGAGTTTTTTATACGCTTTCGCGAAAGCGTAAAAACACCCTTATAAGTTGTCTTACAACATCATTGCAATGCTAAATCTTATGAAATAGTATGACTTTTTACTCACAAATATGATAACTTTGAGAAAAAAAGAAAATGAATTATTTAGCCAGCTTATTTATAGTGACAACTTTTGCAATGATTTCTTGCAATACAGACAACTCAAGAGCTACAGACTCGAATGATGTGAGCATAGCTACCGATGATAGTATGCCAACTACAAATGAAGATGACACTCCTAACGAAGATACCTCAGATACAAATACCGAAGATCAAGCACGCATAGTTAGTGTTACAACATCTGGATCTGAAAATAACTATACCTTTAGTGTAGGTATCTCGAGTCCAGACACTGGATGTGATCAATATGCAGACTGGTGGGAAGTAATCACCGAAGACGGAATACTTTTATATCGCAGAGTTTTAGCACATAGCCACGTAAATGAGCAACCCTTTGTTCGTTCTGGTGGAACCGTAGATATAACCTCTAGTGACATTGTTATTATAAGAGCTCATATAAACACTTCTGGATATGGCACCAATGTTTACAAAGGTTCTATAAACACTGGTTTTACATCTGATACTATAGATAGTGACTTTGCTCAAAACCTTGAAACGGTCGAACCATTGCCTAGTGGTTGTGCTTTTTAAAATGAGAACGCTTTCGCGAAAGCGTTAACTAATCATTAAACTTCTTTACATAAAAGAGAAGTTTTTTTATGTGCGCCTCTCATTTTATATATAAAATAGAGACCATACTCGATTCATTCTATACTAAATTCTTATTACTATCCGGTGCTACGCAATCAGAGAAGTGTTTTTTTTCTCATTTTAACAAAAAACTGTTGATAAGTTCCTTTTTCTTAAAAAAAATAACTTTTTTAATTGTTTTAGCCATTAAATATGTCAACTGTTATCTAATCGATTAATAAATCTAAGTAGACATTTATTTCTAAATTTATAGTAATCAGCAGTTTAAACACTTATTAACAACAAGGTTAAATTTTTGATGATTTAGTGCGTAACATCAGTTACTATCATAACTAGCATCGTTCTATCAAAGAATTAATAATCTCTTTGTAACAAAGTATGTATAGTGACGTCTTACCGTCAACTAAAAAATTATTGTATGATTCTCAGTTTACAAAATGTTTCAAAAACATATAAAAATGGTGTTAAAGCACTAGATAATGTCACTATAAATATTAATGCAGGAATGTTTGGCCTTTTAGGGCCTAATGGTGCTGGAAAGTCTTCTCTTATGAGAACTATAGCAACTTTACAAGCTCCAGATACTGGGAATATAGAATTTAATGGATTAGATATCCTTAACAATAAAATTGCGTTTAGAAAAGAGCTGGGATACTTGCCTCAAGAGTTTGGTGTATATCCCAAAATGAGCGCCAGTGATTTACTCCATTATTTTGCGAGTTTAAAAGGAATCACAAAAAAATCTGAGCGCAACAAAATAGTAGATAAAGCTCTAGAAGTAACTAATCTTAGTGATGTGCGCAATAAACACGTAGCTGGATATTCTGGTGGGATGAAACAACGTTTTGGAATTGCTCAGTTACTACTTAACAATCCTAAGCTTATTATAGTAGATGAACCTACTGCTGGACTAGACCCTGCAGAAAGACATCGATTTTTGAATGTACTAAGAGAAATAGGCACTAATCACATTGTGATTTTTTCTACGCACATTGTAGATGATGTAAAAGAACTCTGTACAGATATGGCAATCTTAAATGGAGGCAAAATACTATCACAAAGTACTCCAAAAGAGTTAGTCCAAAATCTTTTAGGTAAAATATGGAAAAAAACAACTTCACGAGAAGCCATAGACGAGATGCAACAGCAATACAATGTTATATCATCAAGTTTTAATGACACAAATGATCTAGATGTAAGAGTGTATAGCGATCATTCTCCTGGAGCAGATTTTCAATCTGTACAAGCCACACTAGAAGATGTATATTTTACTACATTAAACCAGCATCAACCTGAAACTGTGGCTTAGTTATGTTTAGTACTATCTATCTACACGAGATAAGAACGTGGTTTAAGAAACCGCTTTTTTACATACTAGCAACAATAATGTTTTTATTGGCTATTTTAATAATGGCAATTGGTTTAGGGGTTTTTAGCAGTGATAATGTTACTGTCACGAGTAATGTAAACCTTAACAGTCCATTAGCAATTACAGGTATATTATCCCAACTTGCACTACTTGCTTACATATTGATCCCATCTATTACTGGGGGTACTATACATCGCGATTTTAAGAATAATATGCATAAAGTATTATACTCATATCCTCTTACTAAGGCAAAATACTTACTCGCAAAATTTTCTGCAGCAATCACTATAAATCTATTAATAACTATAGCTACTATTTTAGGCTTATTGATAGGTTCCATATTACCTGGAGTAGATGAGGCGCTTCTAGGCCCATTTAGCTTGTGGAATTATATACAGCCTTTCTTATTTATTATTTTTCCTAATGTTCTTTTTTATAGTGCTATTGTCTTTGCTATAGTAGTATTTACAAGAAATATGAATATAGGATTTATGGCTGTACTTACGATGATTATCATCCAGCTTATTGCATCAAGTATGGCAGATAATGCAGATGATACATTTTATTATGCACTACTTGATCCTATGGCAAATGTAGCACTACAAGATGCCACAGAATATTGGACTCCTATAGAACAAAATGAACTTTCTATACCAATGTCTGGAACTTTATTGTACAATCGTTTATTATGGGGCGGCATTTCATTTATAATACTCTTTGTTATAATTGCTTGCTTTAAATTCTCTCAAAATGCTAATAGCATTCGTCTTTTTAAGAAAAAGGCTACTAAAGTAATGAAGCAAAATTTTAGTGAAGTTAGAAGTATCAAAATGCCTGAAGTAGCTACCGATTTTTCTTTTATGGGTCAGTTAAAGACACTTTGGCATTTAGTAAAAAGCGATACTATATACATCATTACAGGTTGGCCTTTTATTATAATCACCTTTCTAGCTATTGTACTCACATTTGTGATGATGAGCTTTTCTCAGCTCATATACAACACTGCTATTTTACCTAAAACGTGGTCAATGCTAGGGCAACCATCTACTTATGTTATTTTATTTTCTTTCTTGCTCATCCATCTATATTCAGGTTTTTTAATGGATCGATCTAGAGCAGCTCATACTAATCAAATTGTTGATGTAACGCCTACTAAAAATTGGGTGTTCTTAATTTCAAAAGGAATTGCGTTATTTCTAATGACTTGCGTTTTACAAATCATCTTGATTTTATGTGGTCTCGCTTTTCAAACTGTTAGTGGTTTCTACGATTACCAAATAGATTTATACATATTCCAAACATTCTTAATTAATGTATGGAAATATGTGCCTTGGATTTTAATGGCACTTTTAATACACACACTCATAAAAAACAAATGGGTGGGACTTGTAACCTTGTTAGTGATAGCAATTGCAATACCTCTATTACAAAATGCAATTGGTGTAGAACAAGCTATTTATGATTTCAATTCTGGAGGAACACCAAGCCCCTCAGACTTTAATGGGTACGGAAATGATCTATCTCGTTTTTATACCTTTAGAGTCTATTGGATCTCTTTTGGAATTATTTTATTTACCATCGCTATTCTATTTTACAGACGTGGGATGGGAACCAATGTAAAGGAACGTATCGCTTTTGCAAAAGCGAGAGTATCAAAAACCATAATTTCAATTGCAGCTATTAGTCTCATAGTATTTCTAGGTATAGGAAGTTATTCTTGGTATATCAATAATGTAGTAAACGAAAATCTTAGCGGAAAAGACATAGAGGAATTGCGCGTTCAAGTAGAAAAGGATTTAGGCAAATATGCCAATATCCCACAACCTAGAATTATAGCAGTAAATACGTTTATGAATATGTATCCAAAAACACGAAATTTTAAAGCTGGTGCAACTTTTACGTTAGTTAATAAAGACAGTATTACTATTGACACCTTACACGTAAACCTAACGGACTACCCTACAGAAATTACTATAAATCGTGACACAGAAATTGTATATGATAACAAAGATTATAATTACAGGATGTACGCTTTTGTACAACCTATACAACCTGGAGACACCTTAACTTTTACATTTACAATGCATAATGAAGAGAGTAAGTTTTTAGACAATAAATCTCCTATTTCTGAAAATGGCACTTTTTTAAACAGCAATAGTTTATTTCCTTCTATAGGGTATAATGATAGATTTGAGATAAGTAATACTGCTGTGCGTGAAAAATATGGTTTATCTCCTAAAGATAGAATGCCAGATGCCCACACTCCTGGAGCAAGAGATCGTAATTATATAGGAGGGTATAGTGATTGGATTGATTTTGAAGCAACATTAAGTACATCGCCAGATCAAATAGCGATTGCTCCGGGGTATCTTACTAAAGAATGGGAAGAAAATGGACAAAAATATTTTCATTATAAAATGGATTCTAAAATGTTGAATTTCTATTCTTTTATGAGCGCAAAGTATGCTGTAACTAAAGAGAAACACAATGGAATTAATCTCGAAATATATCATCATCCAGATCATACTTATAACATAGATAGAATGATGAAGGGTATGAAAAAAGGGTTAGATTATTATAATAATAGCTATACTCCATATCAACACAAACAAGTGCGCATTATTGAATTTCCAAAAGATTATGGAACTTTTGCACAAGCTTTTGCAAATACCATCCCTTTTAGTGAAGGCATAGGATTTATAGCAGATGTAGACGACGAAAATAAAGATGCTGTAGATTATCCATTTTCTGTTACTGCTCACGAACTTGCACATCAATGGTGGGCTCATCAAGTGATAGGTGCACAAGCAAAAGGCGCTACCGTTTTATCAGAAAGTATGTCTGAATACAGCTCACTTAAAGTACTTGAAAAAGTATATGGCAAAAACCAGATGCGTCGTTTCTTAAAAGATGCAATGAATGGATATCTTATAGGAAGAACTAGTGAACAGATTAAAGAACAACCATTAATGTATAATGAAAATCAACAATACATACATTATGAAAAAGGGTCTCTGGTATTATATGCGATGAGTGATTACTTAGGTGAAAATGTTTTTAATGGAGTAGCAAAACGATTTGCAGAAAAATATCAATTTAAAGGACGTCCATACCCTACTGCTCCAGAGTTTGTAAATGATTTAAAAGCAGTAACGCCAGACTCTTTACAATATCTTATAAAAGATATGTTTGA
>CALKZS010000190.1 GCA_938002835.1 uncultured Dokdonia sp. | reverse complement strand
TAAATTTATAGTAATCAGCAGTTTAAACACTTATTAACAACAAGGTTAAATTTTTGATGATTTAGTGCGTAACATCAGTTAACTATGTGTTTTGTTACCTTTTTTCAAAGTTATAACTGTAATTTCTGGCCAGATTCCTACACGACCTGGAAACGCTAAATACCCAAAACCACGGTTTACATTTATATATTGTTTTGCCTCTTCATAAATACCTGCCCAGTATTTATACCTCCATTTTACTGGGCTCCATTTAAACCAGCCTGGTATCTCAATCCCAAACTGCATTCCGTGAGTGTGGCCACTTAATGTGAGATGAAAATGCTCGGGATGATCTTTTACCTCAAATTCCCAATGAGATGGATCGTGACTCAATAATACTTTAAAATCTGTTGAGTCTACTCCAGAAACTGCCTTATTAAGATCTCCTGCTTTTTTAAAACCACCAGCACCCCAGTTTTCTACTCCTACAATGGCAATGCGTTCTCCCTCTTTTTCTATGTATTGATGTTCATTAAGTAAGAGTCTAAATTCCATTTCTTTCTGAATCTGTTTCAATCTTTCAAGGTTTGCAATTTTTGCTGCTTCATTAGGCCACGCTACATAATCTCCATAATCGTGATTCCCTAGTACAGAAAACTTACCATCTACAGCTGTAAGTCTTGCAAAAGAGTCTCTCCACTCTTCCATCTCACTCGCTGCATTATTGACCATATCGCCTGTAAATAAAATTACATCACTGGCTTGCTCATTAATGAGATCTATCGCATAATTTACTTTTTCTTTATTGTCAAAACTCCCGCTGTGTATATCACTTATTTGAGTGATCTTATAACCATCAAATGCATTGGGTAGGTCATCGTAGGTAAGTTCATACTTAAGAACTTTAAAATTATATCGCCCTTTAAAAACACCATACAGTATTGATGCAAAAGGAATTGCGGCAAGACCAAGTGCGAGTTGAGATACAAATTTTCTACGTGATGGCACCATCTTATCACTAGACACACCTGTTGCTTTATTGTAAATGATGCTAAAAAACCTAAATATATCTTCTCCAAACATTGTCGCAATAATCACAAGCTTGCCCACTAACATTATAATAAAAGCTACTATAAAAAACTGTGTGAGTGCACTCATATTGCGACGACCACCTGAGGCAAACTGATAAAAAATACCTCCTATGATAAACAAGGTGATCACAAAATAAAGAAGAGTGCCCCATTTACCTTTAACAAGAAAACGAAACGCTTGATATGCATATATATCTAGTAAAACAATAGTACTAACAAAGAGGATGAATCGTAACACGGAAGCTGATTTTTTTTTTAATACCAAAAATAGGTAGTGATCATTAGTCTAATACTTACATTTAGGATTCTTTAACTATTGAGGTGTAGTATGTAAATTTTATAAAATATGCCACGCTTTCGCGAAAGCGTGATATCATTCATCTTTATAATTATCTAGACTATTAAATAGTTCTTGCAATGGTATTTTATTAATTTTTTGTTTTGAATACTCTGTAAAAACTAAGTGATCATTTACAATTTCAAAGGTGATCATACCTCCTTGATCGGTTCCATTATTTTGAGAGGTGTCAAATTTTAAACTCCCGACTCTCTGGGTTTCAACATTTACAATATGTATAACATATGCATTTGCAGGAGGGATATCTTGATGTATCAATACATAATCCCCTACTAATTCCACGTGATTTATAGAGTACCAGCGCAACTTGCCTGGAGCTCCAGTTATTCCAGTTTCTGAGATAAATAACCACTTATGAGTGTCACCTTTTTTTGCATATACCGTATGCGGTGTCTTATAGATCTCATAAGTTTCATTCTTTGCAACTGGTGGCTCATTATCTAATGTTTCTACATAATGGGCACTTGTGTAGTATACTAAAAATGCTTTAGAACTTTCTGAAACAGGTTTTTTTTCATATTGGGAAGTGAGTTGTTGAAGTGTGTCTCCAGATACTTCTATATGATAAGACTCTGGTAAGAATGCTTTATGAGATTCCCACTTAGTTTTTGGGTTGAAAATAGTTTTAAAATAAGAATGTTCCTTTAAATACTTGCTATTAAATGATGCGCTTAAAAGCCATTCTAGTGTGGCGTCTATCGTGTCTCTTTTTTGTGTTACAGCCTTCGTTCTTAAAACATCAAAAAAAGACGCATTCTTTTCTAACAATAAGCTATCTGGCACTGTTATTAGATTTGTAAAGCTGCAATAACACCCATAATTGCTTAATGTATATTCTTCTTTTGTTTTACCATCAATAATTGTAAAATCGCTTCCGCCAAAATTACTCCCACTACTATAATTATCTATAAGTGTGTCTATGATCTTGTCATTATTAAAGTCTACACGTGTGGTATCTATTCTAGATTGTGCATTCAATATATTAAATATACTTATTGTAGAAAACAGCAGTAAAATAAAGGCTTTTGTATTATTTATCATTCTTTTTAAAAAACATTTTTCAGATTATATACGCAGAGTTTTACTTTTTAGTTCACTCAAAAAACATAAATCAATCACTCTTATGATTATCAAGATTTTCAAACAACTCTTTTAATGGAATTTTATGTAATTCTGGCTCACCATATTCACTAAATACCAATTGATCATCTATAACTTCAAAGGTTTCCATCCCTCCTTCATCTGTCCAGTTATTATAGTGCGGTTCATACTTGCCATCTAAACGAGCCACACGCTGATTTTCAATATTTATAAGTATAATATTGTATGACCCTGGAGGTACGTCTTGATGAATTATCACATAATGATCTATTAGTTCAATTTTACCTATAGATTCCCACCTTGAAAAACTATCTGGAGCTCCTGTCAATCCTGAATCGGAAATAAATAACCATCTGTAAGTATTTCTTTTTTGAACATATACCGTATGAGCTGTTTTAAAAATCTTATACTCTTTATTTTTTGCCACAGGCCTCAAGCTATCTAATGTTTTTAAAGGGTTCCATCTTGTACCTAAAAGCGATGGAGTAAAATACGTTAAAAAACCTTTGGACTTATCTGTAATAGAATCCATTTCAGACCCCGAACTAAATTTTTGAAGTATATCGCCCTTTACTTCTATATAATATGACTCTGGTAATGATGGTTTACTAGACTCCCAAGATGTTGATGGTTCTAAAATAATATCAAAAAAAGGATGTTCTCCAAAATCGTTTGAATATGTATTTTCAAAATACTTTTTATGATTTTTTGCACTTATGATCCACTTCAAAGAGGCATCAATACTATCTCTCTTTTTATGATATAGAACTCTATTTTTTAATGTGTCTAAAAAAGTTTTATTAGCTTCTAATAACAAGTTTTCTGGAATCTTTATCGTATTTATTGCACTGCAAAGACCCTGAAAATTATTGAGTGTAAACTCCTCTTTACTTTTACCGTCTATAATGGTTACCTGCCTTCCTCCAAATGCACTGCCATTACTCCAATCATCTATAAGTGTATCTATAATCTTGTCATTATTAACATCTACACGTGTGGTGTCTATACTAGACTGTTGTGCGTTTAATGGGTTATCTAAGCTCACCGATAATAGTTGCAAAAAAACTAATGCTTTTAAAAAATTTCTCATTCTATTATTGAAATATTTCGATTAAAAAAGTGAGACTTGCTGTTTTTTGCTTTCGCGAAAGCGGATTACTTCTATAAGTCTTCTCTTACAATAAAAGTATACACGCGAGTTTCTATTTTTGAATAATCTATTTAATTTTATTTATGACAACTCTTGCTTCTATATAGTCTAGATTAGTTTATCAATCCATTTTTAAACTCACCTAGAACGAATTTGGTTTTAGCAGGTAATACCTTTTTAAAATCTTGTTTTGGAACAAGCATAAGACCTAATTGTAAATGTCTTAGATGATATGAAACAGATAATGGTTGAGATCCAACTAGTCTCACTCCTATTTTACTGTCTTTTATTGTATTATCTACTATTGTGAAACTAGATGTATAAAACTGAACACCATATTCTAAATCATTCAAAAGTTGTAGTATTTCATTAAATGGATTAACCGAATCTAATTTATTTTCTAGTGATAACTCTTTAACAATTTTCAAAACCCAGTCATCATTCTTAAGTGCATTTACAATAGGTTCTTCTGTAAATAAGTCAGATAAACTTACTTTTTCAAGAGTTTGTAAATTGATGGTTTCAACTTTTATATCATTCCTATATCTACCACAAGCAAACTCAGAACCAAAAAAATATTCATAACTGTAGTAATGATCAATTAGGGATAAAGGATTTATGTAAATATCTGCAATAACTTTACAGCCATCTATTTTTTCTTTTTTTATAAATTCTGTGCTTTCGCTTTCGGAGTTATAAATTTCCTTTTCTTTATATAATACTTTAAAAGTATAAATCATCAAATCTTCTTTATTTTTATACAGTAGGGAATCTTTTTGACTAAATGCCAGATTTACGATTGCTGTTATTAGAAATACGGTTATTGCTATTCTTTTCATAATGATTAATAAAACTTGGGATTTAATTGACCTGTTTCATAATAATCTTTTACTTCTTCAATACCGTTTTCCTTATTGCTTATTTTCTTTATTTTACCCTATCATAATACGTGATTTAGTCTTGAGAAAAAGTTTTGCCAGTAAAAAACTATTAAAATAAAGATAACGGCTTTCATATTTGTGCTTCTGATTTTAATATTTCAGTATTTAAAACTTTATATTTTATAAAGTTCTTCAAATATTCTCAATCAAAAAAGCTATAATGAGTTAACACTGTATTTGATTGAGTAATGAGATCAAAATAAAACGCAACTATGTCTAAATAGTAACCTCAAGTAATCTAGAAGTATCACCTTCTATAATGATAGAAGGGATTTCTGCAGGTAATAATATCGAACTTCCTCTTGATACAGTATATGTTTGATCTTTATAGATAATTTCTACTTTACCTTCTACACACATTAAAACCACAAAAGAATTTGTAGTCTTATAATCTAGGGTTAAAATACCATCTATAGAAAGTATATTGGTTCTAAAATGAGGCGTGTCTATTACTTCTGTACGTTTATTGTGTAGTAGTTCATATTGAGTTTTGTAAGTATCTTTTGCGGTATAATCTATAACATTTGCCGCTAGGTCATTATGAAGTTGTCTCTTTTTACCTGTTTTTGCATCAATACGGTCATAATCATAAATGCGATATGTAACATCAGATGTTTGTTGTATTTCTGCAAGCAGTACTCCCGCTCCTATCGCGTGCACACGACCCGCAGGTATATAAAATACATCACCAGAACTCACTTTTTCTGTGTGTAGTAAGTCTTCTACTGTTGCTTGTAACAAATGACTATTAAAAGTAGTTGTATCTGTGTCTTCTTTAAAACCTATGATAATTTCTGCACCTTCATTTGCTTGCATTATATACCACATCTCATTTTTACCTCGAGAGTTATGACGTTTTTGAGCTACTTCATTATCTGGATGTACTTGGATAGATAATGGTGTTTTTGCATCTATATATTTTATAAGCAATGGAAACTCATTTCCAAAACGTGTTACAGCATCACTTCCCAAAAGTGAAACTCCGTATACATCAATAAGTTCTGTAAGAGTCTTTCCTTGTAAAGCTCCTTGCGCGACTACTGTCTCCTTATCCTTTATATTTGAGATTTCCCAAGACTCACCTATGTGATCTCCTTCAAACTCCTTAGACAAAACCGTGCGCAATTTTGTACCTCCCCAAATACGGTATACTAATAAAGGTTTAAAAATAAGAGGATATAATGACGTCATAAATAAGTAACAAATATACATCATCACAAAAACCTATGCACATTGTGAGTTTATAGATCGTGTGACCTATTTTTGCATCGCTATGCTTCACTTAAAAAATGTCTCTTATCAAGTTTCAGATCGCTTTACTGTAGGCCTCATTAATCTCTCCATCCTTAAAGGAGATCACGTCGCTATTATAGGAGAAAGTGGTTGTGGTAAAACTACCTTGCTTAAAGTTATTTATGGCTTAATGGACATAGATAATGGCTCTATTTTTTGGAAAGATCGTAAGGTTACGGGACCAGAAGACAATCTTATACCAGGAATGCCATATATTAAATATCTTTCTCAAGATTTTGACCTTATGCCATTTACTTCTGTAGCAGAAAATATTAATAAATATTTAAGCAGACTAGAACCCGAAACTAGCAAAGCTCGTACAGATGAACTAATGCAAGTAGTAAATATGACAGCATATGAAAATGCAAAAGTAAAAACACTCTCTGGTGGACAAAAACAACGTGTTGCCCTTGCACAAACACTTGCCAAAGAACCCGAACTTCTTCTACTTGACGAACCATTTTCTCACATAGATAATTTTAGAAAAAATAAATTAAGACGTCAATTATTTGCTTATCTAAAAGAAAAAAACATCACCTGCCTTGTTGCTACACACGACAGTACAGACGTACTCTCATATATGGACAAAACTATAGTGATGAAAGATGGAAAAATCATTGCGCAAGATCTCACAAATAATCTTTATAAAAATCCAACCTCCTATTATGTAGGGTCTCTTTTTGGTGATATAAACGAGTTACCCAAACAATGGTTTTTTAAAGATGCAAAAACAAACGAAACAATATTACTATATCCACATCAAATCATCATAGCATCTCAAGGCAAAAAAGTTACCATAGAAAACTCTTATTTTATAGGGTCTACCTATCTAATCACAGCAAAAGCAAATAATAAAGTAATACTTTTTTTTCATAACACACCTTTAAAAGTTAATGCAGATTATAATATAAACGTGATATTGCAATATTAATATATTGATTGTATTCTTATCTCGCTTTCGCGAAAGCGTATGTATATAGCTCTTAAATTTCTACATATACTTTTCCCTAACTCAAATAGTGAGTTCCCTAAATTATTATTTCAAAATATATACTTTCTTAATAATTTTATTCATAACTAACTATCGTATATTATGAATAAAATACTACTTATACTAATACTTACTAGCAGTATAGGATATGCGCAACGAGGTATCGTATCAGGTGTTCTTAAAGAATCTAATGATCCTGTACCAGGAGCACAAATCATTATTAAAGGAACTTCTATAGGAACACAAACTGACTTTGATGGTAATTACTCCATAGAATGTAATGTGGGTGATGTACTTGTCATCACATTTGTGGGTTTTTCAACACAAGAAATTACAGTTACAGAAGCAATGTTTAAAGGCGCTATAATTCCTTACAAAACTCCAAGAATGGTGGTGCAACAAATTAAAACAAAAGCATATGCTGATGCATTGTTACAAAAAATAGACTCGCTAGGTGTAATTCCAGACATTAATGCATCTCCATATGTATATGTAACAGAGAAAGACCGTTCACCTTTCAGAGATATAAAAGACATTAAAATAAAAGATAGTATTGTTTATTTAGATTACTTAAACTCTGACTACTACATACGGTCTGAATATTCAAATAATTTAAAATCACGATCTATAAATAAACGTAACTTACCAAATAGAGTCGCAAACCCTTTTGAAACGGCCATACAACTATCTCAAAATGCTAGCACTAGTATTTACAATAATGATATTAAATCTAGAGTTTCACTTTCTCACAATACTGGAAAAGACAATTATAATAACCGTACATACAATACTTATGCTTTGTCTGGAGAATTTGAAAAATTATCTCATAAAAAAATTCCATTTTTAGCTACAGTCAATTATAGTAAGACTACAAATAGATTTGCAAACATAAATGGATATCAAAATTTAATTTTTGCAGAGCAATTGCTCAATCTTACAGAAGAGAATAACCCATTTAACTCCATTAACAAAAGTAAAAGTGAACGAAGTAATAAAACATTTGGGACACACTTAAAAGCATCAAAAAATATAGGAGATAACTTTGAACTAATTGTAGATCACGCACTCGTTATTTCAAAAAATGAAGAGGAGTATTCTTTACAAGATGGTGTTTTTAATTATGAAAACGGTTATTCTTCATATAAAAGCATAGACCATCTCACTTCTAATAATACAATAATATTTGAGTCAAACCTATACTCCAACTATACATTTGATTTAAATACCACCACCACTTTTTTGTCAAAATACAAAAACATCAACTATAATTTTAATGAAGAAATAGACCTTGTATCTACACAACGAGATGTAAATTTAGATCAACATATTTTTGAAATCAGAAATAAAGTAGAATTAAGCTATAACAGTTTTCTTTACCTTACCACTGGTATTTCTCAACTCTATAGTTCAAATCAAAAAGGAGATTCATTTATACCTCAAGGGTCTATAACATTTATTCCCACTAGTGCTTTTTACGATCTACAAGGGCAGTTTCTCAATTACTTAAACATTGCTATTAGGTATGGTAAATCTGCAGGAACTACAGATTTGATTTACACAAACTACAGTCATAATAGTTTATTACTAGATATTACTAACGCCACATCATTACTTAATAATACAGATCTGTTTTTTCCAAATAATTTAGACCTTGAAAAAAACACCTCTTTTGAAGTTGCACTTGAAACTAGATTATTCAACAACAGACTATCTATAGGTGGATCTTATGAAAAAAGAGAAAACACAAATGGGATTTTCCCAACACTAACAGGGAATAATTTCACACTATCCAATCTAGCAAATACAGAAACTAGTGGTTTTGATATTGATATAAAACTTACAAATCTTAGATATAACTCATCTAATATCCATTGGAATACTAATATTACGCTTTCGCGAAAGCGAACCATAGTAACAGATCTTCTCTCTCCAAATACACGTATCTCAATCGCAGGGTTTGCATCTACAAATGCAAATCTTATAGAAGGAGAAACTGCAGGAGTCATTGTAGGAAGTGCATATGAAAGAAATGATCAAGGGACAATAATAACAGACACAAATGGAAATCCTATACAAGCTACAGAACCTCAAATTATAGGAGATCCTACACCAGATTTTAATCTCGGATTACATAATGAACTATATAAAGGAAGATGGAAATTAAATCTTACTATAGATTATCAAAAGGATGGAGACATTTGGAATGGAACTCAAAAAGCATTAGACGGTTTTATAGGTATAGATGAGTTTTATATAGAGAATGGCAGCTACCTTAATCTTAAAAACATCACAGCTTCTTTTGAACTTATTGATAACAAAAAATGGGTAAAAAGTCAACACAAACCCTTCTTTAATTCCTTTAAAATAAGTGGCTTTGCAAACAACTTGATAACAGCCACTGCTTATAAAGGTGCTACGCCTTATAGCTCCATATTTGACTCTACAAGTGCTCAAGGGCTTCAATATTTTAATACTCCACTCGCTACTGAAATAGGCATAAATGTAGTTGCAAAATTTTAATAGAATATGAGAAATACGATACTATTACTAACGATAATACTTTTTTGTGCTGGCAATGCTATAGGTCAAGCAATAATTCCTGACATTGATATAATTGCACCAAACCGCATAGAAAAAACATATATACATACAGATCGCCCGTTTTACTTTCCTGGAGAAACTATCTGGTTCAAGACCTATGTTACAAATGTTAAACAAGAAGCAAGTTCCTTAAGTGAGGTTGCTTATGTAGAACTTCTATCTCCAGAAGGAAGTATTCTTAAAACCAATGATTACCGCATCGTAAATGGTTATATATACGGTCAGATTACCATAGATAAAAATTGGATTGGAGGTATATATAAACTTAGAGCTTATACTAATTGGATGAAAAATAATGGTGAAGAAGCTCTATTTACTAAGAAAATTACGGTTCAAAAAATAATTGAACCAAGATTGCAAATGAAGTTTGACTTTAATAAAGAAGCTTATGGCCCTGGAAGTATTGTAAACGCAACTCTTGAACTAAAAGACTTAAAAAACAATGTGTTAAAAAACAAAATGTGTACCTATACAATAAGTATTAATGGTAAGAAAGAGATAGTCAAAAAACAAAAATCTTCTTTAAAAGGCATTTTAGAAATACAGTTTACGCTTCCTAACAACCTTAAAACTACAGATGCAATTGTAAATGTAACTATTGACCACCTGGGGAATACAGAAGCAATATCCCGGAGTGTGCCCGTTATTTTAGATACTATAGATTTACAATTACTTCCAGAAAGTGGTGTTTTATTAAACAACTTTGAAAATACCGTTGCTTTTAAAGCCTTGAATGCTTACGGAAAACCTGCAGATGTAAACGGCTATATAAAAAATAGTGATGGAGAGGTTGTTGCAAATTTTTCAAGCTATCATAACGGAATGGGAAGTTTTAATTTTGTTCCACAAGTAGATTCTCAATATACTGCGCATATTACAGCTCCCTTTATCTCTAAAGTAATTTATAAACTACCTAAAGTAGAAAAAGAGGGTATTAATTTACACGTTAATAAAGTGACATCTACAACTGCTTTTATAACCATTAACTCTTCACTTAACAAAACCATTGAGATATGTGCAAGTGATGCACAAGAAACTATATACAGTAATTCTGTAAAGATTAATAAGAACTCGAAAACAATCAATATACCTCTTGCAGATTTTCCAAAAGGTATTGTAAAAATTACTATCCAAACAAAAGATGGAAAACATATTGCAGAACGACTACTATTTGCACATTACCATCAAAACTTATTATTAGATATAAAAACAGATAAAGAAATATATGCTACACGAGAAAAAGTAGACGTTGTTATTACTACAAAAGATCACTTAGGTAAACCTGTGCCAGCAAATTTATCTCTAGCTGTGGTAGATAACAAACTACTTAGCTTTGCAGATGACAGGCAAGACACTATAGTATCATACTTTTTAATGTCTAGTGAATTACAGGGAACAATTTACAAACCTAATTTCTATTTTAATTCACAAGAAGAAAAAGCTCACATTGCTCTAGATTACGTATTACTCACTCACGGATGGAGAACCTATATACAGGAACCCGCCGTAGATATACTTAATGCAGAGTTCCAACCAGAAAAACTCTCTCTTCAATCTGGAACAGTTGTAGATCTCAACGGAAATCCGACTAAAGCAAAACTTATGCTTTTTGATTTAAACTCAGATAGCGTCCTTCCTTTTGAAACAAATGACTCTGGTAAATTTGTTTTCAAAATGGCTCAGTCTACTAAAAAAACACTTATTGCTTATAATGATAAAGGCGATAAGCTTGAGTTTGAAATGGATGATGCTAATACTGCTGCAAATCAGAAAACATATTTGGAACGCCAAAAGGTAAAGGAATCTACTATTGAAAGAGAGCGATCAAATCAAATAAAAGTAGGAAGACCTAATACAAAAATCATAAAACAGAAAGCTAAGGCTATAAAAAATACCTCTAATGGTAATGCTAACATATCGCTTGAGTCAGACAATGCACTTGATGAGGTAATTGTAACAGCTCAAGGTATTAGACGTGAAAAAAAAGCTCTAGGATATGCTGTAAGCACTGTTAAGGCCGAAGAAATAACAACTACTGGAGATGATGTGGGCCAACTGCTTATGGGTAGGGCTGCAGGCGTACAAATTACCTCATCAAGTGGTAGTCCTGGATCTGGCAGTAATATTATTATACGTGGTAATAGTGCTATTAACGGGAGTAACCAACCACTTTTCATAATAGATGGTATTCCTTTTAATTCATCCTCAGGATCTGACGGCAGTAACTATGTAAATATTGACCCTAACAACATCAAATCAATCAACGTTTTAAAAGGACTTTCTGCCACAATGCTATATGGGTCTTCTGGAAAAAATGGTGTTATCCTTATAACTTCAAAAAATGGTTACTTTACAAAAGGTGCTAAAAAATTATCAAAACGAAAATTCAAAAATTATGCTGTAACAAACTTATACTCATACAACTCCCGAAACTTTACAAAAAGTGCAGATTTCTATGTCCCAAAATATGATATTACAGATCTAGCAGAGGAACGTACAGATTTTAGGCCTACCATATACTGGAATCCTGTGGTACAAACAGATAAAAATGGTATTGCAACACTGAGTTATTACAATTCTGATGCAACTACATCTTTCAATATTATAGTAGAGGGTGTTGATCCTAAAGGTCAAGTTGCTCATAAAGAACATTCTTACAGCGTTCAAAAAGCTTTAAGTATAGACTTTAAAATACCTCCTTATATGTCGGTAGGTGACGAAGTTATATTACCTATAACCATTAAGAATGATACTAATGAAGCAATAACCGGTAATCTAGATATTATTTTACCTGATGAGTTTGCTTTTGCAAACGTGTTTACTCAACAAACTATTTCAGTTCCTAAAAATAACTTTACCGTAATTCCAGTAGCTATTATTCCAAAAAAACAAATAGCAGAGACTAGAATACGTACACATTTTAAAGCAGATATAGAAACAGACTTCATTGAAAAATCAACCAGTATAGTGAGTCCTTATTTCCCAACAGAATCAAGTATTTCTGGTGTAAAAAATGGCACTTTTGAACTTCCCATTGAAAATTTAGTAGATGGAACACTTACTGCAAATTTTAATATTTATACAGATGTGGTAGGTGATGTAATGGATGGTATTGCATCTTTAATACGACAGCCCTATGGATGTTTTGAACAAACTTCTTCTAGTACATATCCTAATGTAATGATTCTCAAATATCTTAGAGAATCTGGAAAATCAAATCCAGAAATCGAACAAAAAGCACTTGATTTTATAAAACAAGGATATGATAGATTAATTTCTTTTGAAACTTCTCAGGGTGGCTTTGAGTGGTTTGGAAGAACACCACCTCACGAGACACTAACTGCCTTTGGAATACTTGAATTTACAGAAATGAAAGAAGTATATCCTGAAGTTAGTCAGGATATGATTGATCGAACGGTAAAATGGTTGCTTAACAGACGTGATGGAGAAGGTGGTTTTCATAAAAGCAAAAAAGGCTATGATAGTTTTGCAAGTAGTCCACAAGATGTAGCAAATGCATATATAGTATATGCATTGAGTGCAGCTAAGGTTAAAGCAGATATTAATAAAGAATATATCGCCGCATATAATGATGCTTTACAAAGCAAAGACTCCTATAAAATTGCGATGATGGCTTGTGCAGCTTCAGAGTTAGGTCATAATCAAGATTTTAAAACGCTTCTTGATGTATTAAAATCGGCTATTTCTGAATATGGTTATATGACATTGCCTGTAAAAAATACCATTACACGTTCTTATGGCAATGACAAACAAACGGAAACACTTGCCTTTACCATACTTGCACTTTTAGAAGAAGAAAATAAAGATCACGTACTTATAAGCAAAGCTATTAAGGCTTTGACATCAACCAGAAAAAAAGGTCGTTTTGGAGCTACTCAAGCAACTGCAATGTCACTCAAAGCACTCATATCATATACTAGCATACAAAAACAAAGGCTTATTAACTCAGAAGATAATATTGTTATTTCAGTAAATAACACAAACCTTAGCAAAAAAATGGAGACGAGCTCTAATGGGAAAATAGAGATTAAAAATATCGCTTCCTATTTAAAAAGTGGTAATAACACAATAGCAGTTCAATTTTCTAATAAAAAAAATACTTTCTCATATAGCTTAGATTTAAGTTGGTCTAGTACACTACCCACATCTACACCAAATTGTCCTCTGGAGTTACAAACTACTTTACAGACAAGTGAGGTAATGACCGGAGATACAGTAAGACTTACAACGACTATTTCAAATAAAAAACAAAACGGTCTAGGTATGGTTAACGCTATTATAGGTATTCCTTCTGGAACTAGCGCTCAACCGTGGCAGCTCAAAGAATTAATAGAAACAAATCAAATTGCATATTATGAGATTTTTGATAATTACGTAGTTTTCTATTGGCGATCTTTTGATGCTAATCAATCTAAAGTCATTCATCTAGATCTTAAAGCAGAGGTACGTGGCATCTATACCGCAGCTGCAAGTAGCGCATATTTATATTATGGAGAAGAATTTAAAGTTTGGAAAAAAGGAGTTACTGCAATTGTGAAATAATCATAGACTTAGTAACTGATGTTACGCACTAAATCATCAAAAATTTAACCTTGTTGTTAATAAGTATTTAAACTGCTGATTCCTATAAATTTAGAAATAAATGTCTACTTAGATTTATTAATCGATTAGATAACAGTTGACATATTTAATGGCTAAAACGATTAAAAAGCTATTTTTTTTAAGAAAAAAGGGACTTATCAACAGTTTTTTGTTAAAATGAGAAAAAACACTTCTCTGATTGCGTAACACCAGTTAGTAAATTGTTTTAATAGTTATCTCGCTTTCGCGAAAGCGCACTACATCACCCACCCCTTTTCCTAATAACAACTTTCCTATAGGCGCCGAAAGTCCAATAGCATAAAAACATTGTCCGTCCACCTTTAATTCTCCTGCCGATACAGCGATAAAAAATTGTAATGTACTTGTATGAACAACGCTGCCTAATCGTACGGTATCCTTTTGAATGGTCGTTGTTACTTTAGCAAATGATGTTTCAATTTTACTTATTTCTAAAAGTTGTTGTCCCGCTTGTTCTCTATCTATTTGCAACATCGCTCTTCCTGTCTCGTGCTTATCTCCTGCAGAACTCTTTGTTTCATTTTCAAGAGACTCTACAATACCTGCGATTACCTTCTCAACTTTTAACCGTCGGTTGGCGATCCACTGTTTGCATTGTAGATATAATGCTTTTTTAATCTCTTCTTGCTTCATAGTATATATGGCTATATGTACTAACATACATAATTACTAATAACATATTAATTAGAAGACACTTTTAATTTAAGAAATCAAATCGGCAAGGTCACTCCCTATAATACTACCTATAGCAACTCCCATCCCACCAAGTCGCACACCACAAAAGACATTATCTGAAAGTGCTTTTATAATAGGTTCTTTTTGAGTTCCCACTCCCATAATACCACTCCATCTCTGAGTTATAGAAACATTTTTGTGAGGTAATATTACTTCTTTAAGCAATCTTTCTAATTCATTTTGAACTATTGTTGTTTCTCCCATTTCTGTCGTTTCTTCCATAGCATAATCTAGATTACGACCACCACCTAGAAGAAGTCTATTATTTATATTTCTAAAATAATAATACCCTTGATCGAGATGAAAAGTTCCTTTAATATGTAAATTTGCAATGGGTTCTGTAATAAACACTTGAGCTCTCGCTGGTTTTACATCAGGTATTCCTAATAAGCTAGCAAAACCGTTAGTAGCAATGAATACCTTTTTAGTTATAAATGTATTATGATTTGTGACTACCTCAACACCACCAGAGCCCTCTGTATATTTTAAAACTTCGGTAGCATTTAGAATATCAATGCCTTTTTTATATACTAAATTAAGTAAGGCTTTCATCATTTTACCAGTATCTATCTGACCTTCAAAAGGGTTAAAAATAAGTTTAGGTAGAATAGATTGAAGCCCAAAATGATTATCAACAACACGATATATTTCTTGATTAAAAACGGGATATAACAAAGTATTAATTTTTTGTATTTGCGCGATACAATGATCATACAGCACTTCATTAATAGTAGTAAACAACTCATAACCACCGTGTACTTGATAATCTATCGTTGTACCTCCTAAAAGTGTTTTTAATCTAGAAAGTCCTCTTATACGTTGTTTGACAAGAGTTACCATTTGATCTTCTGTGTGTGTTTTAAGATCATTTAATATTTCTGAAATACTCCCAAAACAGGCAAAGCCAGCATTTTTGGTACTTGCGCCTTGTGGTAAGATTCCTTTTTCAAGGACTAAAATTTTTGCATCTGGAAATTTTTCTCGTAAACGCAATGCACAATTAAGACCAACAATACCACTTCCTATAATGGTATAATCTACTTTAGCAAACCACGATTGCTGTTCCCAATAGCTATATTTCATCACCTCTTTTTTAGTAAAAATAGTATTTATCTGTTAGCCTACGCTTTAAGTTACGTCTAATGAGTCTATGAGTTCAAAACTTTTCTTTATTGTGTTCATTACATTATCCACTCTAGTAGGCAATGAAAAAAAAATGTATTCAAAAGAATATCACGATAATGGAAAAATAAAATCTGAAGG
The DNA here is from genome assembly GCA_938002835.1 of uncultured Dokdonia sp. GTDB lineage: Bacteria > Bacteroidota > Bacteroidia > Flavobacteriales > Flavobacteriaceae > Dokdonia. The sequence goes on along the minus strand of CALKZS010000190.1, from coordinate 16,463 downwards.
ATGGGTACTCAATACAAAAAAAACAAACTATTGGAGGTATTATTATCCCTCAGGAGCTGTAGCCTCAGAAGGGCACTACAAAGATAATCTTCCAGAAGCATATTGGTATTTCTATGCTGAAGATGGAAAAGTGATTAAAGAAGGTCATTATAAAAATGGTATTGCGCAAGATTGGTGGATTTTTTACGATATTGCAGGCAATATTACGCACAAAACACAATATGCAAACCATAAAAAAAATGGCTTCAGCCTTGTTTATCTTAATAATAAGCTAGTTAAGGTAGAAAAATATAAGGATGATGCTCATACTGGACAATGGACAAGTATAAGCAGTTTTAGACGTGACAACCCAGATGTTTCCTTCAGAAAATGACAAATCCCATTATAAAAGTTATCATTCCAGCTTATAATGAGCAGGACTCTATAGGCCTTGTAATCAATGGTGTTCCTAAAAATATAGATGAGATTATTGTTGTAAGCAATGCCTCTACAGATAATACTGAAAGAGTTGCCCAGACTGCAGGTGCTACAGTTTTAAAAGAGATTAATCGTGGTTATGGAAATGCTTGCCTTAAAGGTTTATCTTATATTAAAACATCCAAAACTAAACCTGACATCGTAGTTTTTTTAGATGGTGATTATAGTGACTATCCAGAGCAACTCACAGAGATTGTTGCTCCCATTATAAAAGATAACTATGATATGGTGATAGGAGCTCGAGATAAACGCTTTCGCGAAAGCGGTTCAATGACTACTCCCCAAATTTTTGGAAACTGGCTAGCCACCTCACTAATGAAATTATTTTTTAGCGCACAATTTACAGATCTAGGCCCTTTTAGGGCAATAAAATATAATAGCCTTCTAGCCTTAGAAATGGAAGACCAAACATACGGATGGACTGTCGAAATGCAGCTTAAGGTTTTAAAAAAGAAAATGAAGTATATCGAAGTTCCTGTAAAGTACAGAAACAGAATAGGTGTTTCAAAAGTATCTGGCACCATAAAAGGTGCTATATTTGCGGGCATAAAAATCTTGGGATGGATTTTTAAATACAGCATAAAAAAATGATTCTAGAAATCTCCATTATTGTTATTTATACTATTTCGTTAGTTATCATCTTTGCATATAGTCTCTCGCAACTCAATTTGCTTTTTAATTACCTACGTGCTCAGCGCAAAAAAGTTGATTCACCACAGTTTAATTTTGAAGATCCCAATCAAATACCATTTGTTACCATACAACTACCTGTATATAACGAGTTGTATGTGATAAAACGACTTTTAGATAACATTTCATTGTTAGAATATCCTAAAGACAAACTTGAGATTCAAGTACTAGATGATAGCACTGATGAGTCACTAATTACGACTAAACAACACATAGAAAAATTACAAGAGACAGGTCTTGACATAAAGCACATAACTCGTATAGATCGTTCTGGTTTTAAAGCTGGTGCCCTTAAAGAAGGTCTTAAGGATGCAAAAGGAGAATTTATTGCCATCTTTGATGCAGATTTTTTACCCGAACCTAACTGGTTACATCGTACTGTCCCATATTTTAAAGATCGCAATATTGGAGTGGTGCAAACTAGATGGGGGCACATTAATAGAAACTACTCTCTACTTACGAAGGTTCAAGCATTTGCCTTAGACGCGCATTTTACACTTGAACAAGTAGGCAGAAATAGTAAAGGTCACTTTATAAACTTTAATGGTACTGCAGGTTTATGGCGCAAGCAATGTATTCTTGATGCAGGTAACTGGGAAGGAGATACACTTACAGAAGATCTTGATTTGAGCTACCGTGCGCAACTCAAAAATTGGAGATTTAAATACCTAGAAGATGTAGAAACCCCTGCAGAACTTCCTGTAGTGATAAGTGCTGCGCGTTCTCAACAATTTAGATGGAATAAAGGAGGAGCAGAAAACTTCCAAAAAATGTCTAAAAAAGTAGTAACAAGCAAAGAAATATCTAGAAAAACTAAATTTCACGGTATACTACACCTCTTAAATAGTACAATGTTTCTCAATGTACTTATTGTAGGTTTACTTAGTATTCCGATGCTATATATTAAAAATGAATATGCACACTTAAAGCCTTATTTCTATGTAATGAGCTTCTTTGTGATTAGTAGTATTATCTTCTTTATATGCTACTGGTTTATGTACAAAAACATATATGGTGGTGGATTAAAGCAATTTATAAAGTATATAGGTATGTTTTTTACCTTCTTTAGTATTGCAATGGGCTTCTCATTACATAATTCTATAGCCGTTATTGAAGGTCATATAGGAAAACGTAGTGAGTTTGTGCGTACTCCAAAATTTAATATTAGCACACTTAAAGATTCTTGGAAAGGTAATAAGTATCTAAAAAGAAAGGTATCTATAAATGTTATTTTTGAAGGTATCTTGATGGTCTATTTTGGATTTGGAATGTACTCTGCATTTATTGTAGGGGATCAAGGTGGAGATTTTGGTTTATTCCCTTTTCATCTTATGCTTTTTATCGGTTTTGGATTTGTATTCTTTAAATCACTTACTTCAAAAGTGTAACTTATTTTACTAGTGGTGCATTGGTGTCAAACAAATTGAGTTGGTTACTATAAGCTCCTCTCCATTTGCTATTTGAAGTCCCTAATATCAAACTTTTAAGCTGGGCAGCTGTTCTATCTTTGGTCTCAAACTGAGGAGAATCACATACTAAAAAATATTGTGCTCTATTCATTGCAATCCCAATAGCTTTAAGATGATCCCAAGTAAGTCTTTGCTGTCGTCTAGCATATATAATTTTATGTACAGATCGCATCCCTACCCCTGGAATACGTGCTATCATTTTACGATCTGCTCGATTTACATCAACCGGAAATTTATCTAAATTGCGTAGTGCCCAACTCAATTTTGGATCTATATCTGTATCAAGATTAGGGTTTTTCTCATTGAGTAATTCTCGTATATCAAACCCATAAAATCGCAATAACCAGTCGGTTTGATAGAGTCTATTCTCTCGCATCATAGGAACTTCTGTTCCTATAGACGGCAGGCGCTCATCATAACTAATAGGGATATATCCTGAATAATATACCCGCTTCATCTGGAATTTTTTATAAAAGTAGGCACTGGTATACATTATCTCTGCATCTGTCTCACCACTTGCTCCTATAATCATTTGTGTACTTTGCCCTGCTGGTGCATAAACAGGAGTACTTTTAATCAGTTTTTTCTCACTTTTGTATTGCAAAATTTCATCCTTAACCTTTTGCATAGGTTTTATAAAATCTGCTCTATTCTTGTCTGGCGCAAGTAGTTTCAACCCTTCTTCAGATGGTATCTCAATATTAACAGAAAGTCTATCAGCATATAATCCAGCCTCACGCATTAACTCATCACTAGCTCCTGGAATAGATTTTAAATGTATGTATCCATTAAAGTTTTCTTCCTCACGCAACTTTTTTGCCACAGCAATGAGACGCTCCATTGTATAATCTGCATTTTTAAAAATACCACTACTCAAAAAAAGTCCCTCTATATAATTACGACGATAGAAATTAATCGTAAGGTCTACTACCTCTTGCACTTTGAATGCAGCTCTCTTTATATCATTACTCTTACGAGTAACACAATAAGCACAGTCAAAAATGCAGTGATTTGTAAGCAATATTTTAAGTAAACTTACACAGCGACCATCTTCTGTATAGGTATGACAAATCCCCATACCACTAGAATTCCCTAATCCCTTATTTTTATTTGAACGCTTACTTCCACTTGATGAGCAAGAGACATCATACTTTGCAGCATCTGCAAGTATGTTAAGTTTTTCTTTAATACGATCGAAATTCATAATAACTCTTTTAGGTGGATGTATATATGCTTTCGCGAAAGCGTATATATCAATAATCCAAAAATATGGATTATATCCTATTTACTCGTGTAATTTTATAAAAATGATACTAACATACTCTATTATTTTTCTTGATATTTGTGATATATTCTATACAAAAAATATGGCCGCTACTAGAAAAGCAAATATAAAAATGAGAGTACTACACAGATATCTGGGGTTTTTCCTCTCAGGAATAATGGCAGTATATGCTGTGAGTGGTATTGTACTCATTTTTAGAGATTCTGATACTTTTAAAAAAGAAATTGCTGTAGAAAAACAACTCGACGCACAGTTAACTAAAGAAGCATTACCCCAAGCTATTAACATACGTAGACTTAAAGTAACTAAAGAAGAAGGTGCGCTATATTATTTTGAAAATGGGACGTATAATACAGAAACAGGTCTTGCTAAATACACAAAAAAAGAACTTCCTTATATACTTGATAAACTCACACATTTTCACAAAGCAAAGTCAGGAGAACCGTTGTTTTTCTTTAATATTTTCTTTGGGTTAGGTTTATTATTTTTTGTGCTTTCTGCGTTCTGGATGTTTATGCCCGGCACCTCTATTTTTAGAAAAGGATTAATCTATGCGCTTGCTGGGATTGCCCTGGCTTTAATATTACTATTTGTGTAAGGCGTCGCACTTAAAATAGACCTTCAATATAATTTTAAAAGCCGTTCTTATGACATCACCCAACTTACTCAATGTTGCACTTGCACAAATTGCTCCTGTATGGGGAAATCAAAAGGCAACCATAGATAAAATTAAAGCATCTATTATAGAAGCTGCACATAATGATGTAGAGCTCATTATTTTTGGTGAAGGTTTATTACCTGGTTATCCGTACTGGTTATCACTTACAGATGGCGCTGCCTGGAACACTAAAGTGGTTAAAGAACTTCACGCGCATTACACGCGCAATGCTGTAGATATTGAAAGAGGAGATCTAAAAGAGATATGCACATTAGCAAAAAAACATAATATTGCTATCTACCTTGGTATTATAGAAAGACCTCAAGATCGTGGTGGTGCAAGCTTATACTGCTCACTTGTATATATAAATGCAAACGGCAAGATACAATCTGTGCATAGAAAATTACAACCCACCTATGACGAACGCCTTACTTGGGCACCTGGAGATGGTCACGGTTTACGTGTACATCCTCTTAAACAATTTACTGTAGGAGGTCTTAACTGTTGGGAAAACTGGATGCCACTACCACGTGCTGCAATGTATGCTCAAGGCGAAAATCTACATATCGCAGTATGGCCTGGTAGTGATTATAATACAAAAGATATCACACGCTTTATCGCAAGAGAATCTCGCTCTTTTGTCATTTCTGTTTCTAGCAGAATGACAATTGCTACAGATTTTCCAAAAGACACACCTCACCTTGATGAGATATTAAAACGTGCGCCAGAACAATCTTCTAATGGGGGTTCTTGTATTGCTGGTCCAGATGGAGAATTTATACTCCCTCCAGATATTAGTACAGAAGGAAATATCTATCACACACTAGATTTTAATCGTGTGTATGAAGAACGTCAAAATTTTGATCCAGTAGGGCATTATTCTAGACCTGATGTTACTCAACTTACTGTAAATAGAGAACGTCAGAGTACAGTAAAATTTAAAGACTAATAAAATACACATTAAATACAGTAAATAATGTATTTTTATCATCTTAAAACACAATATACAGCTACAACTTGAATATAAAATAGTTATACAGATGAAAAATTATACCCTAGTAATAATTGCAATTACATCATTTCTTTTAACATCTTGCTTAAGCACTGAAGAAAAAAAAGAAAAAGCAGAAGAAGAGGGAAATGCTATAGTTTCTATTAAATCTAAACTAATAAAAGGAGCTGGTGATGCATTAAAAACAGATGGAAAAGAGGCTTTAGAGTCTGCTAGTGAAGGAATTGGTGAAGCTTTTAAAGGAATTACAACAGGATATGACAAGAGTATCAATCAAGCTAAAATCGTGTCAGACTCTACGTTCCTAAATACTTTTGAAATAGGAAGAACTGAAAAAATATACAGTGACACAACAAATATTAAAAAGGTAAGTGTGTACTTAATAGCAAATAAATCTTTTGACAATAAAATAAAATTAAAAGCATTTGATCAATCAGATAAAGAAATAGGAAGAAGCACAAAAAAGGTTAAAATTGAAGAAGATGATGCCACATTTATTGAGTTCGAATTTGATAACAGAACTCCTTTATTACAAGCTGACTATTTTAAAATAAGTCATAATTAATTAAAATTATAGCTTCACAAAAAAACAATAAGATTGATTAAAAAAGTCATAATTAATCAATCTTATCGTTTTCTTACTATAATCGCAACTCTTTTTTAGTTTCTGCTTCAGATATAATCATAGGGTACATTTTTCGTGTTTTTTTAAGCTGTTCTTTAATCTTTACAAGATCACCTTTATAAGCACCCTCTTTTACAGCTCGATCTATTTCTGTAAACACAAAATTAAAACGTTCTTTTGAAGCTATATCACGTAGTGTGTTATAAGCAGCTGTAATTTCATTTTGTACCTTGATATAAGTACCGTATTCGGTAAGTCTATCTGGAGTGAGAGCTATTACAGCTTTCTGAGGATTATCAGAAGAAGTAATCTCTCGATCTCCGTTACAATAATCGCAGTATCCTTCTACCCCTTTAGGATATCCTCCATTATCTATAAAAGAAATGGCCCGATCTTTAAGTGCTGTGATAGGTAAAATCTCATTGTTTACCAGTAATTCATTGTTTTCATTTACAATAATAGATAACAAGTTTTTCTGCTTGATATCATAAATAACACCTATGTGATTTTCTGGAGGTAATTGCCTGGCAATACCTTTGTCTTTATCAATGGTTGTGGTAACCAAGAAAAAAATAAGTAGCAGGAAAGCAATATCTGCCATAGATCCTGCATTAACTTCTGGACTTGTACGTCTCATAATCATATAGTTTTAAATGTTGAACAAGATCACAAAACCAATAGTTATGCCGATTTTAAACTTAATTGCCCTATATGAATTGAATTAATATTTTGGAGGTTTTTTTTATGCTTTCGCGAAAGCGTAAGACCCACATTTATCTTTCTAAAGACCTATATAAAGAAGCTTAAAAGAGATTTTTGCGAAAGCTTCTACAGACTACCTAGTAAATCTTACCTTTGCAACTTAAATAAAATATAATGAGCAGAGGAGCAGAAAATAGTAGAAAAGGAAAATCGGCTGGACGCCCTAGTGGCAACAAACCCAAAGGAAGCTATGCTAAACCTAAGAAAAAGGCTTTTGATGCTCCTAAAAAAGCGACTCCTAAGAAGAATGACGACGGTTCTATGCGTCTCAATAAATACATTGCAAATGCTGGTATATGCTCACGCCGTGAAGCAGATATGTATATTTCTGTAGGCAATGTTACGGTAAATGGGAAAGTGATTAATGAGATGGGATATCGTGTAAAACTAGAAGACGATGTGCGATTTGACGGAAGACGTATTAACCCGGAACCTAAGGCATATGTATTACTCAATAAACCTAAAGGCTTTGCTACAACTACCAGTAATGAAAAGGGTAATACCGTAATGGATCTTGTTGCTGGTGCTACAAAATCGCGCATAAAACCGATAGGTCGTTTAGGCCGTAATGCGACAGGCTTACTTCTTTTTACTAATGATGATGAGCTTGTACAACGTTTTACAAAATCTAAAAAAGGTGTAGATAAATTGTATCACATTGAACTTTCTAATAACCTAAAAGCTGCAGATATGGATCGCATATCTGAAGGTATAAAGATAAATGGAAAAAGTGTTGAGATAGAAGAGATCAAATATGTAGAAGGTGCTCCTAAAAAAGAAATAGGGCTTCGTATAAAACATACAGGTAATAGCGTGATACGCACCATTTTTGAACATCTTAACTATGAAGTAGTACGAGTAGATTGTGTAACAATAGCAGGTCTTACTAAAAAAGATCTCCCGCGTGGTAACTGGAGACATCTCACAAAGCAAGAAGTCATCAATCTTAAAAACGGATAAACACCTATGGAATATCGTCTAACGATTGTTGTTCCTGTATATAATGAGCAAGAAAATCTTGCTCGCGTTGAAAAGGTATTTAACACTTATTTTACTATTGCAAAAGCGCCTTCAAAAGTGCTTTTTGTAAATGATGGATCTAGCGATAAAAGTTTAGAGATGATTACCTCCATTTGTGATCAAAATGCCCATTTTGAATATATATCATTCTCAAAAAATTGTGGATTAAGTGCTGCTATAAAAGCAGGATTTGACTATACAGATACTGAGCTTGTGGGGTATATAGATAGTGATTTGCAAACCGCCCCAGAAGATTTTAATATCTTACTAGAACATATAGACACCTATGATTTAGTAACAGGTGTGAGAACAAATAGAAAAGATAGTTTTGTAAAAAATATGTCTTCTACGATTGCAAACAAGATACGTCGTTCTTTTACTCACGACGGTATGGATGACACAGGTTGTCCTTTAAAAATTATAAAAACAGAATTTGCACAACGCATTCCTATGTTTAGAGGTTTGCACAGGTTTTTACCCGCAATGATATTACTGCAAAATGGCAAAGTAACTCAGATACCTGTACAACATTTTCCGCGTGTGGCTGGCTCGCCAAAATTTGGAGTTTGGAACAGACTTTTGGGACCTCTTGTAGATTGCTTTGCATACCTCTGGATGAAAAAAAAATATATTAATTATACTGTAGATTCTTCCAGTCGTGGATAAATTCTCACTCATCGCATTGCTAGCTCAAATCCTTTTTGGATCTCGTATGCTATCACAGTGGTTACTTTCTGAAAAAAACAAAAAAGTAATTACACCTATTACCTTTTGGTGGCTAAGTCTTTCTGGATCTTTTGTGCTTTTTATTTATGGATATGTGCGCACAGATTTTCCTTTAATGCTAGGTCAAATACTAGCATATATTATATATATACGCAATTTACAAATACAGAAACAATGGAAATTGTTACCTCACTGGTCTAAGTTTCTCATTATTGCAATTCCCATAGCTATCATTATGTATGGATATGTTTATGGAGAGTTTAATTTTTTTGCATTATTTTCTAAAGACGAAATGCCTGTATGGTTACTTGGTCTTGGTATTATTGCTCAAATAGTTTTTACGCTGCGATTTATTTACCAATGGATCTATGCCGAAAAAAATAAACAAGCAACACTACCTCTTGGGTTTTGGATCATTTCATTTATTGGAGGTTTGCTTTCGCTCATATACTTCTTTTATCGTATAGATTATCTAATGGTATTGTCTTATGGTTTAGGGTCTTTTATTTATGCTCGTAATATTTATCTTTATTATAAATCAAAAGTTTGATTAAGATTATAGAAAAATATCCTATACTCACTATTATTCTTGCAGCAGCATTAATGCTCCTTCCTTTTCTAGGCGTTATGGAAGTTTCTATAATGGAAGCTCGCAATTTTATTACTGCTAGAGAAATGCTCACTGACGGCAACTGGATACTTACCACAATGAATGGTGATGCGCGTTATGAGAAACCTCCACTTCCTACTTGGTTTGCTGCCTCAATGGGTGGACTATTTGGTGCTCAAAATGTATGGGCAATGCGATTTCCAGGAGTCGTGATGTTAATGTTATTGGGGGTAATGGTTTTTATGCTTTCGCGAAAGCTAGACCTTACTAAACTACACAGCTTTATCAATAGCCTTGTCGCAATAACTTCTCTATATATTGTGACTATTGTTTTTGAAGCACCTTCAGATATTTATACTCACGCATTAATGCTGTCTGGTATTTATTTTATTTTTAGCATACTGCAAACTCAGCATAAAAAAATAGCTGTTTATCAATGGATTTTTGCTGCTCTCTTTATTGCTATGTCTGTTTTGAGTAAAGGTCCTGTCTCTATATATGCACTCTTCTTACCTTTTATTATTGCATACATTATTCATTACAGAAAAGATACACATACCAAAAAATGGCTCTCGTTTTCTACTAGCTTGATTATTGGACTAGCCATTGGGTTTTCTTGGTATTTTTATGTGAGACTTGTAGATTTTGAAACATTTTCTCGTATTACTAATGAAGAAACAAACAACTGGACTGGTTATAATGTACGACCGTTTTATTATTACTGGAGTTTCTTTACACAATCTGGTGTCTGGACAATACCTGCCTTTATAAGTCTTCTATATCCATATATGAAGTCTCGAGTTATAAACCTTAAGGCTTATCAGTTTACATTACTCTGGGTGTTCATTGCTGTCATATTACTATCTATAATACCAGAAAAAAAATCTCGCTATTTAATGCCTGTTTTAATACCTCTTGCTTTAAATATTGGGTTTTATTTAGAATATATCATTCGGTCATTTAAAACCCTGAAAGATAGACGTGAACGACTACCTGTATATTTAAATTTTGGTTTGATCGCTATAGTTTTACTCGTCGCAAGTGTTAGTGGTATTGTTTTAGGGTACAACACATCATATCTCAACATATTAGATATTTTGCCTCTTTTATTAATTGTTGTGCTTAGTGGTTATCTCATAGTACAACTTAAAAAAGGAACTATACAAACAATAGTTATAGTTATTTTAGGATGCTTTATTCTATTAGTAAATATTAGTCTTAATGTTTACTCAAAATATCTTACTACGATTACCCATACCAATAAGACAATACTTATGGATAACAACAAAGAGGTTACTTACTCTATAGAAAAGTTAAAAGAACTCAAGGATTATCCTGTCTATAGCCTTAGTCAAAATGCCATTGAGATTGTTTGGGAATATGGAGATAAGATTCCTTACATCTACAAAGACAGTGTTCTAACAACTCCTAATGATCAAAAGTTTTATACTCTTTCTATATTAAAAGATAGTCTCAATATCGAAAAAATGTTTCCTAAGGCAAAGACAAGATACCTCTTTACCATAGACATTAATAACGTAGCTAAAGAAAACAAAAGACACCGAAGCAGAAAAATAGCTAGTCTATTTTTAGTGGAGCAGTAAAGTTATCTTTCTTCCAGAAAACCTCCCAAATAAAGAAGCTTACTACAATTATATATTCGGCTGCGACAAACCACAAGTTTTCTTGAAAACCATTTACTGTATAAGCAGAGTAACTAAGCATTATAGTCATACTCCACACCAAAGGAAAACGATATTTTGTAAAGACACATAACAACAAAGGTGTTGCCACATACCAAGGGTGTACTGTGGTAGATAGTAAGAAATAAAAGAAAATAGCAATGAGCATTCCTGAGATCATTTGTTGCATAGATCTATTAGTCCTTATAAATGCAATGAGTACAATAAGCACCACTACAATTTTGGGTAACAAAGGACCTACATCTTCTATGATATTCCACCCGATTGTTTGAAAACCTATATATCGTATGATATAGTAAATACTAGCATTGAACTCAAATTTTTTAAACCATAGTGCGATAGAAGCTCCAAAATTATCTGCAAAATCTCCTGTCACAAAAGGAATAAAAGTAAGTGCCATCACACCTAAAACAATAAGATAGAAGTACACAAGTTTTGGTAAATTAGATAGCATTTTTTGAAAGCGTACTTTAAAAGGATATGAACTTCTAAAATGAGTAGTATTGTCATTACCTTGAGATAAAAAGTATTGCATAAAAAGAGGCAATAACAGAAGTGGCAATAATTTTGTAGAGATCGATAATGCAAAAATAACAGCACTTAAAATCCACCTTTTTTGACTTAATAAATACAATGACCAGACGACAAAAAACAACATCACAGATTCAAAGTGAAGGTTGCCCGTCATCTCAATAATAATAAACGGGTTGAGTGCATACCAGAATATATGATAATTAGGAAGTCCCATTTTTTGAAGAAGTTTTTTACCATAAATAATGGTTCCTACATCTGCAAGAATAATCGATAGTCGTAGGATAACCATTCCGCCTATCACGTTTTTTCCTGATAAAAACCCTGCAATTACAAAGACTAATTGATTTACAGGCGGGTAGTTTGTAAAGTGACTTCCATTGAGTGTGCCCATTCCTTCATATAACTGTTGCGCTTGAGCTACTATAGAAAAATCACCTGCTTCTATATAATCCTGAGGTCTCGTGAGGTAAGGGTTTAAACCCTGAGCTAGCATTCTACCATCCCAAATAAACCTATAAAAATCTTGAGACAGATTAGGAACTACAGGCAAAAAAATGAGACGTATTAAAATGGCTACTCCTGCTAAAAACCAAAAATTTGCCTTTCCTTTTTGAACAATGAGATAACATATTCCTGCAAGTAAACCATATAAAGAAATGAGTAATGAAAAATTACTCCGCTCTAATTCATATGCAAAAAACCAATATCCTAATGCTGCAAGCAGGATTAATAGTAGTGTTGTTTTTTGCTGTTTTAGAGAATGTATGAAGAACAATGTATTGTGTTTAAAAGTTTATTAATCTACTAGATGTGATCTTAATCAAAGTGTCATTTTTATGCTTTCGCGAAAGCATAATACATATAAAACTACAACTACTCTATCTCTTATTTAAAAGCAATATACTTAAAATTCTTAGCTATTACTTCCATTTATACAGACAATTATTTGCAAGATCATTGAGAGTCATTTTACTACAATACCTTAACTTTATACACACTAAAATAGTGTTACCTCTGATATGATAATACAATACATCTATGACGGTAGTTTTGAAGGATTCCTTACGGGTGTGTTTGACTATTATGAACAAAAAGCGTCTGCTATTGAGTTTATTAAAGAGAATCAAGTTCAAGAGACCTTTTTTGATAATACATATACCGTTTGTACTGACGAACGTAAGGCAGATCGGGTTTGGAAAGGTATACAGACTAAACTAGGGTCAAATGCATCTTTATCTATTTACAAAGGTTTTTTAAGTGAAGAATCTGGTATTGAAACCATATTACTAGAGATCATTACTCAAGGTTTTGCTGGTAATAATATAACTACAGATTTTGCAGATCCAACAGTATTAAAATTGAGTAAAATTGTCAAAAAAGTACAACGTGAAAAGCATAGAATGGATGCTTTTGTACGCTTTAGAAAAACAAAAGATAATATCTTTTTTGCTACTATAGAACCAGACTATAATGTACTACCTCTTAACGCTATACACTTTAAAAAACGCTATGCAGACCAACAATGGCTCATTTATGATCTACAAAGAAAATATGGAGTTTACTATGACACTGAAAAAATAGATTATATACAACTCAAAATCTCAAAAGATGTAAATACAGATAGTGCTGCCTCTCTTTACTTTACAGAAGACGAGCTAGTGTACCAAGAACTTTGGAAAAATTATTTTAAAAGTACTAATATCCCTTCTCGTAAAAATATGCGATTACATTTACAACACGTACCTAAGAGATATTGGAAATACTTGAGTGAGAAGCAGCCCTAATATTAAATAAGACGGTAAAACCTTATCTCCTAATTAAGTTTACGTTTGTCTACAAAAAAGCGTTTCATCATACGCTCACATTCTTGAGAGAGTATCCCGCTTTCTATTTTTGTCTTAGGATGTAATGTTGTACCCATCACGTCATAACCCCGTTGTAAATCTTTAGCACCATATACAATACGTCCTATCTGGCTCCAGTATAAAGCCCCTGCACACATCTGGCAAGGCTCTAAGGTTATATATAATGTGCATTGCTTGAGATATTTGCCTCCTATATAATTAGAAGCACTTGTGATGGCCTGCATTTCGGCGTGGGCTGTGACATCTGTAAGCCGCTCTGTGAGATTGTGTGCTCTTGCAATAATAGTATTGTCTATAACAATAACAGCACCCACAGGAATTTCTCCTTGATCAAAGGCTCTTTGAGCTTCTTGCAAAGCTTTTTTCATAAAATAAGTATCGTCGTAAGGCTCAATCATAACAGTTATTTGTTGTCATAAAAATACAGATTCAAGGTGTACCTTTGTAGTATGATGACATATATTCTTGATAAAATTAATGATCCTAAAGACCTGAGAACACTTTCTCAAGATCAATTGTCACTACTCACTCAAGAATTAAGACAATGTATTATTGATATTGTGGCTACAAAAGAAGGGCACCTAGGTGCTAGCCTTGGTGTTGTAGAACTCACAGTAGCGTTGCATCGTGTTTTTAATACTCCAACAGACACTCTTATTTGGGATGTGGGTCATCAAGCGTATGGGCACAAATTACTCACAGGAAGGCGAGATACATTCCATACCAATAGACAAAAAGGTGGTTTAAGTGGTTTTCCTAATAGAAACGAGAGCGTTTATGACACTTTTGGAACAGGACATAGTAGCACCTCTATCTCTGCAGCCCTTGGTATGGCAATGGCTTCAAAATTAAAAGGAGAAAATGATAGACATCACATTGCTGTAATAGGTGATGCTTCTATTGCAAGCGGTATGGCATTTGAAGGTCTCAACCACGCAGGTGTAACAGATACAAATCTACTCGTGATACTTAATGATAATGCGATAGGTATAGATCCAAGTGTTGGAGCATTAAAAAAATATCTCACCAATGTAAAAAAAGGAACTGCAAGAGAAGAAAATATCTTTGACGCACTTAATTTTAAATATTTTGGCCCTGTAGACGGTCACGATGTGCCGCTTTTAATAAAGACATTAGAAGACATAAAAGAGATTTCTGGCCCCAAATTTTTACACATCATTACAACCAAAGGAAAAGGACTTGCACTTGCCGAAAAAGAACAAGTTACCTATCACGCACCAGGAAAATTTGATGCCGAAACAGGTATACGCAATGCACAAAGTGAGACTCCCCAGCCTCCAAAATATCAAGATGTTTTTGGGCATACCATCGTAACACTAGCCAAAACAAATGAAAAAATTATAGGCATCACTCCTGCGATGCCCACGGGTAGTTCTTTAAAATTTATGATTGAAGAAATACCTGACCGCGCTTTTGATGTAGGCATTGCAGAGCAGCACGCAGTTACACTTTCGGCAGGTCTTGCTACAGAGGGTATGATTGTTTTTTGCAACATATACTCTACCTTTTTACAACGCGCTTATGATCAAGTAATACACGATGTCGCACTACAAAACCTTCCTGTTATTTTCTGTTTGGATCGTGCAGGTCTTGTAGGTCAAGATGGAGCCACACACCAAGGCGTTTATGATCTAGCCTATCTCAATTGTATTCCTAATCTTATCATTTATGCTCCTAGTGATGAAATAGCATTACGCAATATAATGTATACGGCACAACTGGAGCTTAACAAACCTATTGCTATTAGATATCCTCGAGGTAGAGGCATACATATAGACTGGCAAAAACCTTTTCAAAAACTCAATATAGGAAAAGGAAGGTGTATTCAAAAAGGGGATGATATCGCTATTATAAGCCTAGGAAGCATCCTTAAAAATGTATTAGAAGCAGTCGATCAATATACCAAAACTGTGAGTATATATGATATAGGGTTTTTAAAACCTCTAGACACACAATTATTAGACGATGTCATACAACATCATAATCATATCATAACCATAGAAGATGGCTCTAAAATAGGTGGATTGGGAAGTGCTGTTTGTGATTACGCTTTCGCGAAAGCAACTATTTCTTCAAATAAAAGTTTATTGCCTACAATAACCGTATTAGGGATTCCAGATACTTTTATAGAACACGCTACGATTGAAGAGCAACAACACGAAGCTGGAATTTCTACTCAAGCTATCCTTGAATTACTTCAAAAAATGACATAAAAAAATCGGCAAAGGTAGTGTGTAATAAATGGTAAATGTGATGGAAACTATTACCTTTGAAGAGCAGTGTAATCCCAAACGTATTAAAATAGATAATGGAAGTGAGTTTATAAGTAAGGTCCTTGATAAGTGGGTCTGTGAGAATAATATAGAATTAGACATCTCTAGACCAGCAAAACCAACTGATAACCCGTTTATCGAAAGTTTCAATGGTTCGTTTAGAGATGAATGCTCAAAATGTAAACTGATTCTTATCTATGGATGATGCACAAGAAAAATTTAATATTTGAAGGGAAGATTACAACTCTTTTAGACCACATAGTTCATTGGGAGATATATCCTCCAATGAATACATCTTAACAAATGAAAATAGCTCAGGTTTTCTTAATATGAGTGGTTCTATTTAAGGGAGGAGGTTACCAGCTGGCATAAAACTACATTAGAATTATTAAAAAGCGTAATATCAAGTATAATTATGGTACTAAATAGACTACAAAATATTTTTTTAAAACCTTACCCAGTATCAATATTAAAAAAACAAGTATTAACGGGAATTTTAATAGGACTCTCTATTTCTTTTATTCTTATAATATTTCAACCGTTTGGAACTTATGAATTCAATATGAATAACAAAATATTATTCCTTTTTGGTTATGGAATAGTTTTCGCAACGGTTTATTCAATTTATTATCTAATAATAATGACCGTACTAAAAAAATGGTTTATACCTGAAAAATGGACTGTTGTAAAAGAAATTATCACAGTAATACCCGTATTATTATTGATATCATTA
>CALKZS010000189.1 GCA_938002835.1 uncultured Dokdonia sp. | reverse complement strand
TGAAGCAAAAGATCTAGACTTCTTACCACTTACAGTAGATTACCGTGAGAAGTTTGCAGCAGCAGGTCGTTACCCAGGTGGTTTCTTTAAAAGAGAAGCACGCCCTAGTGATGGAGAAGTACTTACAATGCGTCTAGTAGACCGTGTATTACGCCCATTATTCCCAAAAGATTATCACGCAGAAACACAAGTGATGATCCAGCTTATGTCTCACGATGAAAATGTAATGCCAGACGCTATGGCTGGTCTTGCAGCTTCGGCGGCGATCCAACTTTCTGACTTCCCGTTTGAATGTGCCATTTCTGAGGCTCGTGTAGGTCGTGTAAATGGTGAGTTTATTATTAACCCTACAAGAGCACAGCTAGAAGAGTCTGATATCGATATGATGATTGGAGCCTCTGCAGATTCTGTGATGATGGTAGAAGGTGAGATGGACGAGATTTCTGAAGAAGAAATGGCAGATGCCATTAAGTTTGCTCACGATCACATCAAAATACAGTGTGAAGCTCAACTACGCCTTGCAGATGCTGTAGGTCGCAAAGAAGTGCGTGAGTACCCAGCAGAGCGCGAGGATGAAGATCTTAAAAAGAAAGTACACGATATGGCATACGATAAGGTGTATGCTATCGCAAAGGCTGGATCTTCTAAGAAAGAAAGAGGAATGGCTTTTTCTGAAATTAAAGAAGAAATCAAAGCTACTTTTACTGAAGAAGAGCTTGAAGATTTTGGCGATTTAGTATCAAAATATTATCGTGCAGCAGAAAAAGCGGCAATTAGAAACCTTACTTTAAATGAAGGATTGCGTCTAGACGGTCGTCAGACAGTAGACATTAGACCTATCTGGTGTGAGACAGACTATTTACCATCTGTACACGGATCTGCTGTATTTACACGTGGAGAAACCCAAGCACTAGCAACCGTAACCTTAGGTACTTCTAGAGATGCAAATCAAATTGATATGCCATCACACGAAGGTGAAGAGCGCTTCTACTTACACTACAACTTCCCTCCTTTCTGTACGGGTGAAGCAAGACCTATACGTGGGACATCTCGTCGTGAGGTAGGACACGGAAACCTTGCACAGCGTGGTCTTAAAGGAATGGTACCAGATGATTGCCCGTATACAGTGCGTGTGGTTTCTGAAGTATTAGAATCTAACGGTTCTTCTTCTATGGCAACTGTTTGTGCGGGAACTATGGCAATGATGGATGCAGGTATTCAGATGACAAAGCCAGTTTCTGGTATCGCAATGGGACTTATCTCTGATGCAGATTCTGGAAAGTATGCAGTACTTTCTGATATCCTCGGAGATGAAGATCACTTAGGAGATATGGACTTTAAAGTAACTGGAACGGCAGACGGTATTACAGCTTGCCAGATGGATATTAAAGTAAAAGGATTGAGCTATGAGATTCTCGTTGCAGCATTAAAGCAAGCAAGAGATGGCCGTCTTCATATTCTTGAGAAACTTACAGATACGATTGCAGCTCCACGTGAAGATGTAAAAGACTATGCTCCAAAAATGGTGGGAGTACGTATTGCTAATGAATACATAGGAGCCTTAATAGGTCCTGGAGGAAAAGTAATACAAGAACTTCAAAAAGAAACTGGAACAACGATCGTTATTAACGAAGATCCAGTAACAGAAGAAGGTATTGTTGAGATCTTAGGAACAGGACAAGAAGGTATAGATGCTGTACTTGCAAAAATAGATTCTATTACATTTAAACCAGTAGTGGGTGACACTTACAGGGTAAAAGTAATTAAGATGCTAGATTTTGGTGCTGTGGTAGAATACCTAGACGCTCCAGGAAACGAAGTATTACTTCACGTATCTGAGATCGCGTGGGAGCGCACAGAAAATGCTTCTGATGTACTCTCAATGGGTGAAGAGCTTGATGTAAAGTACTTTGGTATAGACAAGCGTACTCGTAAAGAGAAAGTATCTCGTAAAGCGTTACTAGACAAACCAGAAGGTTATGTAGCTCGCCCACCAAGAGACAACAATGATCGTGGTGGTCGTGATAACAGAAATGGAGGACGTGACAACAGAAACAGAGATCGCAAAAGAGACTAGGTTATAGTATCTCTTGCGCATACAAATCGGCTATCCTTTATTGGGTAGCCGATTTTTTTTGCGGTTCGCTTTCGCGAAAGCGTAACTCCTATCGTTTCCAAAACCCTCTACTAGATATATATTATGCATTGAGAAATCTAACTCTCTGGGGTATCATTATCAAAAAAGCGATTTTTTCTGATTAGTTACTCTCTATGCACAGATATAAATACTCATAAAAACAACTAAAATTTAGAAAATTACAAGTTCATTCATTTTGCTATTTCTATATTTAGAGCACTCATTGTATTTGAATAAATGATCTCAGTAAACAAAACAATAGCATACACTAAAAACTGGAAGCATACATTAATAATTGCTTTTCTATTAGGAGTACTTACCTCTACTATCTTAATTTTTCTTGAACCTTTTGACACGACAAATGACTTTCCTCTTAAAAAACTAAGATTAGCCGGATATGCGTTTTGCATAATTATTCCCATACTAGCGATACACTACTTGGAAAACTACATTTACAAAAAACAAAAAAATAGGTGGTTTGTACTTAATGAAGCTATATATATATCGGCAACTTTATTTTTAATTCTTCTAAGTTGTTTTTTCTACCACTCTTATGTTCTGAGTGACCTATCTATGTTTGAACTTTCTAAAATTTGGGATTTTATCTGGGCTTTTGGACTCCCCTTTACTCCTATCATCGTACCTCTTTGGTTATACCTTAGATCTAAATACGGAGCTATAAAAGTGCCATTAGAAAGCACTGATGCTATTACTAAAGAAAAAAAAATTACCATCACAGGAGCAAGTAAAACAGAGAAGATCACAATTCTTGAGTCTCAATTTATTTATGCCCAGTCACAACAGAATTATGTATACATCCACTTCAAAACAGGCAATGATGTAGAGAAAATAATATTTAGAAGTACTCTTTCTAATATAATGAAGCAGCTACCTAATGCCTGGCAGGTACATCGCTCTTACTTGGTAAATCTAGACTTTTTACTCACTGTAAAGGGTAATGCTAGACAGCGTTTTATGACCATATCTCAAATAGAAGAAACCATCCCAATATCTCAAAAATACTATACAGCACTCGCAGAAAGGCTTTCAAAATCGTCCCAAAATCTTCAGAACTAGCACAGATTATTCACATTGAGCACAAAAGTTTCGAGTTCATCACTCTAATTTTTTACATCCTGTTTTATACACTCTATTTGTAGAGAATTACAAAACAAAACTGATGAAAAATTATATTCTCATTTACATTGCACTCGTTACTTTAGCTCTGTCAAGCTGCTCCTCTTCAAAGTACACAAACTACTTAAAAGACCATACCGAAGTGGTTGATATGGAAGATTCCCTTCGGTTTACGTCCCTAAGCACCAGTTTCTACAACCATAAACTTTTCTTATTAGGTGAAGTACACGAGGTAGAAACCTCTCCCAGAATAGATTATGCGTTATTTACTCAACTCAATAACGAGGTAGGTATCGATATTTATCTTGCAGAAATGGATATTGCTCAGGGATATTACCTCCAGAAATACCTCGAAGGTTCTAACGAGATCAGTTTAAAAGATATTTTAAAAAACTGGCCTGTCTATATAGGGTCTATATCACAGCAGTGCCGAAATAAGTGGAAAAAAATGCGTGCTTACTATAAAACGCTTCCCGAAACATCTAAATTTAAACTAATTGGTATTGATAGACTTGTAGACTTTAACCTATTAAGAAGACTTCTTACCGACAAATTACATTCCAGCTATCATAGCGAAATACCCAAAGACGAAAAGGAATTACGACTATGGATCACAAATAAATTACCCGACATTCTAGCATCTCATTCGCCCTCACTAGATGTTGCTACAAAAACCTTACTTCAAAATATTTTATATAACGTTTCTAATTATGAAAAAACGCGATCGCGAGATACATTTATGTATGAGAATTTTAAAAGGCTCAACAGCCAAAATCAATGGACTAAAGAAAAGATTTACGGAAATTTTGGATTTTCGCATACCCTCCAAGCCTATTCTGGTACCGTTGCAGGAAAAATAAAAAAAGATAGCACATTGGGTTATACCAACAGTATGGTGAGTATTAACACGATGTACGTAGATTGCAAATTAACTGTTGAAAGCGCTGCTTTACCTCGATTTATGCAAGACAAAGGCCAGACTTTCACACGATTTAACTACTCGCAAGATAATAGACTTTTTCTCTATGTTAAGGGTATTGCAGACTATAAAAAGGTAACAAAACCTCATTCGATTAGCCTTATTCAATTGAACGGAAAAGACTCTCCTTACCTCAATTCTACCAGAGGTACCCAAGTAAAAAAGCTAATTACCATTTGGGAGGGATATGATATTATCGAAGGCACCTCAACAACAGATTATGCTCAATATATACTTCTGGTAAGAAATGCAGATTGGATAACGCCAGACTCCTTATAATGAGAAAATAAGATATCTTATCTAGGCTATTCTTTGTAGAGTAGCCTTTTTTTGTGGTTCGCCTTCGCGAAAGCACATACCTCCGAGACACTGTTTATTTTATAGACCGAATCAATCATCAATCAAAACCATAAATATCAATTTCTTAAATAGAGATGAGGAGTCTTCGTACTTTTATCCTTTAAATTTCGCTTTAATCTAGATGTAGCATCTAAGAATTCTCTACCATCCAGACATAAATAACGTGAGTTCGACATAAGAAACAAGATAATTATTTGATTATTAGGTGTTTTATGTCTTTGCTACTTATTTTTTATTGAAATGTAAGTCAGATTTTTACGTTTTTAGTTAATTAAAACTCATTTTTTTATAATCAAAGTAAGCTTGTAAGTTAATTTTCTTTGCAACTAATTGATATACAGTAGTTTTTATATCAAACTCACGTTAAATGCCTTAAAAAACAAGTTTATTTTTACAAGGCCATCTACTCCAAGTATAACAACGCAAGAAAATAAAATTTTACTTATGTATACTGAGCGCTACGAAGACTTCAGTCTTCCTGGCGGTAGTTTAGATCTGGGCGAAGATAAAATAGAAGGTATGATACGAGAACTTACCGAAGAAGCGGCTGCTAGGGATATTAGAAATATTCAACCATTTAGTATTTATGATGAGTATAGACCTTGATATAAACCGGATTATGATATACAGCATATGATATCGTATAGCTCCTCTTGCGATATAAACAGAGAATCACGACTAGAACTAACAAAAAAACGACAGCTCTCGCCGTCGTTTCTTTACTAACTTTATTTTAATAACGTATTCTTATCTCTTTATGAACTTCTTAGTAACAGATTGTCCATTAGATGTAAGTTGCATTAAGTATACTCCAGAAGTAAGGTTAGATACATCTAAAAGATCTTGTGTTGCATTTACAGATTTCTGAAGTACAACTTGTCCAGAAAGATTATAAACACTTACATTTTCTATCATTTCTCTAGAAGAGATTGTAAGATCATTGATCGCCGGATTAGGGAATAATGTAATATCACCATCTACAAAACTCTCTTCTCCTGTAGAAAGTAATCCATCAGCTGTTACGTTAAGTATTAAGTCCCCTGTATTTGTTCCAAAACCTGTAGCTAATATATATATATTTTCTCCAGTTCCTCCAGTGTTAAAATTTATTTCACTCTGTAATAATCCACCAGCATCGTCATTATTACCTTCACAAATAAGTGCATCACAAGAACCAGTATAATATGCAAGATATGTATCATAACCAGATCCAAAAGTATCTATTGTCACATCTATTGCAGTACCTCCATCATTAATAAAATACCATATCCCAAGTGAAGCCGCATCTTGTCCGCAATTTGGCACATCATCTATTGCAGCTAAATCTGTATTTGCAATACTAGTAACTCCATCACTAATTCCAAGAGCTCCCATACAATTATCATTAACTGGAGGACAACCTGTTTCTGCTACGTCAAAAGTAATAGTACAAGCAGCATCATCTGGTATAACACTTATAGTAAATGGTGCCGTATCTATTGAAAATGGACCATAATCCATAGAACCTAGACTATCAATAATGATTTCATCTCCTGTAACATCATTAGTTACTGTATATTGAGTTGATTCACTGAGAGAAGATGTTAATAAAGTAACGATAAACTCACCTTGATCACATAATGGTATAATAGCTATTTCTACCTCAGGAAGTAAACAATCTAAACAAAATCCTCTAAAAGCTTCTGGTACTGTTGTTAAATCTCCTACAGCAATTTCTTGCCCTACATTGTCAAGAATACGATATGATACTTCTTCTGGAAAAGTTCCTTCACTTCCTACAACTACAGTAATCTCTGCTTCATTAACATTAGTAAATGGTAATGTCCCAAGAGCTCCATTATCTAAAGTAGCATCATCTAAAGCTACAATACCATCTACTATGATATCTATTGTTGCTCCATTCCATCCGTCTCCAAAAGAATCACTCATTTCTAATACAAACTCACAAGTATCACAAACACCACCTTCAGAAACTCGATCTACTAGAATTGGGTTTGATAACTCAAAGCATCCTTCTAGATCACCAATATTTCCATCTACTTCTAAGCCTGTGATACCATCATTATACCTAATGTTATAAATAGCACATACCCCAGCTTCTATTCCATCAAATTCAAAAGGAGGCTCTGCAGGTAAACCTAGTATAGTTCCATCATCATTCCTCGCAATAACCCATCCTTCTATACCCACGTCTAATCCTCCTGTTTGATCTACATCTACAAAATCTTCTTCTCCATCTCCAACACATACAGATACTTCTACAAGATCTGACCCGGCTATAAAAATTTCAGGTGCAGAAACTGCACAATCGGCATAAGCAGCTATTTGGTATAGACCCGTTACATCATTTCCAGACTCAAACACTCTTATATAAAGTACTTCCCCTGGCGTTCTATCCATTACAGTAATTAATGAAAAATTACCCATACCCATATCGCTACCATCTTCATCACAAGCAATCTCCATTAAAGCGTCAATAGTCCCTTCATAAACAGCTAAAGCTGTATCATTTACATCACTATCTGCAACCATTCCTGTTTCTATTGTAACAGCTCCAGTACTAGGTACGGTAACCGTATACCAAGAATCACCACCTTGAAAATCACCACAAGAAGGCATTGCTTCTGCAGAGGCTGTTGCCTCAGTATTATCTACATCTCTAGGAAAATCTCCAAACATACCACCTACTGTAAGTGCTAATGCATCTTCTGGTTCATCAGTTAATATTGCACCACAATTACCAAATCTAAGGTTTGATATTAACTCTGCATTTGCACCTGTAAGATCTTCAAGCTCTATTGATACTATTGCAGTGTCTGAAATACCACCTACAAATACTGGCCCAGTACTAGTAACATCGATATCTACAGACTCCATCTCACCATTTTCATTGAAGATTCTCATATTAACAATACCTCCATCAATTAAAGCATATAACTCAAAAGAAAAACTTGTAACACCATCTGGATCAGTAAAATTAATAATAGTAGCATCAGCAAATGAATTTGAACCAAAAGCTGGATCAGGATTACCAAAACCATCTGATGGGTCTAAATACAAAGTCGTATTACCTATATCAGCTCCACTAGTCGTTATCTCAAAGCCTTCTTCAAGTTCTCCCGCAGCATAACAAGCACCTCCTGCAGAACTAGTTACAACATCACAACTAAATAATGTTGATGGGCCTCCTGTAAAATCTTCAAAAACTAAAGAATCTACATCACAGTTTGAACTAAAATCTGCCAGTGTTGTAAATAAAGTTGTCTCTTCTGTTGACCTGCTGTATATAGTAGGTTGCGAATTATTATTATTAATTACCGCAGACCCTCCGGCATTAACATAATCTTGTAAATTGTTAAATTCTTGTGCATTTCCAAAGGTCATACCAATGAATAGTGCAAAGAATAATAGGGTAATTTTTTTCATACTAATTAAGTTGTTTTAAGTTATTTGACGTTAAATGTACATATATATAGTAATACGATTTTTTTTTTTCGTTTAAGAGCTAAAAAAAATAGATTAAAAACAGTAAAATAAAAATTTTATGATTATATTTTGATTAATTTAACAATACCATATATGATTGTCGAGACTTTTAAGCCATTTGCTTAAATATTTATGAATTTTACAAAAAAAAAGCAATGACTACTGCCATCGCTTTTTTATTATCATAATTATAGAAAGACAACCCAATCACTGTCTTTAATGTTATTTCATATTAATCTGTATAATTATTACTTACACCAACAGCTTCAACTCCTTCTCTTGAAGCCAAATAACGTTCGGCATCTAGCGCTGCCATACACCCAGTTCCTGCAGCGGTAATTGCTTGTCTATAGACGTGATCTGCAGCATCCCCAGATACAAAAACGCCTTCAACATTAGTTTTAGAAGACCCAGGAACATTAACTATATAACCCGTCTCATCAAGAGTTAAATACTCTTTAAAAATATCTGTATTAGGCTTATGTCCTATAGCTACAAAAAATCCTGTAGCAGGGATATCTTGCACGCCACCAGTAATATTATTCTTCACTCTAGCTCCTGTAACCCCTACATCATCTCCTAAAACTTCTACAGTTTCTGTATTGAATAAAATTTCAATGTTTTCTGTATTCTTGACACGGTTAGCCATAATTTTTGAAGCTCTAAACTCATCACGACGTACTAGCATTGTTACTTTTGTACAAAGCTTAGAAAGGTAATGCGCTTCTTCACAAGCACTATCTCCAGCACCTACTATAATTGTTTCCTGACCTCTATAGAAAAATCCATCACATACAGCACAAGCAGAAACACCTCCACCCATTTTAAGATACTTCTGTTCAGACTCTAACCCTAAATACTTTGCAGATGCCCCTGTAGAAATAATAACAGTATCTGCGTGTATTTCGGTCTCTCCATTAATCCAAGCTTTATGCACCGGTCCAGAAAAATCTACCTTAGTAATCCATCCGTCACGCACATCTGTCTCAAAACGCTGTGCTTGCTTCATAAGTTGCACCATCATTTCTGGGCCAGTCACTCCATCTACATATCCTGGAAAATTTTCAACTTCATTGGTTGTAGTTAATTGTCCTCCTGGCTGTTGCCCTTGATACAATACTGGTTTCATATTTGCTCTTGCCGCATAAATTGCAGCAGTATATCCCGCAGGACCAGATCCTATAATGAGACATTTTACGTGTTCTATAGACATAGTAATTTATTTAGTATGCTTTCGCGAAAGCGCAAAAACACTTCACAAATGCATCAGTTGTAATAATAGTTTGAATTACAAAAGTAGGTTTTTAGACCCACTCCTTACAATCAAGTTATTAAGAAAACTTAATGCTTTATCACCAAAAGCAAAATTATAAAGCTTCTGTTAAGATAACAATAAATTTGCCGAATATTCTGTAATTTGCTCTTCAAATGAATTACGATGAAAAAATGCTTCCTTTATAGCCTGTTATTTCTACTTGGAAATATTGCTTACGCTCAAGAAACTAGAGAAAATGACGTCTCTCTTTCTTCTAATATTGATTATACATATGAGGTCATTGTACCAGAACTTACAAATCCTTGGGGCCTCGACATACTTCCTGATGGAAGTATGTTAATTACTGAAAAAAGCGGAGAACTCATACATTTTAAAGACAATAAAAAAACAATGATTACTGGTCTTCCTAAAGTTGTAACCAGAAATCAAGGGGGATTATTAGACATATGTTTACATCCGGAATATGCTTCAAACGGATGGCTATATATCACATATTCTTCTCCCGAAGGGGCAGAAGAAGGTGCAATGACAGCACTTATGCGAGCGAAGCTTGAAAATGGAGTACTCACCAGCAAAAAAGTTTTATATAAAGGAAGTCCTAATACTAGAAAAAGCCATCATTTTGGGAGTCGTATATGTTTTGATAAAGATGGATACTTATATTTTTCTATAGGAGATCGTGGTGAGAGAGACACCAACCCTCAAGATATCACACGTGATGGTGGTAAGATATATAGACTTAATGCAGATGGTAGCATTCCTAAAAACAACCCGTTTGTAGATACAAATAATGCAAAAGAAGCTATCTTTTCATACGGACATCGCAATCCACAAGGAATGACTATTCATCCAGAATCTGGAAAGATCTGGACTCACGAACACGGCCCTAGAGGTGGTGATGAAATTAACATTCCTGAAGCTGGAAAAAATTATGGTTGGCCTGTAATTTCTTATGGAATAAATTATAGTGGCACTACTTTTACAGAGATTACTCATAAAGAAGGTATGGAACAACCTTTATATTATTGGGTCCCGTCTATTGCCCCATCTGGAATGGCATTTGCTCATAAAACTGGAGATGCGCATCTAGACGGAAATCTTCTCATAGGCTCTTTAAAATTTAAATATCTTGAGCTTGTAATTCTTGAAAACAACCAAGTAATAGGTAGAGAAAAGTTGTTAGAAGAGATAGGCCGTGTGCGCAATGTTGTTTGTCATAACGGCACTATTTATGTAGGTGTTGAAGGGAAAGGAATCTTAAAATTAACAAAAAAATAATTACAAGAATATTCTTAAACTATTTTTATGAAACATACTCTTTATATTATTATTTCAATATTTTTCTTATCGTTTAATATCTCAACATATACTAACGATTCATATATAAAACAAACTCCCCTTTCTGAGTCTATAGAACGAGGAGCTATTGTATACAATGATTTTTGCATACAATGTCATTTAGGAAAAGGAGAAGGTCTAAAAGACACTTTCCCTCCTCTTGCAAAATCAGATTGGCTCTCTAAAGATCGCTTTAAAGAAGCTATTAAAGTGGTAAAATATGGTCAGAAAGGCCTCATCACAGTAAATGGGAAAAATTACAATGGTGTGATGGCTAATCTCGAATTATATGATGATGAAGTGGCAGATGTAATGAATTACATAATGAATAATTGGGGAAATACTCAAAAAGAGATGATTACTGAAGCTATGGTTAAAGAAATCCAACCTTAACTTTTTATACAAAAAAACAGCTTACTTTATACCTCTTGCTTTTTTTCATTAGAATAGGATTTTATATCCTCATTTTAAATTGTATTTTTACTCCCTAACAGTCCTCAAATTTTATGGGTAAAATAATTGCAATTGCAAACCAAAAAGGAGGCGTGGGTAAAACTACTACCTCTGTAAACCTTGCAGCTTCTCTAGGTGTTCTTGAGAAGAAAGTACTCCTTATAGATGCAGATCCTCAAGCAAATGCGACTTCTGGATTAGGAATAGATGTAGAAAGTGTTTCTGTAGGAACCTATCAACTTCTAGAGCACACCGCTAGCACAAAAGAAGCAATTATCCCTACGTCATCGCCCAATCTTGATCTTATTCCTGCTCATATAGACCTTGTAGCTATTGAAATAGAGCTTGTAGATAAAAAGCAACGCGAGTATATGATGAAAAAAGCAATAAGTGATTTGCGCAATGATTATGACTATATTTTGATAGATTGCGCTCCTTCACTTGGGCTTCTTACGTTAAATGCTCTTACAGCATCAGACTCTGTAATGATCCCAATACAGTGCGAATACTTTGCACTGGAAGGACTAGGCAAATTATTGAACACTATAAAAAGCGTCCAAAAAATACATAATAGTGATCTTGATATAGAAGGACTATTACTAACTATGTTTGATTCACGTTTACGCCTCTCTAATCAAGTGGTTGAAGAAGTGCAAAAACATTTTAGCGAAATGGTTTTTGAGACAATCATACAACGTAATGTGCGTTTAAGTGAAGCACCTAGTTATGGTGAAAGCATCATAAACTATGATGCAGCAAGCAAAGGAGCAACAAATTACTTAAGTCTTGCGCAAGAACTTATTACAAAACAAACTAGCTAGAACTAATGGCTAAAGCAACAAAAAAACAAGCACTAGGTCGTGGTCTTTCTGCCTTATTAAAAGACCCGGAAAATGATATCAAAAGTGCAAATGACAAAAATGCTGACAAAGTTGTAGGGAATATTGTTGAGTTAGATCTTAATCATATAGAGGTAAATCCTTTTCAACCTCGTACTAGTTTTAATGAAGAAACTTTACGAGAACTAGCTTCTTCTATAAGAGAACTAGGAGTTATACAACCTATTACGGTACGAAAGATTAGTTTTGGGAAATATCAATTAGTTTCTGGAGAGCGTCGTTTTCGAGCATCAAAACTTATTGGTAATGAGACTATTCCTGCATATATACGTATTGCAAACGATCAGGAAAGCCTTACGATGGCACTGGTTGAAAATATACAACGTCAAGATCTTGACCCCATAGAGATCGCACTTTCTTACCAACGATTAATAGACGAAATTAATCTCACTCAAGAACAAATGAGTGATCGTGTAGGTAAAAACAGATCTACAATTACAAATTACCTACGTCTTCTTAAATTAGATCCTATTGTACAAACAGGTATGCGAGATGGTTTTTTATCGATGGGTCACGGTCGTGCACTTATCAATATAGAAGACACTGGAGATCAGCTTGATATTTATGAGAAGATTGTGCAAGAAAAGCTTTCTGTAAGACAGACAGAAGCAATCGTAAAAAATTACCACGCGACTTCTTCTACAGAACTCCCTAAAGCCTTAGAAACCCCATCATTTATAAAAGAAGGAAACAAGGATTTTGCAGAATATTTTGGCGCAAAAGTTGATATAAAAGTATCAAAAAATGGCCGTGGTAAAATCACAATTCCTTTCTCTTCAGAAGAAGATTTTAATAGACTTCAGAAACTCATTAAGGGTGCAAAATAAAAAGTTCATAACGCTTCTATGTATGTGTCTGTTTTTTGCTTTCGCGAAAGCGCAACAAGAAAACCCAGAAGATACCATTATTGATATCACTAAAACAGAAAATGTGATCTCACAAGAGCCATATGACCCATTAAGACCTGCAAAAGCTGCATTTTATGGAGCTGCATTTCCTGGTTTAGGTCAGATATACAACAAAGATTACTGGAAAGTTCCTTTAGTATATGGAGCCTTAGGGACTACAGTGTATGGTGCCATCTTTAATGCACAAGAATCCGAACGCTTTAGAACAGCTTTTAAACTTAGACTTGCTGGAAGACTAGATGAATTTAGTGAAGTTGACCCTGATACAGGAATTATCACAAATATATTCTCAGATGACGCACTTATAGATGCGCAAGACCAACTACGTAGACGAAGAGATCTTTTTATCTTATTATCTGCAGCGGCTTATGTGCTTCAAATTATAGAAGCAAATGTAGACGCACATCTCTCTCAATATGATGTAGATGACAAATTAACCCTAGCTCCAGATATGTATTTTGATGATTTTGGTACACAAATAAATTATGGAGCTAAGCTCACATATAGATTTTAACAAATAATGAATATTGCACTTTTAGGTTACGGAAAAATGGGAAAAGCTATTGAGAAAATAGCTATTGAAAGAGGTCACACCATTACCGCTCGTGTGCGCAATGCCGAAGATTTTACATTAGAAAATGCAGATGTTGCCATAGATTTTAGTATCCCAAATGTTGCTGTTTCTCATTTAAAGCAATGTTTTGAAGCTCAAATTCCTGTAGTCTCTGGCACTACTGGATGGTTAGATCAATATGATGAGATGGTAGCGCTTTGCAAAGAAAAAGATAGTGCTTTTTTATATGCTTCAAATTTTAGCGTAGGGGTGAATTTATTTTTTGAGTTTAATAAAAAACTTGCTGCAATTATGGCGTCTCACAAGGAGTATGATGTGGCTATGACAGAAATACACCATACTCAAAAACTAGACGCTCCAAGTGGTACTGCCATCACTCTTGCCGAAGGTATTATAGAGAATACTTCGTATTCAAAATGGGAATTAAAAAAAGGACAAACACCTACATCACAGGTAATCCCTATAACAGCAGAAAGAGAAGGAATGGTTCCTGGAACACATATTATTACATATAAAAGCGAAATAGATACTATTATGCTAAGTCACGAAGCTCACTCTAGACAGGGCTTTGCTCTAGGTGCATTAGTAGCTGCAGAATGGATTAATGGAAAAAAAGGAGTTTTTTCAATGCAAGATGTTTTAAATTTATAATGTAACATTTTTACCTACTCACACACTCATTACTTATAAAATTATTAGAGATGACATTTTTACAATGGTTTATATTTTTCTTAATTGTACAAGCAATTCATTTTGCTGGCACTTGGAAACTATATGTTAAAGCAGGAAGAAAAGCCTGGAAAGCTGCTGTTCCCGTATATAATGCAGTGGTATTAATGGGTATCATAAATAGACCTAAATGGTGGACTATCTTACTTTTTATACCTATTGTAAATCTTATTATGATTCCTGTTGTATGGGTTGAGACAGCACGTAGTTTTGGCTTTACATCTTATAAAGATACTGCTCTTACCATATTTACTTTAGGCTTCTATTTATATTATATAAATTATGCAACAGATACACCGTATAGAGAAGGCAGAGATATTAATCCTACCTCTTCTAGTGGTGAGTGGACAAGTTCTATCCTTTTTGCCATAGTAGCTGCCACCATTGTACATACGTATTTTATGCAACCCTTTGTCATACCTACTTCTTCTCTTGAAAAAACATTGCTTGTAGGTGATTGGTTGTTTGTAAGTAAGTTTCATTATGGAGCAAGAACACCCAATACCACAGTGGCAACTCCAATGTTGCACGACACTATTTATGGTACAAAGACTAAAAGTTACTTATCAAAGCCACAATTACCTTATTTTAGATTACCTGGCTTTCAAAGTATAAAAAATAATGATATTGTTGTCTTTAACTGGCCGGTAGATACACTTGTAGATATCAATCCTGGCAGTATGCGAGGTAGTGTTAAAAAACCTATTGATAAAAAATCTAATTATGTAAAACGTGCCGTTGGAATTCCTGGAGATTCTCTTGAAGTACGTGATGGATATGTATACATTAACGGAAAACAAAATGATCTTCCTGATCGTGCGCGCATACAGTTTAGCTATGAAATAGTGTCTAAAACGCTTCTCGTAAAAAGAGTAACAAATGCTGGCGGCGGTTATTCATTTCCTACAGAACTCACTAATGAAAGGTATGAGATTTCTGATATTTATCTCTCTAACGTAGAAGGTGATAGCGGCCCTTACACTCACGTTGCACAAGCAAGTGAGGCTGCAATTGCCAAACTCAAAAACAACAACAACATCATTAGTATTACTCGTAACAAATATGATCCTATAGAAAATAACAGTTCAATGTTTGGTCACAAACCTGGTCGTGCATCTAGCGTAGATCACTTTGGACCTATTTATATTCCTGAAAAAGGAAAAACAGTTGCCATTAACTCAGAAACCTTGCCTTATTACGAACGAATTATTGAGGTATATGAAGGGTATGAAATGGGAGAAGAACGTAGCATCACTAGAAATGGGAATCAAATCTTATTAAACGGAGAACCACTTACAGAATACACCTTCAAACAAGATTATTACTGGATGATGGGTGATAACAGACATAACTCCCAAGACGCTAGAAGCTGGGGATATGTACCTTATAATCACGTTGTAGGAAAGCCTGTTTTTGTATGGCTAAGTCTTGATAAAAACAAAAACGGATTCTTTAATAGTATACGTTGGGATCGAGTATTTACCACTGTAGGTGGTGATGGGAAATTAGTAAGTTATAGATACTGGTTCTTAGGATTTTTAATCTTATATATCGGGTGGTCATTCTTTAGGAAGAAAAAGAAGAAATAATTTAACAACCCAAGTATGAGTAAGAACAAAAAAATAATACTTGGAATTTTAAGTAGTCTTTTTATCTTATTTATAGTATATAACAACTTAGTTCAAAATAGTTTATATGGCATTTACACCATTCAAACAATCTCATCGTCTCCTACATTAGAGGTTGGTGATAAAATCATAGTCAGTAAATTATTTAAACCTAATAGAAATGATTTTATAAGTTACAAAAGAGTAGAAAACTTATTTGGTAATGGCTATATAGATGTTATTAGCAGACTTATTGCTACAGAAAATGACACAATACTCATAAAAAATGGAATTGTCTTTTTAAATGGAATAAACATAGACAAAAACCTTTCTTTAAAGCACAACTATGTTTTACCGTCTGAAGAATATTCTCTAAACAAACAATTATTTCAGGAAAAACAAGAATTTATTTATCAAATATCTAACGAAACTTATATCATCCAACTTGAAGATCATATTGCTTCAAAACTAAAATTACAGCATCAAACTAATGATAATCCAGTTGACATAACTCAATTTAAACAAACACCAAAGAGCACGTCACTTATATGGACAATTGATAATTTTGGACCTTATATTGTTCCTGAAAATCATTTTTTTACTTTAGGAGACAACAGAGATAACAGTATGGACTCGAGAACTCACGGACCAATCCCTTTTAATCAATATAATGGAAAAATAATAAATCATAACTGATGAAATCTGCTCTAATAACACCAGGATATTGCGCACCTATTATACAGTATGCTATCATAAGTCAAGCAGAAGAAGTGTATGTAGAAGCTAAAGGTAATTTTCAAAAGCAATCGTATCGCACCAGAATGAATATTGCCACATCTACAGGTGTACTCACTCTCATTATTCCTATTCTTCACAGAAAAGATAAGACTGAGAGACAGCAGTATTTTGATGTGCGTTTAGAAAATAAATTTCACTGGCAACGTGATCACTGGAGAAGTTTAAAAATAGCTTATCAAACCTCTCCTTATTTTGAATACTACGAAGACGAATTTGAGCCTTTATATCATAAAGAATATGACAAACTCATAGATTTTAACAATGCTTGCCATCAAGTAATTTTAGAATGTTTACAGCTAGACATTAAACTAATCTATACTACAGAATATTTAAAAAAGCCCAGTCAAGAAGATTTTAGAGGTTTATTAACAGCTAAGAAAGAACCTGAATATCCACTACCAGAATATCATCAATTATTTCAAGAAAATCACGGGTATTTATCTAATCTTACTATTTTAGATTTACTTTTTAATTTAGGTCCCAGTGCCCAAGAGTACCTTGAAAAAATTGATCTTGATGCTATTCCATATCAAAAGTAGCCATTGATGGCAAATGATCACTTAACGGTATATCATAAGTTTCAAAACCTATTACAGGCAAAGACTCATCTGCTAATATAAAGTCTATTCTTAACGGTATGACGTCAAACTGAAAGGTAGCGCCTGTTCCTGATCCCGCTTTCGCGAAAGCGTCGTCTTTACCTCCTCGTACTTTTCTATAGAGATAAGATGTTGCACTATTATTAAAATCTCCAGCTACCACAATAGGATATGGAGAGCTCTCCTCGTGTTTTAAAAATTTTTCAAGCTGTTGCTCTTGTTTTACAAAAGCCTGTCCTAAACGCCCTATTAAACGCTTAGAGTTCTGTTTTTGTAGCTTCTCTAGACTGGGTGACACTCGTAATGATTGAAAATGCACATTATAAATGCGCAAAGTATCTTTAGCTCTTACAATATCTATATAAATAGCATTATTGCCAGTTCTTTCAAAATCCAAACTTCCTTGAGAGACAATCTCATACTTTGAAAAGATGATCTGACCAAAATTTTTATTGCTCTTATTCATCTTTCGATATTGATATGTATATAAATTTCTATCAAAATTAATAGCTGGGTGATACTCTTGAAATGCGACAATATCTGGATCTTTTTCTTTTACAAAATCGACTATTCTTTCACCTACATTCACCTCTTCACTCCAGCCATTTATATTAAACTGACGCACATTATAGGTAAGAACTTTCAAAGCTTGATCACTAGATTCAATATCTGAACTATGTATTCTAAAGAGAGATAAAATATGTGTCACACCCAAAAGAAGTATAAAAGCAGACAACAAAAACTGTCTTTTACCTTGAAGTAACCAATAGAGAAAAAACATCAAATTGATTACCAATAAAACAGGCATCACAAGACTTAATACCGAAAGTGATGGGAATATATGTGGCGGTATAAAAGGCAATAAATAACTTGCAAGAAGTAATATTGCAAAAACACTATTTAAAAAGAAAACAGCTTTCCCTAAAAAGTTAAGATTTTTCATCTAATCTTTTCCTGCTTTAAAAAGGAAATCTTTCTCTACCTTAGAGAGAGACTCGTAACCACTCTTACTTATTTTATCTAAAATAGCATCTACCTGTTGTTGTTGACTTGTCTTTGTGGTCGTACTTGTAGCTTTCTGTTTTCTTACCGTTTTATTTTTATGAACTGTTTTTAATGGAGATCTCTTTTTGCTCACTGGTTTTTTTACGAACCAACTAGCAACAACATCCATTATTTTTTCAAACCAAAGACCTATATCATTTCCTTTTAATAATTGTCGAGCATATACAAACCCAAAAGCTGCACCACCTATATGCGCTATTAATCCGCCTGCGTTAGACGACGTGGGTAAACTTAACAAGTCTATTAAAAAGAAGGTAATAGCAATATGCCATAGTTTTAAATTAAAAATAAAAAAACGTATCTCATTATTAGGAGAATGTGTGCCTATAAAAGCAATAATAGCCATTACACCTGCAGAGGCACCTACAAGAACTGAATGTCCTTCAAATACAGGAAATACGTTATAGGCTGTATAAAACGCAAGCCCTCCCGCAACAACTCCTAGCAAATAAATCGTAAGAAAACGTTTAGGTGTAAAAAGATTTAAAATAAACCTCGAAAAAATATATAAATACACCATATTCCATAATAAGTGCCATACATCTCTATGTAAAAAAGAATAAGAAAATATAGACCACGGTTGTTGTATAAAACGTGTCGTTTCTGTGGACAATACAAAATATCTATTTAAAAAACCTGAATCTATTCTAAGCAACCACGGCAATAGATTAAATACTAAAAACACAGCAACATTAATCACAATGAGTTTTACAGCGATAGATGCCATATTATATTTATATGCAAGTGATGTTTTTGACATAGTCTTTTTAATAATTTTTAACGCAATCCTTTCTTTTTCCAGTACCAGATCATTATAAACCCAAACAAGGCACCTCCTATATGAGCCCAATTTGCAATATTTGCCCCAAAAATAGAAAAACCAGTAACTCCAGAAAATAGATCTAATAGTATAAGAGCTGGAATAAAATACTTTGCTTTAATAGGAATAGGAATAAACATTAACCCTAAAGCAGCATTAGGAAACATCACTCCAAACGCTACAAGCACTCCATAGAGCGCTCCAGAAGCCCCTACTGCTGGAACAGCGTATGAATCATATAATTCTTGTGCTGTTTCTACAGGTATTTTTTTATTAAAGCTTCCTTCTGTTAAAAGTACATTAATATCTTCCACATTAAAACCTAAAGACATAATAACGTCACTTGCAGTATTAAAATGATAATAATTTACAAGCGTATGAATAAATGCAGCCCCAAGACCTGCAGAAAAATAAAAGAATAAAAATCTTTTTTGCCCTAATACATTTTCAATAGCACTACCAAACATCCACAATCCATACATATTAAATATTATGTGCATAGGACTTGATAAACTATGCATAAACATATGAGTAAGTGGTTGCCAAAATTGAAAACTAGGGTTCTCTGTAAACCATAAAGCAAATAATTGCATCGCAGGTTCTGGCTTAATGATAAAATAAGACCCTAAATAGAAAATCACGTTTATAATGATCAACATCTTCACCGATTCTGTAATCTTACCCATCTTTTACTTAAATTTTCGTTCTAATTCATCACCTGTCATTGTAATAAATGTTGTCTTATTAGAAGGAGATATACTAGGCTCTTTACAAGCAAACAAGCTATTTACAAGATGCTCTCTAGATAACGCATCTAGAGACTCTCCTCCTTTTACCGCCAGACTCTTTGCCATACTTTTTGCCAGTGTATCTGTCTGACTAAACCCGCTATCGGACACTTCATTTTCTAAATCTCCTAGCAATTGCTCTATCACTACAGGCACTTGACCTTCTGTAATCGAAGTAGGAATACCACAAATCTCAACAATATCTCCACTTATAGTCCCAAATAGAAAACCAGTATTTTCAAGTCCTTCTTTAAGCTCTTCAATAAGTGCCAGTTCTGTTGTAGTATATGTTAGTGTGAGCGGGAACAATAATTGCTGGCTCACAGATTCTTTTACAGTTATATTTCTCAAAAACTCTTCATACAACACACGTTGATGTGCACGATGTTGATGGATGATTACCATTCCGCTCTTGATGGTACTTACAATGTATTTATTATTGAGCTGATATGTTGATGCCTCTGATGTAGTGATGGATGAAGAAGAGTCTGCTTTCGCGAAAGCGGAAACAATAGCTCCCCCATTCATATCACTCTCAAATATATTCCCTGTTTGGGCTTCTTTTTCTATTATAAGAGTACTTGTTCTCGAAGGTTTATTTTGAATCCCTTCATACATTTTTTCCCAACCTTCTGCACTAGGTTTTTGATAATCTGGTCGCTGCATCCCTTTCTTGGGTGCTGGCACATTCTCAAAAGGATTAAAAGTTCTATCTACCTCTATCTTGGGAGTAACAACACCTTTATTTTTATAGTCATAAGGAGTATCTAGCTCGCTATCTCTATTAAAATCTAATACAGGTGCAATACTAAACTGCCCCAAACTATGTTTAATCGTGCTACGAAGCATTGCATATAGCGCGTGCTCATCATCAAATTTAATTTCGGTTTTTGTAGGATGTATATTGATATCTATTGTACTAGGATCTACTTTTAGATAAAGAAAATAACTTGCTCTTGCTCTATCTGGAAGTAAGCCATCAAATGCCGCAGTAACAGCGTGATTGAGATAAGGGCTCTTTATAAAACGATCATTTACAAAGAAAAACTGCTCACCTCTTGTCTTTTTAGAAAACTCAGGTTTTACAACAAATCCATCTATAATAAGAATATCTGTTTCTTCCTTGACAGGAACTAATTTTTCATTAGTCTTTCCTCCAAAAATATTGACAATACGTTGTTTTAAATTACCACTAGGTAGTTGAAATAACTCTCCCTCATTGTGATACATTGCAAACGAAAGATCTGGATGCGCAAGCGCTACTCGTTGAAATTCATCTATAATATGGCGCAACTCGACACTATTAGACTTTAAGAAATTGCGTCGTGCAGGTATATTGAAAAATAAATTTTTAACAGAAAGTGAGGTTCCTTTTGGTGTAGCACAAACTTCTTGTTTTATAATTTTACTTCCCTCTATTTCAATATGAGTTCCTACATCTATTCTTTCAGGGCGGGTTTTTAGATCTACGTGAGCTACTGCTGCAATTGATGCCAGCGCTTCTCCCCTAAAACCTTTAGTACTAAGATTAAAAAGATCGTCTGCAGTAGTGATTTTTGACGTAGCGTGACGTTCAAAACACATTCTAGCATCTGTATCACTCATCCCTTTTCCATCATCAATAATCTGTATTAAGGTTTTTCCTGCTTCTTTTACAATAAGTTTTATAGAAGATGCTCCTGCATCTATAGCATTTTCTAGCAACTCTTTTACTACAGACGCTGGTCGTTGTACTACTTCTCCCGCAGCAATTTGATTTGCTACGTGATCAGGTAAGAGTTTAATGATGTTTGTCATCTAATATCTAATAAGAAAAAATAGATAAGTCAAAATCGATTATATAAAGAAAAGCAAATACTAAAACTGCTATAATAATAACCAATGTTGTATTTAGACCCGAATTATTTTTAGATCTTTTGTCTTTTCGAATTTGATTCCATTGACCCGCAAAATCATTTGAGTTAAAAGTCTCATTGTATGCATCCATTTTTGTAGAATACTGAGATTCGTCAAAATTTTCTTCTTTTCCGTTATAATATCGAGGAGTATAATTAAAACGATTATTCGATTTTAATCTTTTAATAAGTGTAAATTGAATAGGTCCCATACTAAATAATTTTATTTAAATTAAGAAATAACCGTTGGTTATCAAAGATACAATTTCGAATTCAAAAAGTATACCGTTTCAAAATATTGAGAATTTTATTACTAAAAAAGCAAAAAACATTTAGTTATCGCCAGTTAAACCTAAAACTTAGCATCTTTTCTAAGTTGTGCCATTTTAATAGCTGCAATAGCAGCCTCTGTTCCTTTATTACCGTGAATCCCTCCACTGCGAGCACGAGATTGCTCTATATTATTATCTGTGAGTATACAGAAAATTACAGGAATGTCTTGTGTAAGATTTAAGTCTTTAATGCCCTGTGTCACGCCTTCACACACAAAGTCAAAATGCTTTGTCTCTCCTTGTATTACTGCTCCTATTACAATAATAGCATCTAGCATATCATAAGACTGCGTCATTTTTTTTGCTCCATAGATAAGTTCAAAAGCTCCAGGAACATTCCATCGTACAATATTTTCATTAATGGCACCACAATCTTTTAGCGCATCAAACGCTCCTTTCCATAATCCTTCTGTGATCTCATCATTCCACTCAGAAACAACAATCCCAAACTTGAAGTCTTTCGAGTTTGGGATGTTTGCTTTATCATAGGCTGAGAGGTTATTACCTGCTGTTGCCATTTTTTTAATCTTTATAGTTTATCTAGTAATATAGAAAGTTGCTAAAAACAGTCTTACAACACCTAGTTCCCAGCTTGCGCTTGACCCAGGTATTGATCTACTTGAGATGCATAATCAGAATCACTAAATTCTTCTTTAACACGAGACAAATGTTTTACTGCCACATCATTTTTCCCTAGGTCTATTGCTGTCACTCCAGCTTTAAACAAAAATCTAGGAGTTGTAAAGTCATTTGTTTTCATTGTAGCAGCCGTCTCATAATACCCTAGCGCCTCTTCTGCTTGCCCTAACTGCATAAACGCATCTCCTATGGCTCCTTTTGCAAGTGGTGCTAACATCTCATCATCACTAGAAAAATCTTCTAGATGAGAAATCGCATTTTGGTAGTCTTTAATTTCCAAATAAGACATTCCCGCATAATAACTAGCAAGATTACCAGAAGGTGTAGATCCATAATTGTCTACAATTTCTAAAAGTCCATATTTTCCATCTCTACCATTTAAAGCAACTAGGTATAATGAATCTTTTACAGAAGTATTTGTAGCTTCTAACGCTGTTGTAAAACTTTCTTGAGCAACAACAAGTTCATTTGCAGCTTCTTCTGCCTTAGGCTCAACAATAAAACGATTATATCCCAGATACAACAATGCTATCACAAGAATACCTACTATAATACCTATTACTGGCTTCTGGTTTTTTTCAAACCATTCCTCTGCCTTATTTGCTCCTTCATCCAGAGATCCAAAAACCTCTGCTGTTGTGCTCTCACTATCATCTATAAACTCTTCAACCTCTGCCTTAACAGGCTTTGTTTTGGGTTTATATCCTCTTTTATTATATGTAGCCATAGTTCTCTTTCTATTAGTCGGGCAAAAATATAATATTTATTGAATTATGAAAGGGAAATTATTGCTTAATTTTGAAGCTACTTTAAGTATATGAATCGGAATTTGTTTGCTTTCGCGAAAGCGTGCCAAGCCCCACGCTCTTTATGATATTAAAATCTCTCTCACTTATTAACTATAAAAATTTTGAATCAAAGGTCTTTAACTTTGATGCAAAGATCAATTGTTTTGTAGGAAATAATGGTGTTGGAAAGACAAATGTGCTAGATGCAATCTACCATCTCTCTTTTGGAAAAAGCTATTTTAATCCGGTTACTAGCCAAAATATAAATCACAACGCAGACTTTTTTGTAATAGATGGTATTTATAACAAAAGTGATCGAGAAGAAAAAGTAGTTGTAAGTGCAAAAAAAGGTCAAAAAAAAATTATAAAACGCAATGCCAAAATATATGATCGCTTTGCAGACCATATAGGTTTTTTACCACTTGTCATTATTTCGCCAGTAGATCGAGATCTTATTACTGAAGGAAGTGACACTCGCCGAAAATTTATAGATGGTGTTATCTCACAAAGCGACAAAACATATCTCTCTAACTTATTAGGATATTCTAAAATACTATCTCAACGCAATGCGTTATTAAAATACTTTGCTGTAAATAATACCTTTAATCAAGACACCATTGCTGTATATAATGAGCAGCTCGATGGTTTTGGGACTCCCATTTATGAAAAACGCACACAATTTTTAGAAAAATTTATACCTATTTTCCAAGAACGCTATGAAGCTATAAGTGGCGGAACAGAGTCTGTAACATTATCTTACCAAAGCGCTCTAAGTGAAATGCCTCTACAACATCTATTAACAAATGCTATAAATAAAGATCGCACATTGCAATATACCAGTGTTGGGATACACAAGGATGATCTAATTTTTAAAATCAATGGGCATCCTGTAAAAAAATTTGGCAGTCAAGGGCAGCAAAAATCATATTTGATTGCCTTAAAGCTGGCTCAATTTGATTTTATCAAACAAGAAAGTGGCACCACTCCTTTATTACTACTTGATGACATTTTTGACAAATTAGACGAAAATCGTGTGCAAAGTATTATAAGACTTGTAAATACAAATGACTTTGGACAATTATTTATTAGTGACACTCATACTAATAGAACAGAAAATGTCATAAAAAAAATACACCAAAGTTATGAACTATTTCAACTAGGCATTAATTAAAAAAATCTTAAAAGCTTTATTTCCTTTAACAGTAATTAACTGTTAATCGGATTAATACTATATCAACAGAATTTGGATTTCATTGAAAAATATTTTGCTTTTATTCAAAAACAAGTGATTAAATTCAATATAAAACTAACTTTGAAGTAAAGTGTTTATTTTTTTAATTCAATTTACAACACTAAATAGTTGCATAATTAACTTTTTATTTGGACTTTTGAAATTGGCTAATTCAAATAATTATAACAATGAAAACAAAGTTTAATGGAATTTTAACGCTATTACTAGCGTTTGTGGTGCAAATATCGTTTGCACAAACAACGGTTTCTGGAACTGTTTCTGAAGAAAATGGACCTTTGCCTGGCGCAAATGTCATTATTAAGGGAACAAACACAGGAACCCAAACCGATTTTGATGGTAATTACTCAATTCAAGCAAGCCCTACTGATGTGCTTGTTTTTAGTTTTGTAGGGTTTGCTAGTCAAGAAATCGTAGTAAGTACTCAGACCTCAATAAATGTAACTCTAGCTTCAGACAATGCTCTTGATGAAGTAATTGTAACTGCACAAGGTATAAAAAGAGAGAAAAAAGCTCTTGGATATGCTGTTACGACTGTTAGTGCTGAACAAGTTGAACAAAAACCGCAAACAGATTTAGTTCGTGCTTTAAATGGTAAAATTGCTGGAGTTGATATTACTGGGGCTGGTGGAGCAACAGGAAGTGCAACAAACATAAGAGTTAGAACTAGTGTGTCTTTAAATGGCAACAATCAACCCCTCTACATTGTTGATGGTGTCCCTTTTGAATCTGGAGCTAACCAAGTTGGTGGTTTTGGTGATGGT
Source organism: uncultured Dokdonia sp. (assembly GCA_938002835.1). GTDB lineage: Bacteria > Bacteroidota > Bacteroidia > Flavobacteriales > Flavobacteriaceae > Dokdonia. The sequence goes on along the minus strand of CALKZS010000189.1, from coordinate 5,647 downwards.
TCTACTAACACCAGTAGCAGAACTTTAGATTTAAACCCAGACAACATTGAAACAATTAGTGTTTTAAAAGGATTTAGTGCTGCTAACTTATATGGATCTCAAGGTAGAAATGGTGTGATTCTCATCACAACTAAAGCTGGTTCTTCAGGTGGGAAAGATGCAAATAAAAAATTCGAGATAAGTGTTACTAACACTTCTTATATTACAGAAATAGCAAACTTACCAGACTATCAAAATACATATGGTCAAGGAGCTGACCAAACTTTCAATCCAGGATTTGTAGGTAACTGGGGAGCAGCTTTTTCTGATTTAGATACAGTCATTCATCCATATGCTAATGGAAGAAACCCAGGTTTTGAGGACTTATTTCCTGAATTTTTTGGAATCGAAATACCATATGAAGCACAACCTGACAATGTATCTGACTTCTTTAGATCAGGACTAGGTAGAACAACTTCTATTGGAGCTTCTAGTTCATTCGATAAAGGAAATATAAGTTTTAATTTTGCCAACACAACTGAAGATGGTTATATACAAGAAAATAGTCTTAGAAGAGATAACTTTTCTGTAGGTGGAAACTTAAATCTTACAAACAAGTTTACATTAGGAGGAACATTAAATTATGTAAATAACAATTTAACCACTCCTCCAATTTCGGCTGGAAACGCAGCTGGAGCAATATCTATATTTGAAAGGTTACTATATATCCCTAGAAATTTAGATTTAACTAACCTCCCATTTTCAAATCCTGTAACTGGAGCTAGTGTATACTACCGTCCAGATTTAGAAAATCCTTACTGGTTATTAGAAAATAGTGCAAACAGATCAGATACTAGACGTACATTTGGATCTTTTAGAGCTGGATATGAATTTAATGATCATATTAATTTCTTATATACTTATGGTTTTGACACTTATTCAGATGAGCAAACGTTTCACGTAAATAGAGGTGGTGTTGCAACAACTGAATATCAAATAGGATATTTAAGAACTACTAGATCTACAAATCAAATAACTAACCACAGAGCTGTTTTAAACTTTAGTGACTATAAATTTGGTAATGACAACTTTACTTTTAATGCTATTTTAGGTGGTGAAGCAAGATCTGATGATTTTTCTAGAGATGGTATAGCAAGTACGGATCAAATTGTTTTTGGAAGAGTTAATCACGACAACTTCATAAATCATTCAAATCTAGATCCTATCACAGGTGTAGATTTGCAATTTGATCAAAAACAAAACATTGTTGGTTTATTTACTGAGTTGCAATTAGATTATAAAAATTATTTATTTGCTACTCTATCTGGTCGTAATGATTGGGTCTCAAATGTACAAGTTGACAACAGGTCTTTATTTTACCCTAGTGCATCTTTGTCATTTATTCCTACTGCTGCTATAGAAGGACTTAAATCTAACGCTATAAACTATTTAAAAGTAAGAGCAAACTTTGCTCAATCTGCTGGATTCCCTGATGGATTCCCAACAGTACAGACATTAAACTCAAATGGAAATGCTTTTCAAGGTAACAACGGACCTGTTACAACAAACACGCTAAGTCTTGCTCAAGCTAATCCAGATTTGAGACCTGAATTACATACTGAATATGAGGTTGGCCTAGAGGCTCGATTATTTAACAACCGCGTTACTTTAGACGCTAGTGTTTACACTAGAAAATCTGAAGATCAAATACTCACACAAAACCTACCACCTTCAACAGGGTTTACTTCACGTCAGTTTAACGCAGGTAGGATAGATGGAGAAGGTATAGAAATAGGATTAACTATAGATGCTATCAAAAATGATAATTTCCAATGGTCAATAACTAATAACTTTACTGCAGCAGAAACAGAAGTAGTTTCTATTCCTGAAGAAGAAATAGTTATAGCTGGTTTTAATAATTTAGGAAATGCTGCTATAGAAGGACAACCATTAGGTGTTATAATAGGTAGTTACTTCATTAGAGATGATGCAGGAAATATTCTTGTAGATGCAACTAATGGAACAACTCAAGGACGATATTTAACTAGTAATGATGTAGCTGGAGTAGATCCTACTCAAGTAATTGGAGATCCAAATCCTGATTGGAAATTAACTACGATAAATTCTTTCACATATAAGAACATAACATTATCTGGTCAACTTGAATATACTCACGGTGGAGATATCTATTCTTTAACCAATCAATTACTTCTTCTTAGAGGTGTTACCAGAGATACTGAAGATAGAGAATCTACTACTATACTTCCTGGAGTTGTAGGAAACCCAGCAACAGGTCAGCCAGTTTTGGATGCAAATGGACAGCCAATACAAAATAATGTTCAAATAGGTGCGAATGATATCTTTTTTCAAGATGTATTTAGAGCTGCTGAAGGATCTATATGGGATGCATCAACAATAAGACTTAGAGAAGTATCTATAGGTTATAAGCTACCGGAAAAATTCTTAGAAAAAACTCCATTAGGTTCTTTAAACTTTACACTTTCTGGACAAAACATTTGGTACAAGGCTGTAAACGTACCTGAATACACAAACTTCGACCCAGAAGTTTTAAGTACAGGTGTAGGTAATGGTCAAGGATTAGATTTTTTAACAGCTCCTACCACAAAAAGATTTGCAATAAGTGTTAAAGCAACTTTCTAAATATAAAGAAAATGAAAAAAATAAAATATACATACATAGCACTTTTGGGGTGTCTATTGCTATTAGTTTCATCTTGTGAAACTACAGAACTAGACCTAACAGAATCACCCAATCAACTGTCTCCTGATGGGGCAAATCCAACATTTGTCCTAAATCAAGTACAACTTGACTTAGTTTCGTTCTTCTCAAATGTTAGCGATGAAACTATGCGAATTACAAGACAAGTAAATCAATTTGATTCATATGCATCAAATATTGATAATGCGACTTTAAATGGTACTTGGACATTTGCTTATAGAATAAATAATAATCGTCTTTTTCTTGATGATTTAGCTCAAACAAATCAGGATATTGTTAAGCAGAGTGGAGTTGCAGATCTTATGACTGCCTATACTTTTGCAACATTAACTGATATAACAGGAGATATTATTTTTTCACAAGCAAATAATCCGTTAGAATTTCCTAACCCTGAATTAGATGATGACGAAGCAGTTTACAATGCTGTATTTGAACTCATAGATAGTGCTATTATGAAATTAAGCTCATCTGCTCCTAATAACATTACAGAAGATTTATTTTATAATGGAGATATCTCTTCTTGGTTAAGAATGGCTAACACCCTTAAATTAAAGATGTTTAATCAAATTAGAGTTTTTGATCCTGCCGTTGCTACTGCAGGAATTAATGATATATTAGCATCACCTAATGGTATTATAGAAGATCCATCTCAAGATTTTCAATTTAATTATACTACAGCAGGTAGCCCAATTGAAAGTAGACATAGGTTCTTCACAGATCCATATTTAGGAGGAGGAGCTAGTGTGGTATTATATATGAACAACTACTATATGGCACTTTTAAAAGATAATGATGATCCTAGATTAAGATATTATTTTTATAGACAAAGTTTAACTGATCCAACAGGAGATGATTTACCTTGTAGTGACACTGAACCTTTATTTGATTGTTATATAGATAATTTTTATTGGGGAAGAAACCACGCTAATTCTGATGGTGTTCCTGCAGATAACTTAGCTAGGACAATTTATGGTATCTATCCTGGAGGAGGAGCTTTTGACCCTCACCCTAATGCTGTTGCCGTAGGAGATCCTACTGTATTCCCAGGTATTAATAATACTGGTCTTGGAGGAGAAGGAATTGATCCAATTCTTCTTTCTAGTTTTACTAATTTTTATCTAGCTGAAACATCTTTAACACTAGGAACTGCTGGAAATACACGTGATTTTCTTGAAACTGCCGTTACTCAATCTATAACTAAAGTTACAGCTTTTGGTACAGGAACAAATGCGCCTACTGCAACTGACATATCAGATTTTATACAATCTGTGTTAACATCTTATGACGCTGCTGCTTCTGACGAAGAAAGGTTAGAGATTATATTAACTCAATTCCACATCGCAGCTTATGGAAATGGAATTGAATCCTATAATTTTTATCGTAAAACAGGTTTACCTAATTTTCAAGATCCTGTAAATCAAACTCAATTCCCTAGAACTTTTATATTACCTACGGATGAAACACAAACTAATCCAAATATTGATAGTAACTTCTTAACTGATCAAGTATTTTGGGATACAAATCCTCCAGGATTTATTAATTAAAAAATATAAAAAATGAAAAATATAAAAATTTCAATGATGCTATTATTAAGCATCTTAATCTTTGCTTCTTGTGAAGATGAATCAAAGAACCCTCTGCCTGATTTCGGATCGAGTCAAGGAGCATTTGTAAGATTTGTTTTAAATGAAGTTCCTGGTGCCACGGTAAGTTTTGTTGATCCTTCTGTTGCTATATATGGAGGAACAATAGAGGATGTAAATGAAAACATATCATCTTACTCTTTAGAAATGGTTGCTACAGTTTCTGGAGAACAAATATTTGTAAATAATTTTTTAGAAATAACTGAATTTCCTGCAGAATTAGCAATTTCTGCTGAAGATATAGCTGCATCATTAGGCATAACAATAGATGATTTAGGTTTTGGAGATAATTTTGCTTTTATTGCCACTGCAACTAGAGATGATGGAGTAATATCAAGAGGGGAAGAACCTATATTTGATCCTGACACAGGTGTTCTTTCTGGAGGAGATACTAGTAATAACCTATTAGGGCTTCCAGGGTATAGAAGCGCTATGGCATTTAATTTTACATATGCTTGCCCTGAATTTGATATTTCTGAATTAGCAGGAACTTATAATGTCGATTTTAATAATCTAGAGGGTGCACTTGGCCTTGTTGATCCAAATCCTACAAGAGAAATTATACTAGGACCTCGTCCTAATCAAGTAACTGTCGTAGGTGGAAGTGTAGGTTTTGTTGGAGGAGATGATCTAATTGTAAATGTTGATGTAACAACAGGTGTTTTATCTTTAGGTTTAGATGCTGATGGAAATGCAGGTTTAGCTTTCCCAGTAGGAACTGCTGGATTAACTTTTGATTCTGACTATGGAGAGTTTGCTCCTGGAGGTCTAGTATTAACTTGTCTTGATGATCTCACATTAGATCTTCGTGTAACATTAACTTGTTGTGGAGGAACCTTTGGTATGGGATTAACTAAACAATAATAAAAAAATTATGAAAATATATTCAAAATTTAGAGTAGTAACCATACTCTCACTTAGTTTAATTGCGATTTCTTGTGGAGAAGATGATAATCCAATTAATGATGTTCAAATTGATGATGCTCCAACAGCTGTTTCTACAGCAACTATATCTATAGATGATGCTATTTTTTATGGAAGTCCTGAAACAGTTCCATTTAATATTTCTTTAGCTTCATCTACTTCTAATGATGTACAAGTTTTATTAAATGCCACAGATACTTTTGAAGATAATGAAACTATAGTTTACATAGATTCTGGATCTACTAGTGCAAATGGTAGCATAACTATACCATCAACATTGCTAGAAATACCATTTGAGGAAACTAGTATGTATGATTTTGAAGTTCAAGGGGCACGTGTAGGTGAAATAGAAAATGATGAAG
>CALKZS010000188.1 GCA_938002835.1 uncultured Dokdonia sp. | reverse complement strand
GATGAAGATGGTAATTTTGTGTCATTTACTCCATCTGGAGAAGACTCTTCTATAACAACATCTAATGTAGCATCAATACCTGTTTTTGATCGAGTTCCTACTACTAACAGTGGTGGATTAAATTTCTTAATGGACTGGAATAGCCCTACGACAAATAACCTTAATTTAGAAGTAATAGATAGAGCTTTTACTACTATATTTGAAAGTTCGACTAGCGGTACTCGTTATGAAACTGATGTATTTAATAATACTAATCCTGATGGGGATTATGATTTTTACTACACGATATTTGACGCAGTGGAGTTAACTTCATTAGAAGACATTAATGTTAGATTATTTGTAATAGATAGTGACGGAATTAAAACATTATTAGAGTTTACTATCCCTGCTGGTACAGTAACTAATGCAAGAATCCCTTTCGGAACTTTTAATCAAACAACAGTAGATAGTGTTGTAGGTTATAGTAATGTATCATTACTATAATTCTAATATACAACATAAATGCTAACAAAGCGTCCCAAATAATGGGGCGCTTTTTAATTTAATAAGAAATGCAAAAAGACCTACAAATATTTGGCACACGTGCTATCATAGAAGCCATTGAAGCTGGTAAAGAAATAGATAAAGTATTTCTTCAAAAAGGTTTACACAACTCTCTACTAAGTGAACTCAATACACTTATTAAAAAAAATGGTGTTCAAACTTCATATGTCCCTGTAGAAAAACTAAACAAACTCACACAACAAAACCATCAAGGTGCTATAGCGATAGTAAGTGCTATAAAATATCACGAGTTTGAAACACTAGTAAATACTGTCATAGAGACTCATAAAAAACCACTATTTATATTATTAGATGGTCTATCTGATGTGCGCAATTTTGGTGCAATTATAAGAACAGCAGAGTGTACAGGTGTGCACGGTATTATAATTCCTAAAAAAGGAGGTGCTCCAGTAAATGGAGTAGCCATAAAAACATCGGCTGGAGCAGCTTTTAATATTCCTATTGCCAAAGTAGATCATATTAAAGACGCAATTTATTATCTTCAAGGATCTGGAATACAAGTTGTTGCCGCTACAGAAAAAACAAGCCAAACAGTTTATGACCTAGACTTTAATCAACCTATAGCTGTTGTAATGGGTAGAGAAGATAGTGGAGTTTCTACTGGAGTATTAAAGATTGTAGATCATCAAGCAAAATTACCATTGCAAGGTTCTATAGCATCTTTAAATGTCTCGGTAGCTTGTGGCGCATTTCTATATGAAGTTGTAAGGCAACGTCTATAAAAGACTACTCCTCCTCTTCTTTGTATGTATATACGTATGTATAATTCACCCTTTGTTGTAAATTTTCTTTTTCAAGCTCCTCTTCTATTTGATATTCTTCTGGTGGTAATTCAAAAAAAAATCCATTTTCGTCAAATTGCCTCATAAATGGGTCTTCTGCTTCATTAAAATTTTTATTTTCCCATTGATAAGGTATTACTTGAGGTATGCTTTCGCGAAAGCGTAAAGACAATAAAAATCCTGCTATAAAGCCAGATAAATGGCCTTCCCAAGATACTGTTGCATTTAAAGGAAGGGTTCCCCAAATAAGACTTCCATATAGAAAGACTACTAAAAGTGATAACGCTATAAGTCTATAATGACGTGCAAAAATACCTTTGAAAAATAAAAAAGATACAAGCGCATATATAACACCACTCATCCCTATATGAAAAGAAGTTCTACCAATGAGCCAGGTACCGAAACCACTTAATAATAATAGCCAAAGTAACACTTTCCAAGAAATCTGTTTATAAAAATAAAATAATGCAGCGCTAAGTACGATAAGAGGTATACTATTATGCCACAAATGGCTTACTCCTGAATGTATAAATGGAGAAAAAAAAATACCTCGCAATCCCAATAAAGTTCGAGGACGAACACCCCAAGAGGTGAAATCGAGTCCAAACTTTATTTCAACCCAAAAAACTACCCAAATAGAGAGGAAGAAAACTAATGGATAGATCACTACACCATTATAAAATGTAAAATTTGTTGACTCTTGTTTCACATACAGCTAGTCGCAAATTAAATACCGTTCTTTACAAACGGCTATATTGTCACTTCTGGTTTCAAAATATGTATTTTTGTGTATATGAATCAACCTCTTGCCGAACGCCTTAGACCGCAATCTCTAGATGATTATCTTAGCCAGCAACATCTTGTTGGTAAAGAAGGATCATTATATAAAGCGCTAAAGGCAGGCGTAATACCTTCACTTATTTTATGGGGACCTCCTGGAATAGGTAAGACAACACTTGCTTCTATAATCTCCAAAGAATCTGGACGCCCCTTTTATACCCTAAGTGCTATTAACAGTGGTGTAAAAGATGTAAGAGAAGTCATTGATAAGGCTAAACAAAGTGGAGGTTTATTTACTCAAAAAAATCCTATCTTATTTATAGATGAAATACACCGCTTTAGTAAGTCTCAACAAGACTCTCTATTAGGTGCCGTAGAAAAAGGCTGGGTAACTTTAATAGGAGCTACTACAGAAAACCCTAGCTTTGAGGTCATTCCCGCACTATTATCAAGGTGTCAAGTTTATATCTTAAAGCCTTTTCAAAAAAAAGATCTAGAAGCATTACTTAATCGTGCAATGACAGAAGATACTATTTTAAGTAAAAAAGATGTGACTCTAAAAGAGACAGAAGCTTTATTACGATTAAGTGGTGGAGATGCTAGAAAACTTCTCAATATTTTTGAACTCATAGTCACTACAGAAAGTAACAATGCTGTTGTAATAACTAATGATTTAGTACTCTCGAAAGTACAGCAAAATACAGTACTATATGATAAAACGGGAGAGCAACATTATGATATTATAAGTGCTTTTATAAAATCGATACGAGGCAGCGATCCTAATGCTGCAGTATATTACCTTGCTCGTATGGTAGAAGGAGGTGAAGATGTAAAATTTATCGCTCGTAGACTTATTATTGCAGCTTCTGAAGATATAGGAAATGCTAATCCTACTGCTCTTGTGATTGCAAATAACTGTTTTCAGGCAGTAAATACAATAGGATATCCAGAAGCTAGAATTATACTTAGTCAGTGTGTAACATACCTTGCTTCTTCTCCTAAAAGTAATGCTTCTTATATGGCTATTAAAACAGCACAACAACTAGTAAAACAAACTGGTGATCTTCCTGTGCCATTATCACTTAGAAACGCTCCTACTTCATTAATGAAAGAAATAGGGTATGGAGATGATTATAAATATTCTCACGATTACCCAAATAACTTTATACATCAGGAATTTTTACCTGAGGAGATTAAAGGCACAAGAATTTATGAACCTGGAAACTCGTCTAGAGAACAAGCTATACGATCTGAACTTAAAGTAAAATGGAAAGAAAAATATGGTTACTAAATAAAACTATTTTTTAAGAAATTTCATTTGTACTTTACCCACACCTTTAACTATGCGATCAATAATAAAATTGCCGTCATTAAAATATCCTGTTCCTTTAAACTCTGAAGTCTCTACTGGAAAATGCGTATTTGCTACTGCACTTGCTGTTCCTATTTCTTTTTGCTCTTCAAAAAACACAAGTGTATTTCCCTCTTGAATCATCTTGTAAAATCCGTCTGAACTTTTATAAACTAATTTTTGAGTGTTAGAAGAAGGTTTGGGATTTACTTTTAAAGCTACTTCATTTTTAGTTTTACTTCGTATATTTTCTTTTTTAGACTTTTTGTCTATGCTAGTTTTGGTTGAACTAGAATTTTCTTCTGAGACAATATTAACATTTTGAGTCTGTTCCTTTTTTCTATTATTTTTTATTGTCAAACCTTCAAAAGAACGTAATGCTTCTCTAAAAGCTTCTGAATATGCTATATTATATTCTTTGGCTTTACTTGTCCCTTCCTTAGAAATAAAAACGGTCTTTCCTTCGCAGTCTTCAAGAACAAACTTGATTTTTGTTCTTAATAAACCAGAATTATTTTGAACTTTCAATTTTAACACATCACAAATATTTTCATTAATATTAAAAGGAAGATTTTTATTACCCAAAAAAGCTTTAAAACCATATTTATTTAGCTGTTGCTTTGTAGCAACATTAAGACTATATTTATTAGGTTCATTAAAAAATTGAAACTGTTCTGGAACAATGATATACTTGTAATCACTTAATTGTTGGCTATATCCAGAAACTGCTATTAAAAGTGTAATTATAAAAGAGAAAGTAAATTTCATTAACATTTTATTTTGTATCAAAAACAAGTTGTATTCCTAATTGAGCACTCACTCCTCTTGCCTTTGTTATATTAGAATATTCTAGCAAATTATCGCCTGCAATATATAGATTAAAATTATGAATCTGGGCACTCAATAACATTCCTATATTCTTAGTTGAACGTCTATCTGCTGTGTATGTGAATTTTGACCTTAAAAAAGAACCCCATTTTTTATCATAAAATGCGGTAATGGCGGTTTGCAACCCTTGAGGTCTTCCTATGCCATATAGTTGAACACCTACTCTATTTGTAAAAGACTTTGTTTGTTTGTAAAGACAATCACACACCTCACTTCGAGGCTCTCCAAAAGCATACTGTACTGATCCATTAATTTTTACAGGACGAGCTGTTACATAACTTTCAGATAATTGATCATTTAAATCCAGTTGATCTAAGACCTCATCTTCTAATTCTTGCCAATAATTAGTAGGTTGAGAACCATCTAAAATGGCTGGAAATTCAAACTCTATTCCATCTACACTTGTACTCCCAGCGGCTCTATAATTTCTTACATCATTAGTATGTGCTATAAATCCCAGATCTATAACGCTTCCTGTTAATGTCCAATGATCATCTAAAAAATGAGTAAATCCTAGATCTACCCCTAGCCCTATATTATTACTTATTAAAGCCCTTCCTAAAAAATTATCACTAGAAAATCCAGAAGTATTTCCCTGTAATTCTACATTACGTAAAGAGTGGTTAAAGAAATTAGGTCCATCTGGTGTAGTAAGAGTTGTAAAACTACCGCTATTATTTGTACTACTCGCATTAAAAATACTCATATAGATTTTACCTCGAGCTCCTAATTGCCATTTCTCATTTACTTCTTTATTAACACCAAAATGATATACACTCACAGCTTCTGCTGTAGCTGCAACTTCAGAAAAAAATACTGGAACATCTATAAAATCTACATTACCACGATATGCAAGTGATAAAAGATTTTTAGGAAAATAAACTATAGCATCTAATTCTTGATATAATCCTCCAGAAAAATAGACTTCAGAAAATCGAGACTTCCACCCAAAAGATAGAATTTCTAATTGTTGATTTATACTAAAATAATCTTTTGAATCTAAGTTTGTTATTGCCTGATCTATAGACTCATTGACATCTCTATCTTCTCTAAAAATATCGTAAACACTCACTCCAGACAAACCAGCTTCTAATGAAAATCCTGAAAATAAAGGAATTCCAAAATGCTTATCGAAAGAAATAGACGCGCCAGGATTACTCATTAAAGTTTGAGGCAGATCATCTACATTATACAACAATTGCTTGTTTTGAGCTCCCACATAAAGCGAGAAAAATATAAAAAAAAAACTCAACCTCATACTATAATTCGTCAAATATAAAACGATAAATTGCCTTACTTTGCAAGTTAAGTTCTCCTAAAAGTGACGTGCCATCTAATTGAATTTGTAATTGATTTTCATATAATATAGAGTTACGAATAGCTTGAATATCGCCTTGTGAAATCACTTCTGTAAAAGAGACAGTAGTTAATGCTCCATCCTCAGAAGCTGGTACATCAAAACTAAACTCATATTGTAGATTGCCTTGTCTATCTAAAAATCGAGATGTATTGATAAAGTCTTTATTAATAGTATGCGATATTAAGACTTCGATCTCAACTTCTATTAGATTTTCTTGAGTAGGTGTATCATCTAAAAACTCTAATGGAGTTATATCTGTAAAAATGAGTTCATCATCGTCATCATCAACACTTGAAAAAATCTCACTATCAAGATCAAAAAAAATAAGAGATGCTTCTACTTCTGGAGTTAAGATAATTTCATCTGTTCTATCAAAATCTACTCCATCTGTACAAGAAGAAAAAATAATTAATATTCCGCTTAAAGCGAAAAAAAGAAATGCACGAAAAACTAATTTTATTGAGGTGATCATAAAATATTAACGTAGAGTTAACATTTTATATTGTCTATAAATATGACCTCAATTCAACAATATTAGTTACTACCTCTATAGAATCAGGTAATTGTGCATTATGATAATTAAAGCAAATAGCTTTCATACCTATATTTTGAGCCCCTAAAATATCTGCCTCATACGTATCTCCTATCATTATACTATCTTGAACTGTGGCCTTAGCGCGTTGCATTGCCAGTTTAAATATTTTTGAATGTGGTTTTTTTACACCTGCGCTTTCACTGGTTGTTATTGTAGTAAAATATGGCGCAAGACCAGAACGATCCATCTTTGTGTTTTGCACTTCTTCAAAACCATTTGTTATAATATGTAAGGTATATTTAGGTTTGAGATATTCTAATAAATCTATCGTACCATCAAATAGAAAGTTATGACTTGGTAAGTGTTTGATATAATCATCAGATAATTTATGTATAATATCGTCAGTTACTTTTACTCCCATTTTATCAAAAGTTTTCTTAAACCTTCCATAACGTAGTTGTTCTTTAGTAACCCGCTCTTCTCTATACCACTTCCAATACTGAAAATTTACAGGGCTATATACTTTTAAAAACTCATCATATGAAATATCAATTGCATTAAGTTTAAAAATTTTGGCAAAAGCCAATCCACTATTGCGATCAAAATCCCACAAAGTATGATCTAAATCAAAAAAAACGTGTTTTATATCAGTCATTAAAAAGTATACTTCTAAATAGTTTTTTACTGTATATATTTTCAAAAGAGACATTAGAAAAATTAATTCTAAATGTACCTCCCACTCTTTGTATAACATTCTCTATCTCTGCCAAACTTACAGAATCTATGGTATGATTATGATAATTTATAACACTATCAGATTGTAATACGACTGGATGTAACATTAATGGTGTTTGAATCTCATAGTCTAGATCATAAAACAAAAAAGAGTGTGAGGTTCCTGCTCTAAAACCAACTGTATCTGGATATCCCATTGTATAATCGTGTTGTATCTCTTGCTCGATGGCTTCACGATATACTTGGGGTAATACAAGTTTATATTCAGAAAGATGTATATGCCTTAAAGGCCTGTGTACAAGTGCTTCTAATCGCTTACGTTCTTCTGCCAATATAATAGCATCTGTTATTGCTTGTGGCGACAATAAAAGTCCTACTTCACAATAATCTGCAATCATTTTTATAGAAGACTTAAAACTTTTTCTAGAGTGTTTTACATTTCTAGAATCTACACTATAGTCTCCTAATTGTATAAATACTTTAAAAGATTGGGTCACTTGTTTTTGTAACCCTATGAGCCAATTAAAAATATCATATGGGTCTTTTTTAATGCCTAGTAAAACTTGCGTACGCTTAAAAACTTTAATCAAACGAAATCTACCTAAATCTCTCACATAACCTATTGCAGTGCGCAAAAAGCCTATTTTAGAATACTTATTAGACTGAGGTACTGTAACAATCATCTCTTTTTGATACGTTACTTTTTTACATTTAATTTCCGAAAAACGAGTGGAAAGAATAATAGCAAAACGCTCTACCCAAATATCTACAACGGGTATCTTTAGAAAATTGTGAGATGCAGCAAGACTCTCTTTTGAGGTATATCTCCCCTTTATATCTTTTACGTGTGGTAAGTACTCTTCATACCTACTTAACAAGTAAAAAGAAGCAGCAAAAATATCAAAAGGAATATCTGAAGATGTATCCTTTACTGGAAAAAGCCCTGGTAATCCATCCCATTTTTGTACTATAACATCTGATGCTAGCACTCCTTGCTCAAAAAGCAAATCTGTGCTTCTTAAAAAAAGCTCATTTCCTAACCTTTTTTTGGTATATGACATTTTAGAACCCTCGTGCGCGACAAACTCTTCTATTTTTGTTGTAAAAGATACCGGAACCCCTAAAACACGTGTACATATATGCTTAAAAATATAGGTAATACGTGGAGTAATTTTATGAGTATATACGAGCAACATTTCTGTAAAAGGCGTTATAAGAGACCGTCATCGGCAAAGCTAAAATACGCCTTTTCGGTCACAATGATATGATCTAATATTTTGATATCAAGACTTCGTGCAGCCGTATCAATCTTAGCTGTTAATTGCTTGTCTGATTGAGATGGCTTAAGGGATCCAGATGGATGATTATGAGCAAGTACCATTGCAACAGCTCCTAACTCAATAGCTAGTTTCATTATCATACGCACATCAACTAATGTCCCTGTGAGACCTCCTTTACTCAATTGCTCCTTACGTAAAATTTTATTTGAATTTGATAAAAACAACACCCAAAACTCTTCGTGAGCAAGATCGCCAATAATAGGTTGTAATATAACAAAAGCATCTTTTGATGACGTAATACGCTTTCGCGAAAGCGTGTCACCTCCACCTCTCCTTCTCCCTAATTCTAAGGCAGCAATTATTGTTACCGCTTTTGCCTCTCCTATTCCTTTAAACTTCATCAAGTCTTTAATGGAAAGCTTACCCAATTCTGACAAATTATTCTCTACTTGTAACAAAATACGTTTACTTAAAGCTACAGCACTTTCTTCTCGCGATCCAGATCCTATTAAAATTGCAATGAGCTCTGCATCTGAGAGTACAGAACGTCCTTTGAGCATCAATTTTTCTCGTGGTTGATCGTCTTCTGACCAGTTTTTTATTGATATATATCCAAATGTATCTTTTACTCCTTTTTTAGACATCTTTAAATATAGGGTTTTGAAGTTGATATCAAAATGTTCTAGAATTAACATTTAAAACAATAAAAATTATTTTAAAATATGATAGTTTTATATAGGCAATAAAGATTTATCATAAATCACGTACCTTGTATATATTCTTTTAAAACTTTTTTTACTTATGAAGTCACTATTTGATCCATCTGCTTATGAGGAGATTAAAAATCGTATAAATACTCTCACTGAAGATAGTACTCCTAGCTGGGGAAAAATGAATGTAGGGCAAATGATTACACATTGTCAATTCCCTCTTAAGATCGCTTTGAGCGAAAAACCAAGAAAAGTAAAATGGAATCCTATTGTAAGATTATTCAAAAAGAGTCTTTATAATGATAAAAAATGGCGTAAAAGTTTGCCTACAGCAAAGCAAGCGAAAATTACAGACAATAGAAATCTTAATGAAGAAAGAGAGAAAATACTATCAATGATAGATGCTTTTTATAATAAAAGAGAACAGACGGAATGGCTGCCTCATCCTTTCTTTGGTCATTTTACACCTGAACAGTGGGGTCAACTAGAATACAAGCATCTAGATTATCACTTAGAACAGTTTAGTGTTTGATCTAAAAAGAAAGTTTTAAACACATCACATTTTATGTCATTAAAATATTTTTTTCTTATTCATTTCTATAATGAGTATGTCTCTTCTTTTTGGGCAAAAAAATGACTCTTATAATGATTTGACTAAAAAAGCCTTTGATTCTTATTCTGCAAAAAACTACGAGCTCTCTGTACTCTATTATGAAAAGGCTTTTGAGATCAAAGATCAAAATAATTCTGATCTATATAATGCTGCTTGCTCTGCTTCATTAAATAATGAGCTTGAAAAAGCAAATACTTTTCTTATAAGCGCTATAGATAATGGCTGGACAAATTCAAATCATCTTCAAAAAGATTCAGATTTATATAATTTACACTCGTTGAGCAGTTAGAAAAGCATTGTAGATAAGGCTAAGAAAAAAGAGCAAGACATACCTACCACATCTCAATTACTTGATAAAATTAATAAGCTCATTATATCTAATGGCGGGAAATCGTTTTATGAACTAACTACAAGTGAGTTTAAATCTAACAATAATATAGAAACTGTAAAAATCTCTATTAATCTATTGTATAGACTATTAAACGAGTATGCTATTAATGAAATAAATCTAAGTTCTAATTTAGATATGTATTATTTTTGTTTTAAACTTAAAGAGATATGATACCTGATGATTTTAAAGATTTTTTGTGAATTCAGATGTTTCCACTAAGCAGGAAATAGTTTCTAGTTTACTAGCTATCTCTACTGAGTACTCATCTTTAATAACATCTAGAGAAGATAAAGTTGTTACTTGCCCTCATTGTCATAGCACTCGTATTCGTGCCAATGATAAACTCAAAGAAGTACAACGCTATTTATGTAATGGATGCAAAAAGAATTTTAGTGAGACTACTGGTAAACTCTGGTATAATATCAAAAAGAAAGATAAGATAACTCGCTATTTGTTTTGCCTATTATCAGGGTACTGCATTCGTAAAAGCGGAAAAGAGACTAGCATTTTGATTCAAACATCTTTTGACTGGCGTCATAAATTATTGACTTCCTTTTCTAGTGTGTCCGTAGAAGAGTTCCAAGGCATTGTAGAGAGTGATGATCTTTTCTTTGCCCATTCTGAGAAAGGGAGTCGAAATTTAGATCGTCCTGCCAAAAAGCGAGGAGAAAAAGCTGGTAAGCGAGGTATTAGTAATGAGAAAGTTGCAGTTGTTGCTACTTGTGACAGGTCAGAGAACAACTATTTTAAGGTCGTTACTAAAGGGCGTATCAG
>CALKZS010000187.1 GCA_938002835.1 uncultured Dokdonia sp. | reverse complement strand
AATGATAACAATAACCTTATTTTCATCCTCTTTATACACGTGAACTAATCGCAATTGTTCATTGTCAATCCCTACCTTTATTGCCTTATTACCTGTGAGTTATAAAATTCTATTTTAAGCCTTCTTTGGCTTCGCATAATATTTTTTATACTTCATATAAGACAGTATTCCTAAAACAGTAAGTACACCTACAAATATTATCATCTTTTGTGTTGAGATATCTCCTCCACTTTGATATGCGTGTAGTCCTGACAAATAATAATTTACACCAACAAATGTAAAAAGTATACTGCCTAATGATATTACAGATAAAAAATTAAATAACCAACTCCCTCTTAAACCAGGTATTAAACGCATATGTATCACAAATGCATATACAATTAGAGAAATAAGTGCCCACGTTTCTTTAGGGTCCCAACCCCAGTAGCGTCCCCAACTTTCATTAGCCCATTGACCACCTAAAAAGGTACCTATAGCCAGTAAAACCATTCCTACGGTAAGTGCCATTTCATTAATAATGGTGATCTCTTTAATATTGAGATCCATTTTGGCTTTATTCTTTTTAGTAGTAAAAATCATTAAAAACAAGGATACTAACCCCAAGATAGCTCCTAAAGTAAAAGGTCCATAACTAGCCACAATAACTGCTGTGTGAATAAGCAGCCAAAAACTATTAAGCACAGCTTGTAAATTTGCGATTTCGGGATTCATCCAGTTCATAGAAGCAGCCCATAGAATAAATCCAGCCACAAATACAGTACTCGCCACAGTGAGCATACTCTTACGTCCAAAAGCAAGACCAAAAAACATTGTTGCCCACCCTACATAAAGTACAGCTTCATAGGCATTACTCCAAGGCGCGTGACCCGATATATACCAGCGCCATATCAATCCTCCTGTATGTATAAGGAAAAGTAAAACAACAGCTATTAACCCTATTGATATCATTCCTTTTACAATTTTACTCTTATTAAAGATAGCTGTAATTACAAAAGTCATCATAAAAAATGCTGCAAGCATATACATCCAATATAGTTTCTTGAAAATATCGTGCTTATTGTAATAGATCTCTGCATCTATCTTTTCATCAGACGGCATAATATCAGCACCAAAGCGTTTTTGAAAACTAGAAATACTATTCAAAAAAGTATCTGCTCTATCATAGTTGCCTGTTTGACGAGCTTCCTGTAAACTATTCAAATACAATGGTATAATCTGTTTAGAGTATAAACTATCCATTCCTTTATATCCAGACTCATTTAATTCTGGATAAGATAACCACTTACTATTACCAGACTCTGGTTTAGGAAAAATCTTTAAGATCTCTCCTCCTAGTGTTCTATTTAATAATCCTAAGCGTTGATCTACATCTCTAAACTCTTTTGCGATTTTAGTAGGGTTTGCTTCGCTATAAGCATCTGGTAAATAAGGTTCTAGTTTATACTTAATTTTTGGTGTAAAGAAATCCATCGCCTTAAAATGCTTAGTATCACTCGTTACTCCTAAAACGTTACGAAGGCTATCATTTCCTTTTTTGAGATATAAAATCTCTACATTATACCACAAAACAGGGTTTTCTAGCATAGACAGCATTATCTGGTCTGCTGTAAGACCTGCATACGTGTCAGACCTAGATAATTTACGTAAAAGCAAACTAGAAAAGGTGTTAATAGGCATCATACGACCACTATCATCTTGGATGACCATACGTCCAAACTTTTCCGCGTGATCTGCATTTACAGCATTTGCTATAATTAACTTTTCAAGATCTTCTTGTGTAGGTGGTCCTTGTTGATGAACTTGATTTCCTGATAATACATCAAATCTTGGTAGTTCATCAGTAGTCACTGAAATGGTGTCTTGCGTGATGACATTACCATTAGATACTTCTTGAGAGAAGATAGTTCCCGCTTTCGCGAAAGCGAATAAAAACAATAAAATAGTGAGCTTAGACTTCTTCTGTTTTATAACATCTAAACGACGTTTTAAATCTCCAAAACGAGATCCTTTATCAAAAAGAATGAGCATTAACCCTAGATATAACAAGAAGTAACCAATATATGTGATCCAAGTTCCCCAAAAGTCGTGACTTACAGAAAGAATGGTTCCTGTCTCGTCTGGAAAGAAACTTGCTTGAAAAAAGCGAAACCCTTTATGATCTAACACGTGATTCATATATATATCGTAGTCAAAATTTTCTTTTGGGTCTTCTACAGTGATCATACTTTTAAAAGATGAATAACTGTTTTCTGTACCAGGATAACGCTCTGCAATAAAATCATTAAGTTTTATAGAGAAAGGCAATGGTAAGGATTTACTACCATAAGAAAGAAATAGTGTATACCCTCCTACTTCAATTTCTTTTTTATCATTGCTATAACCTTTTCCTCCAAGAAGACCTACTGTTTTGGTCTCACCATTTACAGTAACATCTACAAAAAGTGCATCTTCTTGATTTTTTTCTTTGACTTCTTTTTCTACAATACCCGCACGTCCTTTTACTGCTTCATCAGGAATTACAAACTGTATACTTTCTGATAGATTGTATAATGCTCGCAAGTTAAGTGGTGTCTCCACATTCTCTTCAACAACATTTTGTTGCTGAGTAGCCATCACCATATTTGTACCCGCAAAAGGAGTTTTTATGGTATAGCTATTGCCATCATAATTAATATTTATAGCACCATCTTGAGGATGATTAAAAGCATATAAAACGTTGTGTATATTAACAGTTTCTCCTTCTACTAAAAAATGCTCGTGACGAGTACCATCTCCTGCTTCTACAATCTTTAGGTGCCATTTCCCTGTTTGATCTTCTACAAATCCATCTTCTGCCCCATCAATGAATTTATTAAATCTAAACGTAAAATCAGTTTTATCATTTCTGTTTTCTGTATCGTGCACAAAATCTTCTGTCCAAGTAAAATCATTGTTTAAACGTGGAGATAACGATAGTTCTTTTTCTATCTGACGTCTCATTGGTGCGCCATTTTGTTCCCCATCTATAAAAACTTCTAAATAAACTTTTTCACTCAAAAAAGTATTTTCAGCAGTTCCTTCTGTAATAGGCATTACACCCTCATAGCTTATGTACCTAGTAATACCAGCTCCAATCAATATGAGAACAAATGATAAATGAAATATAAGTGTAGTGATCTTTTCTTTTCGTAAGAGCTTAAATCGTACAATATTCCCTAAAAAGTTAATCACAAATAAAACGTGAATCGCACTAAACCACCAAGCATCATAGATCCAATACCTAGAGTACGGTGTAGGAGAGGTTTCTTGACCACGGTCTAAAAAAGTCCCGATAATCATTGCCACAAAATAAGTGATAAAAAGAACGCCCATAAGACGTGTAGAGAATAAAAAAGAGGCTATTTTCTTTTGCATAATACAGGCAAATTTTACCATTGGTAAAGATAACCTACAACTATCAAATAACCTTAGACACAACGTTCATAAAAAATGAAAGTATTAAGGCTTTTAAAAAGGTGTATTTTTGCTATTATGATTGAAGTAAACATTGTAGGTACTGGAAATGTTGCGTGGCATCTCGCACAGGCTTTTAGTACTCAAAAAGATGTAGTTGTAACTCAAGTTGCTGGAAGATCTACTGCTACATTGTCTAGTTTTATGAACTATGCAAAAGAAGTTGTTTCTATTACAGAACTTATACCTGCTACCATAACCATTATTGCAGTGAGTGATGATGTTATCGAAAGTATTTATTCACAATTACCATATCAAAATACACTTGTAGTTCATACTTCTGGGTTTACAAATATGCTTTCGCGAAAGCATACTAATCATAGAACAGGTGTTTTTTATCCATTACAAAGTTTTTCTAAAGAAGACACCACACTTAATTTTAAAGAAGTTCCGTTATTACTAGAAGCTGAAGATGATAATGACCTTAAAACACTACAAACGCTAGCAAATACCATTAGTGATAATGTAAAAATAGCAAACAGCAAACAACGAAAAGAGTTACATCTTGCTGCTGTATTTACAAATAACTTTACTAATCATTGTTATTCCATCGCGCAAGAATTATGTGAGTCAAGTGATATGCCTTTTCATACACTGCACGCACTCATTAAAAAAACCGCTCAAAAAGCGATTGAAAATGGGCCGAAAAATAGTCAAACGGGACCTGCAAAAAGGAATGATGTAAAGGTAATAGAAGCTCAAGAAAACTCACTTTTAAATACTACACACAAAAAAATATACACCACTATCACAAAGGCTATACAAGATACTTATGGAAAAAAGTTATAAAGAATACTTACACCAAATTACTACATTCATTTTTGATGTAGATGGTGTTCTTACAGATGGGTCGTTACACATTACTACAGAAGGAAAAATGCATCGCATAATGAATGTAAAAGATGGATATGCAATGAAAGAAGCCTTAAATCAAGGTTATAATCTTGCTATCATTTCTGGAGGTACAGATGAAGGGGTACGTTCTCGATTAGAAACATTAGGTATTAAAGATGTTGCTCTAGGAGTTCATAATAAAATTGAACATCTTGAAAAATATCTTTTATCTAAAAATATAAATATAGAAAACGTTTTATATATGGGAGACGACATTCCAGATTATCCTGTATTAAAAATGGTGGGCTTACCTTCTTGTCCCCAAGATGCAGTTAAAGAGATTAAAGGAGTTTCAAAATACATCTCACACAAAAATGGTGGGAAAGGTTGTGTGCGTGATGTCATAGAACAAGTGCTCAAAGTACAAGGAAAATGGATGGTAGGTTTTGATGCGTCTGGGCATTGATTATAGTTACTGGAATATGAAAAACTCAATTCAATTACTAAAGATTAAGGTATTTCTCATAATTATTGAAGTAATGTTAAATTCTTGTACTTCAAGTAAAAAAGAAAATGAGAATGAAACATCTATATATGAAACAGTAAAAAGTCATTCATCCCAACTAGAGATTAATTTACCAGTCGAATCTTCAAATGATTATTATAGAGACGAAGTCTACCTTAAATTATTTGACAGTCAAAAAAATATTGTCAAATCTGAACTTGATACAGTCACTAAAACTGGCAGATATATAACATATTTTGGAGGCTTCCCTGTTTTTGTAGGCTTCCCTTTTTTGAAGGCTTCCCTGTTTTTCATACAGTTTAAAAATCAATTATTTTTAGATTATGAAAAAAAGCAGATTTAGTGAGGCACAGATAGTATCTATGCTTCAGCAGTACGATTCAGGAATGAAGGTTGTCGACATTTGTCGAGAA
>CALKZS010000186.1 GCA_938002835.1 uncultured Dokdonia sp. | reverse complement strand
GTATAAATAAGTGTTTTTAAGGCACACCCTTAATTCACTTGGTGTTATAGTATTTTACCATTTCTAATGTCTCTTTTTTCTTAAAATCCTTATTCTTTATTTTCTTTACTAATTCTTCACAGTCACTAAAATACTCGCTAGTACTTTTAATAAAGTTTATTCCTGATATTATATCTCTAGTCGAAAGAAATTTAGGTTTACTTTCTCTATATGCATAATAATTTATAGATATTCCTCCATTTAAAGTATATCTCCATAAGAAAAGAGTACACTTTCCTCTTTCTATAACTTTCATTAACGCATCTTTTTCTTTAGTAACAGGAATAAATTTTTTCTATCCATTTTTTTCTTTCTGTAAAATATTCCCAGAAAAACCTCAACAAACAGCTTATTGCTTTAACATAAGAATAATCCAAATAACGTTTATAAAATTGAAAATTATATTTTATTAAATTAAACTTATTTGAACTCATTGATGTGTTGTGTATTCTATAAAATGCTAAGTCTTCTTGTAAACCCAATGCTGGCTTATTACTTTTTTGTATCGCTTCTAGCCAAACAGCCCAGTCTTGACGCTTTTTCATATTTGGCGCAATAATCTTTCCTATAGTTACAGAATGATAAATACCTGTCAAATTTCCTATGTAATTATTTCTATGTTGTTTTTTATAACTAAGGGTTGGTAGTGCTTTAATGCGTTTTCCTAATAATTTTCCTGAATGGTCTATATGCAAATAGCTAGTATAGGAAACACTACAGTCATTAGCTTGCATAAATGCAATCTGTTTAGAGAGTTTTTCTGGATGCCAGAGATCATCTGCATCTATAAATGCAATGTATGTTCCTTTTGCAGCTTCTGTTGCTTTGTTTCGAGCATATGCCGCACCGCTATTTAGCGAAAGCGATATCAACCGTATTCTTTTATCTTTTTCTGAGAACTGCTTTACAATAGTGACGGAATTATCTGTAGAACAATCATCTACTATAATATGTTCCCAGTTTTTATATGTTTGAGACTGTATACTTTTTATAGTATTAGAAATATATTTTTGTGCGTTATATAACGGTGTAATAATAGATACAAGCGGCTCTTTTCCTTTATTAATAGGCTTTATCATCTCCCGAAACTACTTTATATATCGTTGTAACAATGATTTTTATGTCTAAAAAAATCGACCAGTTTTCTACATAAAAAATATCATATTTTACTCGATTTATAATATCTTCATCTGTTTCTACTTCACCACGATAACCACTCACCTGAGCAAGACCTGTGATACCTGGTTTTATAAAATGGCGCACCATAAATTTATCGATCCTTTCTGCATACATATGTGTATGACTTACCATATGTGGTCTAGGCCCCACCACAGACATATCTCCCATTAAAACGTTTAAAAATTGTGGTATCTCATCCATACTCGTCTTTCTTAAAAAACGCCCTACTCTTGTAACACGATCATCAGTTTTACTTACCTGCTCAAGGTCTGCTTTTTCGTTAGGTCTCATAGAACGAAACTTATAGCAATAAAACTCGTGATAATCAAGTCCATTGCGCTTTTGTTTAAAAAACACAGGGCCTTTTGAGTCTAATTTAATTAATATAAAAAGCAATGGTGTGAGCCAAGTAAGAACTCCAACAAGAACAATGATCGATAATAATATATCAAATGCACGTTTTATAAATTGATTTATTGGTGTGTCTATTGGTATACTACGTAATGATAAAATAGGGGTAATGCCTAGGTACTGGTATTTTAGTTTTTTTGTAAAAATTTCCCTACTATCAGGGATGAACTTAAGGAGTTTAAGATTGTTATCTGTAAACTCAGATATTTCTCTCAACTGCTCATTTGTAAACTGAGCAACAGAGCAATACACCTCATCTATATTGAGCTTTAAAATTTCATTAAATATATTATCTAACGATTGACCTTGTGTATTTATATCAAATATTTGATGAACAATGTATCCATATTCTTTATTCTTTTTAAAGAATTTATGTAACTCTTCTGTTTCTTTATTTACTCCTAAAATCACAACATTACGATGATTCCCTCCAAGAAGAGTTCTATAAGTTTTGAGTAAATAAAACACTCCTAACTTTACTAACATAATCCCTAAAAATACAGCAAGTATATATTTAAAAAGATCGTTGGGTAGTACTTCTATTTCTTGAAAAAAACCAAAAAAACCAAATACAATTAACAAAAAAATTACCAATTGTAGTGTTAATAATGATAAAATTTTGTTTGGTTTTGTATATCTATATACTTCATAAAATTCTGTTTTAAGACTTGTATAAACCCAAGAAATCGAAACGTAAAACGTATATATTAAAAAAAATGTGTTCAATGGTAAGCATATGTATGCTAAAACTATAATAAGCATAAGATCCAGACAATACATTGCTGGTCTTATATATACAGAATATCTACCTACTCTTGGTGTCATCTTTTATTTACGTATATGCTTAGAAAAGTCTTTATGTTCACTTTTATATAACTGTTCTTTAGAAAGATTTTTAAAGTAGTTAAATGTTTTTTTCATTCCTTCTTCTCTTCTTACAGTTACTTCCCAATCTAATATTTCTTTTGCTTTTGAAATGTCGGGCTTGCGTTGTAATGGATCATCTTTAGGAAGATCCTTATATACTATTTTTTGATCTGTACCTGTAAGCTTTATGATCTCTTGTGCAAAATCCTTAATAGTGATTTCGTCAGGGTTTCCTATGTTTACAGGTAGTGAGTAATCACTCATAAGTAATCTATAGATTCCTTCTACTTGATCATCTACATAACAAAAAGACCGGGTTTGCATACCATCTCCAAAAACAGTAAGATCCTCTCCTCTCAATGCTTGCCCCATAAATGCTGGAATCACACGGCCATCGTTAAGTCTCATTCTAGGTCCATAAGTATTAAAAATACGTACAATACGTGTTTCCATCCCGTGAAAACGATGATATGCCATTGTAATAGATTCTTGAAAACGTTTTGCTTCATCATACACTCCTCTAGGTCCTATCGTATTTACATTACCATAATATTCTTCATCTTGAGGATGTACTAATGGATCACCATAAATTTCTGATGTTGATGCAATTAAAAAACGAGCTTTTTTAACCTTTGCTAAGCCCAGTAAATTATGTGTCCCTAAAGACCCCACTTTAAGAGTTTGAATAGGGATTTTAAGATAATCTATGGGGCTGGCAGGAGATGCAAAATGTAATATATAATCTAGCTCACCTGGAACGTGTACAAAAGTAGTGACGTCGTGATTAAAAAACTCAAATTGTTCTAAGCAAAAGAGGTGTTCAATATTAGATAAACTGCCTGTGATAAGATTATCCATTCCTATCACGTGAAAACCCTCATCAATAAAACGATCACATAAATGTGACCCTAAGAACCCTGCAGCTCCTGTAATTAAAACTCTTTTACGCATAATGGATTGGTTTATGAGTGGCTTTGCGTTAAAATACCTTTTCTAAACGAAATTCTATATAATTTATTGGCTTATTGTTACCCGCAAAAATAGAGAAGTATTTCTTGTTTTAGTTGTTCCCTTTCTATAATGTGGTAATTGCCTTATGAAAGGCACTCAATATCTTTTCTTTATTATATTGTGTAATTACAAAATCACGCGCTTTAATCCCCATTTCTTCTGCTTTATCAGGATCACTTCTCAATAATTCTAGTTGTTGAATAATTACTTCAACTAAAGGTTCGCTTGAATAAAAACCAGCTCCAGAAGTGTTGATTATTTTGGCAGGCTCGGCGTCTTGGTGTCCTGTAATAATGGATGGTTTTGAACTCGCCATCATTCCTAAAATTTTTGATGGCATCACTGTATCTATTACCGTTGTTTTTTGAAAAAGTATATGTACATCTGCACTAGCCAATAAACTTGCTAATTCTTCTAAAGGTACTGGATCATAAAACGTAACATTTTTAAGAGCTTCATTTTTTTTAAGAGTCTCCATTCTTGCACCTGCACCTACTACTATTACTTCATAATAATCTATATTTAATGATGCTATAAAGTTTTCAAAAAAATTCCAATCTTGCTTATCTCCTACATTTCCTGCATAGAGTATACTAAACTTAGTGTCACTAAAGTATGGGTGAACTTGTGTATTTCTAGGGTTTGATTTTTTAGCATCTACCCAATTAGGTAAATAATACGCCTTACTCGTTGTTTTGTTTTTTAATTTTTCTAGCATTGTATGACTTATAGTGCTCACAGTGTCTGCCTTATTAAGAATATTTTGCTCTAACCTCATCAATTTTTTGTATGTAAAACCCTTATTCTCTGAAGAAGTAATACCTGATTGAAATGCTGCATCAAACTCAAAATCTTGAATGTGTATCCAGTGTTTTGCATTACGCTTTCGCGAAAGCATATTACCTAACCAAGCACTACTTGTAAATGGAATAATAGATATTACAATATCACATTTTTTGATTTGTTTAAAATTAAGTCTAGAGCCTATTGTAAAGTCTACAATATGTGCTACACGTTTTAAAAAAGTAGGATTTTGGGGTGTAAATTGTTTATATCGATAAATATGTATACTTCCTTTCTTCTCCTGATAATATGTTTTTTTATTTATATAATCATCAGATATTTTCCATTTAGGGTAATAGGGAAATGCTGTTATTACTGACACTAAAGCTCCTTTCTCTTCTAAATATTCTGCTAATTGCGTACTATACAACCCTATTGCAGTATCTTCTGGATAGAAGTTGAGCGAGATAAGAGTGATATGGGTTTTTAAAAGTGTCATTTAAAAAAGGTAAAAATAAATTAAAAAAGTGGGTAAGATCTATTTCTTTAATAAACATTAAACTAAATAGTATTAATTATAAATCCTTAACAAATGACAAAAAAAA
>CALKZS010000185.1 GCA_938002835.1 uncultured Dokdonia sp. | reverse complement strand
ATCAACAAATAGTCTATCAAATACGTCTTTTCTTAGATAACCTTTATCGCCATAGATCTTTCCAAAGACTTTATCGTGAAAGCTTTTGTTTTTTAAAGGATATCTATCATCTACATTAGCTTTAGTAATCATAAAATCAATGATTTGATCTTTGTCATTACAAACTATGTGGAGTTTAAAGCCGTAGAACCAACCCAATGTTCCATCACTTTTTTGTGCAATATCTTTAAAGGCCTTATTTTGTTTTTCTCTTTTGTAATGACACACTTTTAGTGCTGTAGAATCAATAAAAGAGATGCCTGAACATTTACCTAATCTATGCATCTTTAAATAAACAACCAGAGGCTGTGTAACTTGTTTTTGTAATTCTATAAATCGATTATAAGAGACAAGGTTAGGAGAGAAATCAGTCATAAAAACATACTCAACTATTTTGACAATCGAAGCACAAATGCATCTGCAGAATCATTCAACGCAAAAATTAAAGCTTTTAGAGCGCAATTTAGAGGTGTTAGAGATGTAGATTTTTTCCTATTTAGGTTAACAACAATATTTGCTTAGTGCTAAAATCCCACAACTTTTTGACTTGACCCCTTTTGATATTGATTCTAGCACCCCTACATTGTCTCTCTTAAAAACAAAAAACCCGATCAAAAAGACCGGGTTTTAATGTGGTACCTCCAGGAATCGAACCAGGGACACACGGATTTTCAGTCCGTTGCTCTACCAACTGAGCTAAGGTACCTCGCATAAGCGGATGCAAATATAAAACCTTTCTACGATCTTGCAACAATTTTTTACTAAAAAATAAAATAAAAACTAAGTCATTATAAATCAACATAGTTTTGATTTAACTTAATTTCTACAGTAAGGAATTGTAATAAATAACGATTAACGGTATATTCGTGTGTTTACACAAAAACAATTATGGCAAATCAATATTACGACCCAAAAGACCTTAGAAAGTTTGGTAAAATTACAGAGTGGAGTGAAGAATTAGGAACAAAATTTTTTGACTACTATAGTAAGGTTTTTGAAGATGGAGCACTTACTGCTCGTGAAAAATCTTTAATTGCACTTGCTGTTGCTCATACAGAACAATGCCCATACTGTATTGATGCCTACACAAAAGATGGATTACAAAAAGGCATCACTAAAGAAGAGATGATGGAAGCTGTCCACACAGGTGCTGCTATAAAAAGCGGAGCTACTCTTGTGCACGGCGTGATGATGATGAATAAAGTAAACAAATTAGATGGATAGTGTTAAAGTGAGAACAACACTTGAACCTATTACCTATTTTTACACACAGGTATGTACTATGGTTTCAGTATCACAGTACTAAGAACACTATTAAACCCTAGAATGTCAGCAACAAAATCGTTAAAAAAAGAAGGTAGTGAGTTAGCACAGGCTAACAAGCAATTAGAAATTCTATCTAACGGAATTTTTAAAGACGAACTACCCACATTTGCAAAGAAAATAAAAGAGACCGGCGACTTTCCGCTACGTCCTAAAAAGCTTGAGGTCCTACAAATTAATGTAGGATATATGTGCAACCAAGTATGTGATCATTGTCACGTAGACGCTGGACCAGATCGTAAAGAGATTATGACTTGGGAAACAATGGAGTTATGTCTAGAAGTGATTCGTAACACAGGAGCTCACACATTAGACTTAACTGGTGGAGCCCCAGAAATGAATCCTCATTTTAAACGTTTTGTAGAAGAAGCGAGTAAAGCTGGTATAAAAGATTTTATAGTAAGATCAAATCTCACTATCATACGTGCAAATAAAAAATACTACGATTTACCAGACTTCTTCAAAAAACACAATGTGCACGTCATATCATCTATGCCTCACTGGACAAGAGGAAAAACAGATAAACAACGTGGTGATGGAGTTTTTGATAAGTCTATAAAAGCACTTCAAGAGCTCAATGAACGCGGTTATGGAATGCCTGGTAGTGATTTAAAACTAGATCTTGTGTACAATCCTTCTGGGGCATTTTTACCAGGAGACCAAGCAAGTATGGAAAAAGACTTTAAAAAGGCATTAATGGAAGATTTTGGAATCCAATTTCATAATCTATTTGCAATTACAAACCTTCCTATTGCTAGATTTTTAGATTACCTCATTGCTTCAGAAAATTATGAAGATTATATGTATCAACTCGTAGAAGCATATAACCCTATGGCGGTAAAAAATGTAATGTGTACAAACACCATCTCTATAAGTTGGGATGGATATTTATTTGATTGTGATTTTAATCAAATGCTAGAACTTCCTGTTGCAAGTAAAATAAAACATATTAAAGATTACAATGAAGATATATTAAATGATCGCAACATTGTCATTTCTCAACATTGCTATGGATGTACAGCAGGAGCTGGAAGTAGTTGCCAAGGTACTGTAGCATAAGTAATTAAGCTACTAAGATTAATAACTCTAGATATGAAATATCTTTTAAGTTATATTTTTTGTACTCTGGCAATCTCACTCTATAGCCAGTCTAACATAGATTCTCTATTGCAAAAATTTAATAAGAAAACCATTCCATACATCTCTGTACAAGAACTCAAAGAAGATGCTGCATCATACCTCATTCTTGATACTCGTAAAAAAAGAGAGTTTGAAGTAAGTCATATCCCTAACGCGATATGGGTTTCAGAAAAATTAAATGGTAATGATCTTGTTGTAACCAAAATAAAAAAAGATCAACCTATTGTTGTATACTGCTCTGTAGGGATACGATCTGAAGATTATGGGGAAGAACTCAAAAAGATGGGATATCTTAATGTAAAAAATCTCTATGGTAGTATTTTTGCCTGGAAAGATGCAGGTTACCGCCTTTTAAATGCAAAAGGTAAACTTACAGATAGCGTGCACGTTTTCTCCAGAAAGTGGGAACAATATCTCCACTCTGGAATAAAAGTCTATTAGTATGAAATATTACCCACTTATTTTTACAGCACTTACTATTGTAGGTATTGGCCTTCTTGCATATCATATCACAAATCCTACTTCAGACTGGAAAGACTATGTATCGAGCTCACTCATTATTACAGCCAATATAGGAATGTATATCGCAATAAAGAAGAGTGAAAAATGGAAAGAAAAGGATAAATAACATTACCTCAACCAGTAGTTAACCCTAAAAAACACTACCTTATGTCAAAAAATCTCTTACTCATTTTTACCCGCAACCCAGAATTAGGAAAAGTAAAGACACGTCTAGCAAAAGGTATAGGAGATCAAAACGCGTTAGAGATATACAAGATGCTATTAGAGCACACCAGAGATGTAGCAACAGAAGCCGATTGCATAAAACGGGTGGGCTATTCTGTAAAAGTGCGTGATAACGATATCTGGAATACTAGCATTTTTGAAAAATTTAAACAAGAAGGACAAGACCTAGGAGACAGAATGTACAATGCTTTTCATCAAGCTTTTGTAGATGGATATACTAATGTACTCATTATAGGAAGTGATTTGTATGATTTACAAATAGATCACATTCATCAGGCATTTACAGCTCTTGAAAACAATGATGCTGTCATAGGGCCAGCCCAAGATGGCGGGTATTATCTTTTAGGTATGAGCATACTTATAAAGGAAGTGTTTTACAATAAAGATTGGGGTAATGATAGTGTATACCAAGATACAATAAAAGACCTATCGACAAAAAAAATATATACACTTGAAACACTTAATGATATAGATGTAGCAAGTGACCTTAAACCATATCCTATATTTAAAAAATATCTAGACTAGATCAAAAAATGGTATTTTTAAAACTTAAGAAATAGATCATATGCAAGAATTTGTTTTAGAAACAGCACAATACTTAAAAAGTAAAGGATTTGACCAACCAGAAATAGGAATTATACTAGGAACCGGTTTAGGAAAATTACTAGATCACATTACTATCGAAAGTACTGTAAGTTATAATCACATCCCTAATTTTCCAACAGCTACTGTAGAGTTTCATACAGGCAAACTCATTTATGGAACATTAGAAGGTAAAAAGGTGATTGTGATGCAAGGCCGTTTTCATTTGTATGAAGGATATTCCCTTACAGATGTCACATACCCTGTACGTGTAATGTATTCTCTGGGTATAAAAAAGCTATTGGTATCTAATGCCTCTGGAGCCATTAACCTAAACTTCAAAAAAGGAGAATTAATGCTCATTGATGATCACATCAATTTACAAGGAGGTTCTCCCCTGGCCTTCAAAGGTGTCGAAAAATTAGGAGAACGTTTTGTAGATATGAGTAGTCCGTATGATACTACAATGAATAATTTACTACGAGAGATTGCAAAAAAGAATAATATTAACCTGCACGAAGGTGTCTATGCCTCTGTGGTAGGACCACAACTAGAAACCCGTGCAGAGTATCGTTATCTAAGAACTATAGGTGCAGATGCCGTAGGAATGAGTACCGTTCCTGAAATTATTGTAGCAAATCATTTAAAACTTCCTGTAGTTGCAGTGTCAGTTCTTACTGATGAATGCGACCCAGATAACTTAGCACCTGTAAATATCCCAGAAATTATTGAGATGGCAGGTAAAGCAGAGCCTTTTTTAATAACATTATTTAAAGAATTGGTCAAAGGATTGTAAATACGCTTTCGCGAAAGCGTAAAAAAAATTAAAAGACATAATAACCTACGTAGATACACATTATGAGTTACTTAGAAGCAACTAACGTTTTATATAAAGAAGCAGCACTTACACCAGATGTAGGTCTTTGCTGCACCACAAATCCTATTTGGGAATTACCAGGTCTTAAAATCCCTCAAATAATGCAGGAAATGAATTACGGCTTCGGAAGCACTGTAAATGCAAGAGACCTTACCAATGAGCCTAAAATGCTTTATGTAGGAGTAGGCGGTGGTATGGAATTATTACAATTCTCATACTTTAATAGACAAAAAGGGGGTGTAGTAGGTGTAGATGTAGTAGATGAAATGCTAGAAGCTTCTCGCAAAAACTTTATCGAAGCTGAGGTATTAAATCCTTGGTTTAAAAGTGACTTTGTAGATCTTAAAAAAGGAGATGCCCTCAATCTTCCTGTAGCAGATAACTCTATAGATGTCGCTGCTCAAAACTGCCTCTTTAATATCTTTAAGGCAGAAGATCTTAAAAAAGCAATAGAAGAAATGTATCGTGTTTTAAAACCTCACGGTAGGCTTGTTATGAGTGATCCCACTTGTGAGCAAGAAATGAATGAGACTTTACGTAATGATGACAGACTACGTGCGTTATGCCTTTCTGGAAGCTTACCTATAGCCGAGTATGTAAAAGCACTTACAGATGTAGGTTTTGGAACGATCGAAATAAGAGCTCGAAAACCATATCGAATATTAAATCCTGGAGATTATCCTACAGATGAGCTCATTTATATCGAGTCAATAGAAGTAGCTGCCATAAAAGATCCAATGCCAGAAGATGGACCTTGTATCTTTACTGGAAAAGCAGCTATATATTATGGCCCTGATTCTTATTTTGATGATAAAAAAGGACACGTTTTAGATAAAAACCAGCCACTAGCAATATGTGACAAGACAGCACAAGCGCTTGCAGATTTAGGGCGTGATGATATTTTTATAAGCGAGTCTACCTACCACTACGATGGAGGCGGATGTTGCTAACATTAAAAAAAAACCTAAAGAGACTATGTAAATAGTCTCTTTTTAATATACATACTTTTGGACGCTGTACAACTTAAGTCAATGTTACCTTATTTAGAACTTCCTCTAATTAATATTTTACTGGAAGAAGGAACCATTGTAAAGTTATCGCAAGGAAAAGAAATCATAAAACAAGATAGTTTTATCTCGAGTGTACCCATTGTTTTAAATGGACTGATAAAAGTAGCAACAAGATCACAAGATAAATCACTCCTCCTCTATGATATAAATCAAGGCGAAAGTTGTGTAATGTCATTTTCGGCTTGTTTAAAGGAAAGCTCAAGCAAAGTATTTGCTATCACAAAAGAACCCACAACAGTATTACTGCTACCCATTTCTAAAATAAGAAAATGGCTTAAAGAATATCCTAGTTTAAACACCTTATTCTATGCACAGTTTGATACTAGATACACAGACTTATTAGAAAACATCCAACAATTACTTTTTTATAAAATAGATGACAGATTATATTCTTATTTAAAAGAAAAAGTAATGCTTCATAATGAGTATCAAATTAAAATGACACATCAAGAGATCGCAAATGATCTAGCTACTGCTAGAGAAGTAATAAGTAGGGCTCTAAAAAAACTAGAAATAGAAAACAAAGTACAACAAACACCTCAAGGAATTATAGTCTTGTGACCAAAGTCACTGCATCTTTAATATATATAAATGACCTTTACTAAGTAATCTAAAAAATAAAATAAGATGAAAAAAAATCTAGGCAATTCAGACAAAGTAATTAGAGCTGTATTAGGTATCGTACTTGGAGTACTTTATTTTACAAGCATTGTAACAGGAGGGTTAGGCATTGCAGTATTAGTAGCAGGAATTATATTACTAGCTACATCTTCTATGAGTTTTTGCCCTGTATATGCTTTATTTGGCGCACGTACTTGTCCCGTAGAAAAATAAATTTATAGATTTAAAAATAGAGAGTAAAAATACTCTCTATTTTTAATTACAACAAGTTGTTGACTCATATAAAATGTATGCTCCTTAATTTATTACCTTTATTATTTATATAGAGAACGTTATGAAAAAATATCTTGACACTTTCTTGCAATCATATTCAGATTATTGGAGTTATTTCTCAAAAGAGGTATTGTTTCAAAACAATTGGGATAATTATTTTTGGGGACTAATTATAGTCTCACTAGCAGTATGGGGTCTTGAAGTTATTTTTCCTTGGAGAAAAAATCAGAAGATTTTTAGAGAAGATTTCTGGATGGATATTTTCTATATGTTTTTTAACTTCTTCTTTCTTAATCTCATTGTTTTTATTGCACTAACTAATACAGCAGCACTTTTTTTTGATGATGTTTTAAGTATTGTAGGTCTTAAGCTTACCCATTTTCAATTATTTGATGTAGATGCACTTCCTTTTGGTGTTGGACTACTAATATTCTTTATCATTTCAGACTTTGTACAATGGAATACACACAGGCTTTTACATCGCATCCCTTTTTTGTGGAATTTTCATAAAGTTCACCATTCTACAAAAGAAATGGCTTTTGCCGCACAAATGCGTTATCACTGGGTAGAACCTATTATGTATAAGTCATTACTTTATATTCCTATCGCAATTATAGGAGGTTTTGATCTTGGATATGTTGCCATTATTCATTTTACGGCTCTCACAGTAGGTCATCTTAATCACGCAAACATAGGTTGGGATTACGGTATTTTTAAGTATATTCTCAACAATCCCAGGATGCATATCTGGCATCACGCAAAAGAATTGCCAGATCGTGTAAAGTATGGAGTAAATTTCGGACTTACTTTGAGTATATGGGATTATCTTTTTGGCACAAGTCACGTACCGCACGATGGACGCGATATTGAGCTAGGGTTTGAAGGTGATGAGAACTTTCCTACAAATTTTGTAGGTCAGATCACATATCCACTTTCAGAGAAAGATGAATAGCCTTGTATACGCTTTCGCGAAAGCGTAATTAAATCAATAAAAAATGATTAGAATGAACAAATTATTTCTTTCAATACTCACTGCTACAATTATTACTGCTTGTGGAGGTGCTAAAAAAACAGTTGCTGAAAGTCAAACTACAGAACCTACTACCCCTGTTGAAACAACACCTGTTACAAAAGTGCCAGAAACACCTATAACTATTGAAAAGCTTCCTGAAGTTCCTGAAACTCCAGCTCCTGTAATAGAACAAAAGGTAGAAGAACAATTAGAAGAAGCTATTATAGAGTCTACTGAAGTAGAAGAAGTGATCGAGGAGATCACAACTTTTAATCACGACTCTTTTGATACCATTTTAAAAAATAATGTGAGTGCTCAAGGAAATGTAAACTATGCTGGTATAAAAAGTAAGTGGTCTGCATTAAGAGCGTACATTAAATTATTAGGTGAAAATACACCTACAGATAATTGGTCTAAAGAAGAGAAATTATCCTACTGGATGAATGCTTATAACGCGATGACAATAGATTTAATTTTACGCAACTATCCCGTATCTAGTATAAAAGATATAAAGAAACC
Source organism: uncultured Dokdonia sp. (assembly GCA_938002835.1). GTDB lineage: Bacteria > Bacteroidota > Bacteroidia > Flavobacteriales > Flavobacteriaceae > Dokdonia. Next base: position 1,329 of record CALKZS010000185.1, on the reverse strand, counting down.
TTGGGAACAGCGTTTTTGGAAACTTGGTGATAAATGGTATAATCTAGATGAAATAGAGCATCAGATTTTACGTAAGATGGGAGACGCTCGTATTCATTTTGGTATTAACTGTGCCTCTTTCTCTTGTCCACCATTATTAAATGAAGCTTTCTCTGCAAATAAAGTAGATAGTCAACTAGATAAGGTTGCGCGCGCTTTTATAAATGACACAAAAAGAAACTCAATCACGGCTAGCCGCATAGAGATTTCAAAAATATTTACTTGGTTTAAAAAAGATTTTACACAAAACGGTTCTGTCATAGACTTTTTAAATAGGTATAGCAATACGCAAATAAACAATAATGCAACTGTGCGCTCTATGGACTATGATTGGAATTTAAATAAATAAAATAATTGTTTTAAAACCTTAATGAAATTACCTTCTATTTCTATTATCATTCCAGTATATAATGAGAGTGCTACTATTCTTAGATTATTGAAACACCTCAATAACATCATTTTTTCTTTCTCAAATATTGAGGAAATCATATTAGTAGATGGCGGCAGTAAGGACAACACTTTTGATATAATTAATTCATATATAGATAATAATACAAGTAACATTAAAACGATTCTTTTAAACTCATCTAAGGGGCGTGCAAAACAGATGAATGTAGGTGCCTCAAAAAGTACTGCGCCTATTCTTTATTTTTTACACGCAGACTCATATCCTCCAGAAAATTTTGATAAGTATATTATAGAACAAGTAGTTTCTGGTAATCTTGCAGGATGTTTTAAAATGAAGTTTGACAGTAATCACTGGTGGCTTCGCCTTGCGGGATGGCTCACTCAATTTAAATGGCGTGCTTGTAGAGGTGGTGACCAGAGCCAGTTCATTACCAAAGAACTTTTTAATGCTATAGGGGCTTATAATGAACAGTATATCATTTATGAAGATAACGACCTCATAAATAAATTATATGCCCGCAAGCAATATGTGGTCATACAAAAATGGCTCACAACATCTGCCAGACGCTATGAAGAAAATGGCATATGGAAATTACAGTTTCATTTTTACAATATCTACCTACGTAAGATGTTAGGTGCAAGTCCTAAAGAATTGTACAATTACTATCTTAAGAAAGTATCATAAAGAGGTAAGGTTTTCATCCATTATCCTTTGCTTTTCTAATATCAAAACGTTAAATATTCTTAGATTCAAGTAATAAACGCAACAGCTTGCTGTTGAAAAAAGTCGAAACCTTAGTTTTAGCTCTAGGGCTAAAACTAAGGTTTAGGCGGCGAAAAAAATCTTCATACTTTCGGGTTGTAAAACTCAAAAAAAATAGG
>CALKZS010000184.1 GCA_938002835.1 uncultured Dokdonia sp. | reverse complement strand
CGGGAAATGGAATGTTTAATTAAAATTAATTAGTGTGGACGCATTAAGTTACAAAACAGTATCTGCAAACAAAGCTACCGTAAACAAGGAGTGGGTTTTGATAGATGCAGATGGACAGACGCTAGGTCGTATGTCTTCTATCGTAGCTAAGTTTTTACGCGGTAAGTACAAGACTAACTTTACACCTCACGTAGATTGTGGAGATAACGTAGTTGTTATCAATGCAGCAAAGGTGGAGTTATCTGGAAACAAGTGGACGGAAAAATCATACATTCGTCACACAGGATATCCAGGAGGTCAACGTAGTCTTACAGCTAGAGAACTCTACGATAAAGATCCAACGCGTGTGGTAGAAGCCGCGGTAAAAGGGATGTTACCTAAAAACAAATTGGGAAGTGCAATTTTCCGTAACCTTAAAGTGTATTCTGGAGCAGAGCACGATCAGGAAGCGCAAAAACCTCGTACCATTAACCTTAACGAAATCAAGTAATGGAGACTTTACACAAAATAGGTCGTCGTAAGACAGCAGTAGCTCGTGTTTACCTTACTGAAGGTAAAGGAAACATTACTGTAAACAAAAAAGAACTAAACAACTACTTTCCTACAGGAACACTTCAGTACAAAGTAAACCAACCACTTGTTATGACTAACAATGAAGGTAACTTTGATATTAAAGTAAATGTATATGGTGGTGGTATTACTGGACAAGCTGAGGCTATCAGACTAGCTCTTTCTAGAGCAATGTGTGAATTAGACGCAGAAAATCGTCTTATCCTTAAGCCAGAAGGACTTCTTACTCGTGACCCTAGAATGGTGGAGCGTAAGAAATTCGGACAGAAAAAAGCACGTAAGAAATTCCAGTTCTCTAAGCGTTAATATCTCGCTTTGCTCGTATATGGCTAAGGTTATTATTACGAGATATTGGAAAATTATTGCTATCAAAAATTTAAAAAATTAATTGAAATGTTGTCGTTGCTTAGTCTGCTTTCGCGAAAGCGTAAGAAAGATTAAGGTTAGTTTAGCATCTAAACCCCGACGAGATCGGAGTTGCTAATTTTAATTCCAACGGAACGTAAACTATTACAAAAATGGCAAACAACATCGAAATAAAAGACTTGCTTGATGCAGGAGTTCACTTTGGACACCTCACAAGAAGATGGGATCCTAATATGGCACCGTATATTTATATGGAGCGTAACGGGATACACATTATCAATCTTTATAAAACTGCAGCAAAAATAGAAGAGACGTCTGACGCTCTTAAAAAAATTGCTGCTTCTGGTAGAAAAATACTCTTTGTAGCTACCAAAAAACAAGCTAAAGATATCGTTGCAGAAAAAGCACGTAACGCAAATATGCCGTACATCACAGAAAGATGGCCTGGTGGAATGCTTACAAACTTTGTAACGATACGTAAAGCGATCAAGAAAATGCAAACAATTGACCGTATGAAACAAGATGGTCGTTTTGATACACTTTCTAAGAAAGAAAAACTACAAATGGACCGTCTTCGTGCTAAGCTTGATAAAAACCTTGGTTCTATTGCAGATATGACACGTCTTCCAGGCGCTCTTTTTGTTGTAGATATTAAGCGTGAGCACATCGCGATTAAAGAAGCTCAAAAATTAAACATTCCAATTTTTGCAATGGTAGATACTAACTCTGATCCTAGAGAAGTAGATTATCTTATCCCTGCAAATGATGATGCTTCAAAATCTATAGACAAGATTGTAGGTTATGTTTCTGACGCTATAAACGCTGGTCTTGCAGAGCGTAAAGCTGGTAAAGCTGCTGCTGCAGAAGGTGCAGATGCTCCTAAAGCTGAGAAGAAAGCTGCTGCTCCTGCAAAGGAAGCAAAAGCTCCTAAGGCTGAGCCTGCAAAAGCTCCTGTTGCTGTAAGCGAAGAAGAAGAGTAAACTCGACTAAGTCAATACTAAAAGGTCGTTTAATCCTTTTCTTTACGGAAAACGATTAGACGACTTTTTTAATTAATAACTAACAAGATTTCCGTCTTTGCGGAAATGAAAAAGAAGACTATTATGGCAAATATTACCGCCGCAGATGTAAAAAAATTAAGAGAAGCTACCGGTGCTGGTATGATGGACTGTAAAAAGGCCCTTGTAGAAGCAGAAGGAGATTTTGATAAAGCAATCACTGTACTTCGTAAAAGAGGACAGAAAGTTGCAGAAAAAAGAGCAGATAGAGACTCTTCTGAAGGAGCTGTTATTGCTAAAATTAATGCTGACAATACTCGTGGAGTGGTTGTATCACTTAACTGTGAAACTGATTTTGTAGCAAAGAATGATTCTTTTGTTGCGCTAGCAAATAAAATGGGAGATATCGCTCTTTCGGTAAATTCTAAAGAAGAAATGCTTGCTGCAGATTTTGATGGAATGACTGTTGCTGATAAACTTATTGAGCAAACAGGTGTTATAGGTGAGAAAATCGAAATAGGAGGTTATGAAACACTAGAAGCTCCTTTTGTAGGTGCATATGTGCACGGTAACAAAATAGGTGCTCTTACAGGTCTTTCTGAGGCTACAGCTAATGCGTCAGAAATTGCAAAGAGTGTAGCTATGCAAGTAGCTTCTATGGGAGCAACAACACTTTCATACAAAGATTTTGATCCTGCATATGTAGCATCAGAAACAGAAGCTCGTATCGCAGCTATTGAAAAAGAAAACATTGAGTTAGGACGTTTAGGTAAGACACTTAAAAATGTACCACAATACATTTCTATGTCTCAACTTACAGATGAGGTTCTTGCAAAAGCAGAAACAGCTATTAAAGAACAACTTGCTGCCGAAGGAAAACCAGAAAAAATCTGGGGAAATATTGTTCCAGGTAAGATAGCCCGTTTTATATCTGATAATACAACGTTAGATCACGAGCAGTGTCTTCTTGATCAACGATTTATTATGGATGACAGCAAGAATGTAGCAGAGTATGTTGCTAGTAAAGGCGATGTTGCTGTAGCTGGATTTAAAAGAGTTTCTTTAGTATAATAATTACTAATACATCTTTTATAGTATATTAAAACGCCTCCATCTGGAGGCGCTTTTTGTATATATCTTTTTAAAAGCCTGGTTAATTTATGAATTTAAGATAGTTGAGTTTATTTTAAATATGGTGGATTCAAGTCATAATAAAGATGTGCCGCTATTTACAACAGACACTCTTTTGTTTGCTTACTGTTTGAGGGGTTGCGCTACACACTATTTATTTTTTTGTGCATTTAGTATTTGATGCACTGCTTTTTGAATCACTTGATACTGTTCTTGGCGGGTTATTATTTCTTCCTTTACCAGACTTATTTCCAGTGGTACTTGGTGTATTTTTCATTCCGCTTGATCTAGCCATTTCTATATTTTTTAAGTTACATAATCAATGTTATACTCAATACAATGTCTGTGTTTATTGTGTGAGATTTTTGTGCACGAGTAAGTTATATTTTGTGACTTATACACTATTGCGGAAAACCACAAACACACATTTTTTTCTCTTATGAGTGTTTTATGTGAAAGACTAGATTACTTTGAGAAACGAATTTTTGCGTGTGGTGGGTATTAATTTTCGCGAAAGCGGAATCTTTATTATATATACGATAACATAGTTGTGTGTAAATTTAAAAATCTATAAATTTTTTTTTAAACGGCATTGTGATACACTTGATACAATTATATTTGAATGTATATACTTACTAACTATGAAAAAAGAAATCATACTACTTATAGTTATTATGATGTTAAGTTGTAAAGACACAAAAAAGACTTATAGTCCTAAAACAAGTCCTGCAGCAACCATAGAAAATGAAGTGCCAGATAATGAGATAGATGCATATACTGGTGAGAATGTAGCGCATAGTGAGCTAGATTATGATGAGTCTGAGTATGATGAATCTGAGTATGAAGCGTCTTGGGGAGGCTATTTTGTGACGGCGCAAGGGGGTCTTTTATGTCGTGATGCACCTGGTGGTGAGGTAATACATACATTTTCTTATGGAGAAGAGGTAAATGTGATAGAAGTTACAGATGAGGAGCAAACTATTATAGATGAGGGAGAAGAGATCTCAGGTAACTGGGTTGAGGTGAGTATAGATGATGGTGAGGAAACAGGATATGTGTTTGATGGTTTTTTGGCATCTATGACGTTAGATCTTGATGCTAAAAAAATAGCAACATTAACACCAACTGTTTTTATAGGGGAGACTAATGGAAAAGGGGTGATTTTAGATGGAGAACACTATATGTATGATACAGCACTTAATGTTATAGGTAAGATTGAGGTAGATCGTATACGTAATGTTCGTATTCTGAATGCGACTAGGTTTGAGCGTCCAGAACGCAAAGAGGTAACCATATATAACTATTGGGAAGAACATTGTAAGTGGGCAAATTTTGTAACTATTGATTATGGTGGGGACGAGTATATTGTTTTTGGCGAGAATGTATTGCAAATTACAGAAAGTGATACCTATGCGTTTAATAATGAAACGATTAATTTAATACACGCTACAAGTTTCCTTACCAAAACAGGAACTCCTACACAAGAGCTTTCTGGATGTGCTGCGGGATATAATGTTTTAATTAAATCAAATGAAGGCTATTCTTTTGTGAAGGATGCAGCGTCTACGGAGGAAGATTCTGATGAGGTTTATACACTATTTTTTGAAGAGAATGAATATGGTTCTGATGCTATATATGACGAGATTGTTAAGAATGATACGTTATATGCACAAGTATCTCAAAGCTTTCAAGAAGGAGTAGGCGCATACAAGCTCAAAATATTTAAAGATGGAGGTTGGCAATTTATCGAGTATGATAAGACCAGGGATTATGAACAAGAGTATAATTAATAAACTAAATAATAAAACGTACTTTACAACGAGTATTTATTTATGGAAAAACACTGTTATCTTTTTTATTACATCGTCGTGATATGCCTTTTGTTTTCGTGTAAAAAAGAAACCCCTGTAGTTTCTAATTCCTTAGTAACTAAAACAGAAGCAACTACTATTAATCTTGAAGGAAAAACCATAGAAGAGCTCAGGCTTCTGCGCAATGAGATTTTTGCTAAAAAAGGGTATGTTTTTAAAGATAGCGTTTTGAATGATCACTTTTCTAAACAAGAATGGTACACTCCTAATAAAAATGCTCAAATAGTGCTCTCGGAGTCAGAAAAAGAACGTGTAGCAATCTTTAAAAAAGCAGAAGAAGCACTAAAGCCTTTTAAGTTACCTAGAGGATACACAAAAGTAACGTGGACAAATGTAAACGGTGAAATTATTGAAGAAACTGTCAAACAAGATATAGATGGTGATCAAATTGTAGATGTGATTCAAGTTGCAAAGAGTGATAAAGATGCTACTAAAGTGATGTTTATATCTCTAAGTAAACGCGATGATCTTCAAAAGATCTATATCACAGATGATGAGTATGATGAGACTACTCCTGGAGTAGTATATAGAGATGGAGTAGTAGCATATGGTCTTAGTTTTCCAGGTACTGCACATTATGAAATGGATATGGAACTTAGATACAACTCAAAGATTAATAACCTGCAATTAATACGTTATATAGCTTCGCATAGAACAGACTATGGTCATATAAGTAAAGAATATGATTTAATTACTGGAAGTTATAAGGTTACAAAGGAAGAGGCTACTGAAGATAACGACACGATCAATAAAAACGTCTATAAAGGAAAACAAGAGACTAGAGCCATCACTCCAGAATCTATAGATGCAGGTTTGTATTTTTACTTAGGGATAATAGGAGATCAGTATGAAGATATGAATGATTTTGATTGTACAGATCGACTAGTAGAAGAACTTGTGTTAGAATTTGAGTATGGTAAACTAAACTACCTAAAAAAGTATGACATTTTTGAGAAAGATCTTAAAGACTTCGTAAATTCCATAGATATAGATGTATTAAATACTTCTCCAAACAAAACTTACACAAAGACATATAGATTACATCGCGATTGGGATCTAAATTATATAGAGAGGGATAACTGTAAAGATAAGTTGTTTTTTACTATAGATGACAATAACAAGATTGTTAGAATTATGATTAATAATTGCTCCATATATAAAGAAGAAGGAGCGGCTCAAGAGACTACAGAAGAGTCTGTCATTTTTGAATATAAAATAGGCCCTAATTGCACCTATGAGTTTTATAGAGTATCAGTAGCTGGCTAGACGTAAGATTTTTAAGAAGGAGTAAGGAGGTGCATTTAAAATAGTTAAAGATGAGAATTGTCGCTATATTTAGTATAATAAAACCATTTTTATATAGTTTACTACCCTATGAAAAACTCATTGAATCTCTTTGTAATCATCGTTGTGTTATGTCTATTATTTGCTTGCGATAACACTGCAAAAGTAACCCCAGGGTCGTCACTCACTGATGTAGTAGATGAGCCATCTACTACTAATACTACTATTGATCTTGAAGGAAAAACCATAGATGAGCTCAGGATCTTGCGCAACGAGATATTTGCCAGAAAAGGGTATATTTTTAAAGATGCTTTTTTAAATAATCACTTTTCTAAACAAGAATGGTACACCCCTAATAAAGATGCTCAAATAGATCTTACAGATGCTGAAAAAGAATACATAGCAAGTATTAAAAAAGAAGAAGCATCACTACAACCTTTTGAAATTCCTGAAGGGTATGAACTATTAACCTCAATAAGTAGATTAGGTAATAAGGTAGATGGATTTACTCCTAGGATTATTAAGCAAGATATAGATGGTGATCAGATAATAGATGAAATTCAATTAACAAAAAGTAAAAAAGATAACGCTAGAGTGCTTTTTGTTTCCTTAAGTAAACGCAACGATCTTCAAAAAATATATATCACAAATGATGAGGATGATATTACTTTGCCCTATCTAGAGGTTAAAGATAATATTATAAAATATGGAGTTCATCAACCTGGTTCTGGACATTTTGAAACAAATGTAACACTCACATATAACCCAAAAATTAACAACTTGCAATTAACTCATTATACAAACTCTTCTAGTATAATGTATGGAACTGTAAGTAAAGAATATGATGTAATTACTGGAGATTATACATTTACAGAAATAGCAGCAACTATAGATGATGATACAATGAGGACAACAGTAAATAAAGGGCAGCAAGAGTCTAGAGTCCTTACTCCTCAAGATATAGATGAAGATCTATATTTTTATCTAGAAATGATAGGTATCCAGTATAAAGACGATTTTTATGATGACAGATACTGTGAAGAGCAACTCATAGAACATCTTGTTTTAGAGTTTACATACGGAAAACTAAGTTATGTTGATGATGTCTATAAAAAAGCCCTTCAAGATTTTATAAACTCAATAGATGTAGAGGCATTAATAGCCTCTTCAGATAATAGGTATTTTAAAACATACAGACTACACCGAGATTGGAATCTCAATTATATTGAAGAAGATGAGTGCGAAGACACATTATATCTCACGATAGATGTAGATAATCATAGTGCTGTTATTATGATCAATAATTGCGCACTGGTTAAAGAAGATGGAGAGACCATACACAGCTCAGAGCAATCTACAATGTTTGAATATTCAATAGAAACTAATTGTATTTATAAATTTAAACGCGTTACTGGAGCAGGATAAACTTTAATTTTTTATAATTACGCTTTCGCGAAAGCTTAAAAAACAAATGTTAATTGTCTAATAAATTTAAACCATTTTAATTGAGCTAATGAAATATATAAATTCCCTTTGTAGAACAGCATTATTATGTACTTTTTTGATCACTATTTCTTGTG
>CALKZS010000183.1 GCA_938002835.1 uncultured Dokdonia sp. | reverse complement strand
TGTTAATTATAAAGAAATTGCTGAGCAACTTAATATTGATTTCTTCTTTGCTAAACCCTATCATAGCTAGCAAAGAGGAGCTAATGAAAATTTAAATGGATTAGTCAGACAATATTTTCCAAAAAAAACTAACTTTGATCTTATTCAAGAAAATCAAGTCAAAAAAGTCGAAAAAATACTAAACAATAGACCTAGAAAGAGGTATAATTACTTAACACCTAATTAAGTATTTGTTAACGCAATTAACAACAACGGAGTTGTTGCGTTTATGACTTGAATCCACCCAAGATCGAAAAAAACTAAATATAATTTTGAAAAAGAAAGCATTTATTATAGTCATCATTCTACTTGTGATATTCTTTGCGTATAAAGGTGTTAGAAAAGTAAATCTCAATTCAGATTTTGAGGTTGGGCAAAAAATAGACAGTCTCAATAATGTGGTTGTGTATTATAATGGTGGTGTAGATAATGTGGTACAACGTAATACAGAAGATGGCTATAATCTGGGTTTAGAATATCAATGTGTAGAGTTTGTAAAAAGATATTATTATGAGCATTACAACCATAAAATGCCAGATAGTTATGGGCACGCAATAAGCTTTTATAATAACTCTATCCCAGATGGAGAAAAGAATACTCAAAGAGATTTAATACAATACAGCAATCCAAGTGCTATCTCACCTCGAGAAGGAGATTTATTAGTAATGAAAGGAACTGTATTTAATAGATACGGTCACGTAGCAATTATCTCAAAAGTAGAGAATACCCAAATAGAAATTATACAGCAAAATCCTGGACCCTATTCTCCATCTAGAGCATCTTTTGAGTTGTTAAAAACAGCAGAGAACACCTGGAAAATAAATAATGATCGAGTATTAGGCTGGTTGCGCAAATAGTGTTGTATACGCTTTCGCGAAAGCGTAAAAATTACCTTCTAAATAAGTCTTTTACCCGTAAAGAATTATCGCTATTAAGTCTGTGTACAATTTTTATAAAAGCAAGTGCAGTGATAAAAGCATCTCCAGCAGAAGTATGTCTATCTTGTAGCGGTATTTTAAGAGCTTCTGCAAGTTGGTCCAGTGAGTATCTTCTATCTTGCAATGTTTTATTTACAGGATGAACGAGCCTTTTATAAAGGATCTCGGTGTCAAGGCTTTTATTTTTAAGGACTCCTAAATGTAGTCTTTTAAGAGCTGTATTTACAACAGCTATATCAAATCCTATGTGATGCCCTACTAATACATCCGTACCTATAAATTGTATAAACTGAGTAACAGCTTCTTTTTCTGTAACCTTTGTAAACGTTCCTTCTTTTAAGATACCGTGTATCTTAGCTGTTTCTGGTTTATAGAGATCTTGTTTTAAAAAAAGCTCAAAGCTATCTGTAATAGACACTTTATTGTCAATAGTGGTAACAGCACCTATAGATAAAATACGATCTTCTTTGTAGTCTAGACCTGTAGTTTCACAATCAAAGATGACAAAACGTGTTTGATTAAACGGTTTTGCATCTAGGACATTAGCAAAAAATCCAGTTTTTGTTTTTTGAATATTGAAGGCGTTAAGATATTCCTTCCAGAAAGAAGGATATTGATCTTTATCTGTTTTTGAAAAAAAAGCCACTAGCTTAAGTTTTGAGTTTGAAATCTAGCGCGTATTACTTCTTGTAAATCGCGTAGCGGTTTAAAGCAGCGTTTTAGCTTTAAACGTTCAGCTTTAGTGAGATTTGCAAGAATAATAAAACGCCCACTATTGTTATTTTGTAGTCCTTGTTTTACTCTAAATTTTAAAAGTGCTTTAAATGCATATGCACAACTCTCAAAAAGTTCTTTATTTTTTTTGTCTATAATAGTGAGACGTTCAAAACGAGCTGCGGTATTATTTACATCACGCATATTGTGATATAAAGCCAGTACTCGAGCACCAGCAATGAGAGGAGCCATTGCTCTATTTTTAATATCAAACTCATCTTTATGAGCGCCATCAGATTCTACAAGAAAGTTTCTGAAGAAACTCACGGGTGGCGGATTTTTTAGAGCGTCTTTTGCCATAAATCTAAAAAACACAGAAGAAGTACTCAAGCTGCTAAAAATATGATCTGTAAGCTCTCGCACAATTTCTTTAGATCCATATACACCTCGATAGTCAAAAAATATCCCAGATAATAACATACTAGCTGGCGTAGGGTTTATAATCCAGGTGCTAAATTGTGCTTGCCACTCTGAAAGTGATAAACAATATAAAGGATTACTTCCCATAATATCTGCAGGGCAATAATCATAACCTATTTTGTGTAGTCGTTTATTCATACGGTTTGCGAGTTGCAAAAAGTATGCTTTTATTTCTTCGTTCTTATTTATATCAACATTTTCATAAATAAGAGCATTATCTTGATCTGTATATAGGAGTTGTTCTTCTCTACCTTGACTTCCTATTGATAACCATACAAAATCTACAGGAGGTTTTGTGTTCATCTTACGAAGTGATAATTCCATTGCACGCTGTAGTAATGCATTTTTAAGTGGTGCAAACAGACTTAAAATATGTGATAAAGGTAGATTTTGTTGTAAATAACGATTAAGTAATAGCGTAGCTTTATCCCAAGCAAGGCGTAATATTTTAGTCTTTGGGGCACGTTTTATTTCTTTGAGAAGCTCTGCAGGGCTGTTCCCAAAAGCTACCACAATATCGTGTTTACTTAAAATACCTATAACTTCTGTTGCTTGTGTGCCATCAGTAGTGATTACAAGATGACCTATGGCATTTTGCAGTAATAGTAATTGTGCTTCTGCTGTTGTAATATGTTCTGGAGCACACACTACATTATGTACCATCACATCGCTTGCTAATGAACTATTTGTAATTGTATTATTAGCAATAGCATTGCGCAACTCTTTGTTAGTTAAAACACCTTGTGGGATATTTTCTTGAGTGATCACAATACACCCTATACGGTGTTCTTTCATAAGTTGCGCTGCTTCTTGTAGTGGTGTGTCAAGAGCGCAAGTAATCACTTTGGTTGTATAAGATGCTTTTTCAATACCTAAAAAACTACTGTTTCTATCGGGTTCATAAGAGTTAAGTAATGCGCCGTTTTGAGCTAAGGTATATGGGTCTTTTATGTTTGAAGCAAAGCTTGCTATGAGATAGTTTGAGATGGTTTTATTTGCTTTTGTAAAAGCAGAAAACTCTTTAACAGGTAATGAATATATAATTGTTTCTTCATTTGCTGTGGCAGTGGTTCGGTAGGTATCTCTGGTCGTTACTTTTAGCCCTAAAAGATCTCCCTCATCACAGATGTCTACCACTTTTGTAGTTTCTCCTGAAGGTCTCGTGAGTTTTATGGCGCCTTGTTGTACAATGTAAAATCTATCTGAGTGAGGTTGATCTCTTTCAAAAAGGACAGTATCTTTATCTAGATAGAGAACAGATGCAAGGCTACAGATCTCAAGCAAATCACTTGATTCCATAAGATGAAATGGCGGAAACTGTTTTAGAAAATCATAAATGCGGTGAGCGATAGTGTTTTGCATACTAGTGATTGCTATACTAGCAGTAAAGATAAAGATTGTAAAGTTTTGATACCTTTAAATAGTAGAGTTGCTTGCTAGGATTTTAATATCTTTAAACTATGGAAAAGGATATATTAAATGTCTCGCTATTACAGTTAGATCTCATTTGGGAAAATACTCAAGCAAATAGAGAGAAGTGTGAGCAGTATTTTAAACAACTTCCTAAAGATTGTGATTTAGTTGTGCTTCCAGAAATGTTTACATCGGGATTTACAATGAGTCCAGAAAATGTTGCAGAGACAATGGATGGAGAGACCATACAATGGCTTAAAAAATGGGCTTTACAGTTAGATGCTGCTATTTGTGGCAGTCTTGTGGTTATTGAGAATGGGATGTATTACAATAGATTTGTATTTGTAAAACCTAATGGGAGTGTCGCTTTGTATAATAAACGACATACGTTTAATATGGCAGGAGAAGGAGAGAAATATGAAGCAGGCACAAAACAAACTATCATAAAATATAAATCGTGGAGTATTTTTCCGCAGGTGTGTTATGACTTGCGATTTCCAGTATTTGCACGTAATACAATGGAGTACGATCTTGTAATATATGTAGCAAACTGGCCCAAAACTAGAGTTGCCGCTTGGGATACATTATTACAAGCACGCGCTATTGAAAATATGAGTTATAGTATAGGTGTTAACCGCGTAGGAACAGATGGAAATAATCTAGAATATGTGGGTCATTCTGCAGTATATAATGCACTAGGATCTACTCAAATAAAAAACCAAATAGGAGAAGGAATACTATCTACAAGTTTATCAAAAACACATCTAAAAAAAACGCGGCAAAAGCTTCCTTTTTTAGAAGATAAGGACAGATTTACTCTTCTTTAACAGGAGGTTTTTTTCCTACTCTACTTTCTCCCTCTTTACCCTCTTTCTTTTCTTCTCCTTTGGGAAGTGTAGTGAGTTTTGGTTTAAGTTTGAGATCAAAAGTTTCTATAACAGACCAACTAGGTCTTACATCTAGCGCTACCGGATAATTAATTATTTTTTCTGGCTGTCTTTTTAATAAGAAGTTCCCAGTATCAAAAACGTTATTCTCATTTTTATCTTCAATCACTCTAAGATTATATTGTCCGGGCTCTAAAAACTTAAATTCAAAACTAATCTCTTCTGTAGTATAACGTTCTTCAAGGACTTCAAGATCACTGTCTAGTAGTTGTACAATGTATGGAAAATTGGTCGCGTTAGAGAGTTTAAGTACGATATCACCATAATCTGCAATTTCCTTTGCATTCGTTTTGTAAGATAAAGTGTCATTCTTTTGACCAAAGAAATCTGTAATAGCTCCGGGTAAGAATGTGATTTGATATAAACTGGCTTCTTTGGTCTTAATATTAAGATCTATAGCTGTTTGATTTTCTTCAAGCTTATAATTAAAAGGTATTTCTGTAGAGTCTTCTATTATCTTAATATATTCTTTTTTAATACTGTCTAAAGGTATGTTAGCTTTTATGCGATATCCTTTGTCAAAAGAAACATTTCTATATGGAGTTTTAAAACTTAAAGAATCTAGTTTTGGAGTACGTATGCGCACCTGTAATGTATCATCATATTTTGGAGCAGTGACATTAAAAACCAAAGAATCTATATCTATTTTAGGTTTATACCAGTAAAGTAATGTGTCTTTATCTTTTTCAGTAATAATGGTTGTAAGTTCCTTTTCTACATTGGTTAGTAGGTTTATAGAGACACTATCTCTATTTCCTGTAATACCAAATGTAATTCTTCCTTGAGCACTGTGTTTTGGTTTAGAAACTTTATAATCTAGCTCTTCAGAAAACAGTTTTAAAGTATATGAACTATCTGTAGGAACGGTAATAAATTCTTCTAAAAAAGCAATTTTATCTCTGTTTGCTTGAAAAGTAAGGTTTGCATCTTCATCTTTCATTGCAACAAGAGCATATTTACCTTCTTTGAGATAATCTAACTCAAAGGTAGTAAGAGTATCAAGTGTGTTTGTGATATAAAGAGGTCTGTCATTATAAATTGTGGAGTCATTATAAGTGCTATCTACCTTATATAGCATTACAGATACAAAATTATCTGGCTTTGCTTTTACAGCATCTATAATTTCACCTTTTACTGTAAGGCTATCTATATAATCTCCAGTAGACATTACATATTTAAAAGATGGAAAAGGATTTCCCTCATTATTGTCTACAATACTAAGTCCAAAATTAAAAACGTATGTAGTGTTTGCAGCAAGGGTGTCTTGTATATCTATTTTAATATATTTTGAAGCACTTCCTTGAGGAGAAATAACATAATTTTCAATGGGAGGAGAAACAATAAGTTGTTTTTGTAAATCTTCAAGTTTTATATATTCATCAAAATAGATGCGCACTTCGTCTTTACTAAAACTAGTGGTAAAGTTAGGGGGCGTTGCTTTTACAAAAACAGGAGGAATGCTATCAATAGGCCCTCCTTCTATTGAGCCTTTTTTTGCACAATTAACAAGAGTAATAGATGCCGCAATAAAAAGCAGTAAAAGTTTAACTGATTTTAAAATGCTAATGTGATACCAAAGTGTCTGTTTCATCTGTGTGCAAAAGTAATAACTAATTTATGTAAACAGAAACCTTAGAGAGTTATTGCCATTACAGCGATACTAAGCCTAATATTTGGAATTTTAAGTAATTGTAATGCACAGGCTTCAAGAGTAGCGCCAGTAGTAATAATATCATCACATAATAAAATATGTTTTCCATCTAGGTTCGTGTTTTCAATACTTGTAAAAGCATCTAAGATATGATCGCTACGAGTAAACCTACCTTTAAAAACTTGCGTTTTTCTATTTTTTGCCTTGAGTAAAATATCCTCCCGATAAGAAGCACTTAGTGTAGTTGCAATTTTTTTACCAAAACCCGTTACCTGATTATAGCCTCGCACACGTTTCTTTTTAGGATGAATAGGTACAGGTATCACAATATCAACATCTTGATAACTATGAATTTTAGAAAGCTCTGCTCCTAACCAAGATCCTAAAATACTACTTATTTCTTCTTGTCCTTTATATTTGAGTTGATGTATAAGTTGTTGTACTGGACCCTTTTTTTCAAAGTATAAAAGAGCTGTGGCGTTTTCTAGATTAAGTCTTCCATAAAATACTTTTTTGATAGAAGTGTCGTTGTAAATATGAAAATTTGTAACAGGCAATTCGTGTCTACAAGAAGTGCAGATGCATTTTTCTGTCTCATACAGCTCGCGACTACAACAATTACAAGTTTTAGGAAAAAAGAGAGAACGTAAAGAATCTAGCACGGAATCGTCATTTTTTTTCTAATTTAACGCTTTGATTGAATCATAAACTGTTAATGCGAACTAAAAGTACAAATAATACTCTTCTCATTCTAGTCATACTACTATGCCTAGTAGTTGCTGGATTAGGATATTATACATTTGATTTTCATTCAAAAGTTAAAGAAAAAGAAGCGCAACTCATTAGTGATAAGGAACAAGTTTCATTGCAATTAAAAGAAGAATTGTCAAATTACAACACACTTCTTACAGAACGTAATGCTTTAAAAGGAGATTTAAAACAGGCGCAAAACAGACTTATTGAACTTCAAAAAACATTAGATCAAAATGAAGTAAGCCGTCGCACAGTACAAAAATTACAAATAGAAATAGGTAAGTTGCGTAAAGAGCGTGAGTTTTTTGTGAGTAGAAATGATAGTCTTGAGCAAGAAACAGTAAGACTTGCGGCACTTCAAAAAGAGACTCAAAAAGCATTAGATCTTGCCACAAAATATCAAGATAGTATACAGCGATCTAACCAAGAACTTGCCGAAAGATTAATGAAAGGAGCTCGTCTTTCTATTAGTAACCTTGCTGCTAGAGGAGTGATACAGCGCAATAATGGTAAATTTGTAATTACCTCAAGAGCAAAACGAGCTGAGATGATACAGGTATGCTTTTCTATTAATGAAAACCCTCTTGCACCATCTGGAGATCAAACATTTTATGTACAAGTGGTAAATAAGGTGGGTAAAGTGATAGGTGTTTTGCGTACTGAGACTTGGGACAATGGCGTTACGATATCTTATAACACAAAAACAACAATACCATACAAAAATAAGGCGTATACCATTTGTGAGCTAGTACTCCCTGTTCAACAAATGGAACCAGGAGATTATACTGTTAATGTTTATAACAATAGTGAATTAATACTTTCTACGGGACTTAATCTAAAATAAAGAGACTTCAATTTCTTTAACTACAGATGGATTACTATTTTTACGGCTTGTATTTTTAAGCGAGATAAATTTCATTTTTCACATAGATAATATATAAAGGAGATTTATACGCTTTCGCGAAAGCGTAATAACAATACCTATAAAATAGTTCACTCAAAAAAGATATAAATTATAATATATGGCACAGCAAGATGACCAGTTTAAAAAAGTAATTTCTCACGCCAAAGAATATGGTTATATATTTCAAAGCAGTGAAATTTATGATGGCTTAAGTGCCGTATACGATTATGGTCAAAATGGAGTAGAGTTAAAGAAAAACATACGTGAATATTGGTGGAAAAGTATGGTACAAATGCATCAAAATATTGTGGGCTTAGATGCTGCCATATTTATGCACCCCACTACTTGGAAAGCATCAGGTCACGTAGATGCATTTTCAGACCCACTTATAGATAATAAAGATTCTAAAAAGCGATATCGTGCAGATGTATTAGTAGAAGATTATGCAGAAAAATTAAATATCAAAGCAGAGAAGGAAATTGCAAAGGCTGCAAAACGTTTTGGTGATAGTTTTGATAGAGATCAATATGAAGCGACTAATCCACGTGTGATAGGATATCGTGAGAAGCAAAAGAGCGCAACCGCTAGACTTGCAAAATATCTCGAAGCAGATGATCTTGCGGCAGTAAAAGCCCTTATAGAAGAGTTAGAAATAGGATGCCCAGAGTCTGGATCAAAAAATTGGACAGATGTGCGTCAGTTTAATTTGATGTTTGGTACAAAACTAGGAGCCTCTGCAGAGACGGCTACAGATCTATATTTGCGTCCAGAAACAGCGCAAGGAATATTTGTAAACTTTTTGAACGTTCAGAAAACAGGCCGTATGAAAATACCTTTCGGTATTGCTCAAACAGGTAAGGCATTTAGAAATGAGATTGTAGCAAGACAGTTTATATTCCGAATGCGTGAGTTTGAACAAATGGAAATGCAATTTTTTGTACGACCAGGAGAAGAAATGAAATGGTATGAGTACTGGAAAGAAACAAGGTTAAACTGGCATAAGTCATTAGGTTTGGGAGAAGAGAATTACCGTTTTCACGATCACGAGAAACTTGCTCACTATGCAAATGCCGCTGCCGATATAGAGTTTAATTTCCCATTTGGATTTAAAGAACTAGAAGGGATACACTCTCGTACAGATTTTGACCTTAAAGCGCACGAAGAATTTTCAGGTAAAAAATTACAGTTTTTTGATCCAGAACTCAATGAGAGCTATGTCCCGTATGTTGTAGAAACTTCTATAGGTCTAGACCGTATGTTTCTTGCTGTTTTTTCAAAATCTTTACAAGAAGAGACTTTAGAAAATGGTACCACAAGAACTGTCTTAAAGTTGCCTGCAGTGCTAGCTCCAGTAAAAGCAGCAATATTACCACTAGTAAAAAAAGATGGACTTCCAGAGATTGCACAAAAAATTATAGATGACCTTAAATTTGACTATACAGTTATTTATGATGAAAAAGATGCTGTAGGGCGTCGTTACCGTCGTCAAGACGCAGCAGGAACACCATTATGTATTACCATAGATCACGACACTAAAGAAGATGGGAAAGTAACCGTAAGAGATCGAGATACGATGGAGCAAGAAAGGGTTCTGATAAAAGAGTTATCAACTATAATTGATAAAAAAGTAAATTTTAAGAACTGGATACAGTAAACTACTTATAAAATACTTATTTTGTAAGCGTTTTTTCTTTGCTTGTTTATTAATTGTGTACTTTTAAAGGCTACTTTTAAAAATTATTATAACTAAAATCAATTTTTTATGAAAAAAGTTACACTTGTTTTGAGTGCTGTTTTATTACTACTTAGTATTA
>CALKZS010000182.1 GCA_938002835.1 uncultured Dokdonia sp. | reverse complement strand
CCTCTGTTACTTTATGAGTTGTCTTTCCTTTAGGTTTTAAAGGAGTATCAATAACACTAGCATCGATTATAGCTCCTGTTTTTACGATTATTTTGTGAGCCTCTAGTTGTCTATTGATTTCTTTAAAAAGAGGCTCATAAGATGTTGCTTTAAAATGGTAATAATTGGACACCCATCTATAAGTGTATTTATTTGTGTAAAAAATGTACGTTTGATCTTACGAGAACGTATATCGCAAATACTATCGGCTAAAGTGGGGTGTTGTACTAGTTCCATAAAAAAAGACACAAAATGTATCCAATTTAAACAAGCCCTTGCAACGGTCTCATATTAATAAAAAAAGAAACTGTTTAGAAAAGATATCATTGTATACTTTTCTAAACAGTTTTATAATAAAAATGAGAGCTAAAACTAAGCCCTAACAGGTCTATTTAAAATTAAATCTAAGTATAGATTAATTTTATTTTTAAGTTCTTGTCTAGGTGTTATAAAGTCTAAAAAACCGTGCTCTTGAACAAACTCAGCGGTTTGAAAACCATCAGGTAACTCTTTACCTGTGGTATCTCTTACCACACGAGGTCCAGCAAATCCTATAAGGGCACCAGGTTCTGAAATATTGATATCTCCTAACATTGCAAATGAAGCCGTTGTACCTCCAGTAGTAGGATCTGTACATAGAGAGATGTAAGGTATGTTAGCGTCTGCTAATTGAGCAAGTTTTGCACTTGTTTTTGCAAGTTGCATCAATGATAAAGCTGCTTCCATCATACGAGCACCTCCAGATTTTGAAATAATCATAAACGGAATATTGTTTTTAAGAGCGTGATCTGCAGCACGTGCTATCTTTTCTCCTACAACACTTCCCATTGATCCTCCTATGAATC
Organism: uncultured Dokdonia sp.; assembly: GCA_938002835.1. GTDB lineage: Bacteria > Bacteroidota > Bacteroidia > Flavobacteriales > Flavobacteriaceae > Dokdonia. Next base: position 12,470 of record CALKZS010000182.1, on the reverse strand, counting down.
TAAAATCCATACAAGCAATCACAATGTCTTCTCCTTTAGATTTTCCTACAGCAGTTCGTACAGCATCTTTCAATCCTGTTTTTTCTTGTGCCTCCTTAAGTCTATCTACATACTTTTTCTTATCCTCAAACTTAAGAGGATCTTTTGAAGTTAAGTTCTTGTCTAATTCCTTGAATTTATTATCATCAAAAAGTATTTCAAAGTACTCATTACTTCCTATGCGCACGTGATAACCGTCTTCAGGGCTTATGTAGAAATTCTTTTCAAGTTCTTCTGTATCTACTATTTTTCCTGTAGGAGATTTATACCATAATCCTTTGGGTGTATCTTTTTTGTCTTCAGTTGCCGTCTGGATTCCTTTGTCTTTACGTTTAAACCAAGCCATATTTATATATGTTTATTGGGTTTATTATGCTTTCGCGAAAGCATAACATAAATCACTTTATCTTTTAAAAACCTTTTTTAAATAGGAATCAAAAATAAGGAAATCTACTTATAACGTGTCTATATTATTTAGATCTTCAAAGGCTTTTTTTAGACGAGCGCCCATTGTTCCTTCTGCCTTGCGTAGCCACACGCGTGGATCGTAATATTTTTTATTAGGAGAGTCATCTCCCGTTGGGTTTCCTATTTGGGACTGTAAGAATGCACTATTTTCTGAAAAGTAGTCTCTAATACCTTCTGCAGTAGCATACTGAAGGTCTGTATCTATATTCATTTTGATAACGCCATAGCTTATTCCTTCTCTTATTTCTTCTACAGTAGAGCCACTTCCTCCGTGAAAAACAAAATCAATGTGATTATGTTCTTTACCATATTTTTTTGAAATATACTCTTGAGAATTTTTAAGAATTTTAGGGGTAAGTTTTACATTTCCGGGTTTATATACTCCGTGTACATTTCCAAAAGCAGCAGCAATAGTAAATTGATCACTTACTTTGCTTAACTCTTCATACGCATATGCAACTTCTTCTGGTTGTGTGTATAATTTTGAATCATCTACATCTGTATTGTCTACACCATCTTCTTCACCACCAGTAATTCCTAACTCTATTTCTAAAGTCATATCCATTTTTGCCATACGCTCAAGATATTTTTTACAGATCTCAATATTTTCTTCAATAGGTTCTTCACTAAGATCGATCATATGTGAACTAAAAAGTGAGTGACCGTGTTCTTTATAATGAGCTTCGCTTGCGTCTAGCATTCCGTCTATCCAAGGAAGTAATTTTTTTGCACAGTGGTCTGTATGTAATATTACCGTCGCGCCATATGCTTTTGCAAGCTCGTGTACGTGCTTTGCTCCAGCAACAGCTCCAGCAACAGCAGCACGTTGGTTCTCATTACTTAATCCTTTACCTGCATTAAAAGAAGCACCTCCATTAGAAAATTGAACGATCACAGGAGCATTGAGCGCTGCTGCTGTTTCTAATACAGTGTTTATACTATTAGAACCTATAACGTTTACTGCTGGTAAGGCAAATCCTTTTTCTTTTGCATAGTTAAAAATTGCTTGAACTTCGTGCCCAGTAGCAACGCCTGGTTTTATAGAATGTGACATTTTTTATTATTTAGTTTATTTGCTGTTAAAAGTACTAAATAATCTTATCATCAACCTTGTGTTACTTACTAGTTGTGCGATAACGTTTGCGTTTATTAAGTAATTAGAATCTATAGGTGATGAGATGTATTTAACGAGTAGTTTTGTTAAACTTATTTCGTAATAATAGTATGTTTTGGAGGTTTTTTTAAACTATACTTAAAAAGGATAGTTAATACCTACATTAAATTCGGCATTAGAAAAGTTGTATTCTTTAAACCATCTGTTAGATTCCGATAAAGCTGGGTTATAGGTTTTGAATCCTATATCAAAACGGAGGGCTACAAAGTCAAGATCCCATCTAATCCCAAAACCTGTACCTAAAGCAATTTCTTGTAAACTTTCTATCCCAGTAAAGCGAGCGGCGGAGTCTTCTACATTATCAAAAACATTCCATATATTTCCTGCATCTGCAAATAAAGCCCCTTCAATAGCTCCTATGAGATCAAAGCGATATTCTGCATTAAAAGCCAGCTTCATATTTGCTTCATTAAATTCATCTGGACTACCACTACTTCCAGGACCTAGATCATATACTTGCCAGGCTCTATTGTCATTAGATCCACCTCCAAAAAAACTACGTATAAATGGAATGTTTGTACTATTGCCATATGGTATGGCGATCCCACCAAATGCTCTTATAGCTATAATATTGTTTTTTCCTAAGTCCCAGTGTCTAGCATAATCTAGTTCTGTTTTTACATATTGGGCATAGTTTACACCAAAAATGCGTCTATTTTGTTCGTCACTATTGTCTCCATTTGCAATACGATCTGCAAGAGATAGTCCATTACCCGCTAATTCTAGTTTTGTTCTAAATCTTGTAAAAGATTCATCTAGTATATTTTCTCTGTTGTTATAAGAGTAGGTTAGGTTTAATGCAACAATAAGGTTGTCTTCGGTAAGTCGTTCTTCTCGCTCGCCTATAGCTCTTACATCATTAATCTCATTTGTACTAAGACTTCCCGTTGTGCCTTGGGCAACTTCGTTAATAAAATTTTCGGCACCATTGGGAATACTTAAACTCAAAGAGCCATCATCAGATATTTCAAAAAAGCTTGAGTTAATAGAATCGCTGTTGTCTTGAGCAATATCATTTAGGTCATCATAACTATTTTGATAAATATTAAAATAATTATTTGGGTTAAGATTTCGCACATATTGTGCATCTATAAGGTCTAGACTATATGAGTGTTTCCAAGACGGACTCCAGTTATATCTCAATCCAGCAGTGACATTTTGTTTGTCTAGACCTATATTTTGTTGTACTCCTATACCTAGATTAAAACGTGTGTTGGGTTGCCACTCTGCAGGAATCCATCTTCTTGTATTTACAGGAAAGAAAATACGAGGAAATGTAAGTCGAGCATCTGCTCCAATTTCAGAGATATTAAAAAAGCTATTACTTTCTGTTGATACATCATCTGAAGCTCCTATACTCCCTCGTCCAGAAATTTCTAATGTTTCTGCTCCTCTAAATATATTTCTAATCAATAAAGAGGTAAATCCTGAGATTCCAAAATCTTGAATATTTGAAGTAGATAGATCAAAATCTGCTCGTAGCTTGTATTTTTCAAGTGGCGTGAGTTGTATACTAGCTAGAAGATTAGTTCGAGTGCTATCTGCAGGATCTTCTTTGTATTGTATACTAGGATATTTAAAGGTTCCTAAATTACTTAATCTGTTTAATGTCTGTATGCGATCTGTATCTCTATATATAGCTCCAGGCTTAAGGGGTATGATATCTGTAAGCGCGTGTGGACGATAATTTATCTTGTCGTAAGCATACAGATTAAAACCATCTGTAACAATAGAATCTTTGAAAGATTTATTTCTATTTTTATAGTTATAATCTGTAATGATAGACACTTTTGAGACTTTATGAACTTTAAAGGGGAGATCATATATAGAGTCATTAATGTTCTGTTTTCTATTACTAATAATATACTCTAAATTTGCTTTGTGATTTGTGTCTACAGTATCTCCTTCTACTCGTATAAAACTAGATTCAAAGTGATATAATCCTCTGTTTCTAAATAGTGTTGTAACTCTTTCTGTTTCTGCATTAATACTAGAAGTGGTATATCTTTCACCTTCTTTTAATAAAGAGCTTCCTTTATATTCGTTATAAATAGAATCTGCTACTCGAGAAACAATAACAGGATGTATAGTACCTAGCTCATAAGGTTTTTGTTTATTTACTTTGTATGCGACAGAGGCTCTTTGATTACTATCTTTAGTTATCTCATAATCTACTTTTGCATTAAAATATCCATTGTTTACATAGTATGATGTTAATCTATCTGCAGATTTTTGTGTAATCTCATCAGTAACAATAGCTGGTGCTTCTCCAGCTTTTTTGATTCCGTTATTAAAGTTCTTCTTAAATTTTCTAGCAGCTTCTACTTGTTTTTCAGATAATAGTGCTTCCCAGAAAGTAGTCTTTCCTTTACTTGCTTCTCGCTGTTTTTCAAGAATGGAATCTATATTAGGTCTTGCAAGGTTATATAGATGCAATCTTACAGGTGTTTTTAAAAAAGGAAGTGTACTGTTGGGTTGTTGATATAAAAAATTATAGAGTCTTGAGCTTTCTACCTTTTTTTCTCCATCATAAATTGTATTTTTTTCTAAGAGGTGTCCATTATCGGGAACACGTTTTGTCGCGTCACACGCACATAATAGTGCCGCTAGTAGTAGAAATAATGATATTTTTGTAAAAGGAGTTTTCAATAGGAATTCTTCACAGCATCAAAAGTACATTTTAATCGTGGTAAGCAAAAACACAATCAAACGAATAACGAGTTTAAGTCAAAAAAAGTACCGTAATCGGGAAGGTTTGTTTGTTGCCGAGGGCACAAAAGTTATTAAAGAGCTACTCAATTCGTCATTAGAACTTGTGATGCTCTATACTGTAGATGATTCTGCTTTCGCGAAAGCGTTACAACATCACTCTTTTGAAAAGTTAAAGCAGGTATCTTCTTTAGAATTAAAAAAAATCACTTTTCTAAAAACTGCTCAAAATGCAGTAGCTGTTTTTAAAATCCCAGAACAAAAAAAAATAGATAGATCTGGAGTCACACTAGTGTTAGATGAAGTGAGAGATCCCGGTAATTTAGGAACTATAATACGATTGTGTGACTGGTTTGGAATATCGCAATTAGTATGTTCTATAGGGACGGTAGATTGTTATAACCCTAAAGTAGTACAAGCAACAATGGGGTCACTCACAAGAGTGGCTGTAGTATATACAGATATAGAAGCATATTTGTTAAAAGAAAAACGTATTGTTTACGGTACTTTTATGGACGGAGAAAATATTTATAGCTCATCACTTCCTAACGAAGCTGTTATTATTATGGGTAATGAGGCAAATGGTATATCTAAAGAAGTAGAAAGCTACGTTAGTGAGCGTATTGCGATACCTAGATTTGGTAAATTTCAAGCAACAGAAAGTCTTAATGTGGCAACTGCAGCAGCAATAACCTTAAGTGAGTTTAAGAGATGAGAATAACGTCTCTCTATTGAAAAGTAAAGTTTAAAAATATACCTCTGGATTGTATACTGGATAAATTACTTGTCCAAGGGCTGTTAGGTCTATCATCTCTTACGAGCTCATCAGAAGCAGCAAAGACACCTTTGATACTAGGTGTAAATTTAAAGTATTGTAAGTAAAGATCGATACCTATGCCTACCTCATAAAAGAAAGGGCTACTGGTTGTTCTAAAAGTTCCAGAAAAGTTGTCATCTGGGTTTTCTTCATTACTAGATAAATTAACTGCAGTAGCAACCCCAAATGAAACAAAAGGGCGTACATTATTGAGCCTTTTAGTTTTTAAACGCATCATTAGTGGGAGATATATGTAAGTAGAGGGTACCTCTCTTAATAGATCAGACTCGCGTTCAAAACGAGGGTCTGGTGAGAACTGTAAATTACGTTGTGTAAAAACAAGTCCAGGTTCTGTGCGTACATCTATATATTCTGAAATACGTAAGTTTCCTACTACTCCTACATTAAATCCTAAGGTTCTTTCTACCTGAATATCTTCTTGTTCGGCAATGTAATCAAAATCAAAGTCAAAAGAGTTTACACCAAAATAGTACCCCCAAGAGATGAGGCTTTTATCATAGTTTTGATTATTCTGTACTCTATCTTTTGTGAGCCATTGGGCATTTGTAGTGCTTGCACAGATTATAAAAAGGATGACAGCAGTATATAAACGCATATAATTATTTTGTGGCAGTATAAATAGTTGCTACGCCAAAGGTTTGAGGTTGATCTTGCACGTCTTTAAACCCAATTTTTCGTAAAATATTGTTGAGCACCTCACCAAAAGGAAAAGCATTTGCACTTTCGCTCAGATATCCATAGGCATTTTTGTCTTTAGAAAACAGTTTTCCTACAGTGGGTAAAATTATTTTAGAGTGAAAATTATATCCTTGTTTATATGGTGTTTTTGTAGGAACAGAAGTTTCTAAAATCACAAAAATCCCACCAGGTTTAAGTACTCTTAATATTTCTGCAAGTCCTTTTTCTAAAGTTTCAAAATTGCGCACACCAAAGGCAACAGTAATGGCGTCAAAACTATTATCTTCAAAAGGCATAGCTTCACTATCTGCCTGTATCATCTCAATACGATTGTCTAGTTGTTTTGACTTTATTTTTTTGCGCCCTACAGAAAGCATTCCTTCAGAAATATCTAACCCTACAAGTTTACTAGCATTCGTACTGGCCATATTAATAATAAGGTCTCCAGTTCCAGTAGCAATATCAAGAATCGATTCGGGATTTGTGTCGGCAACAAGTTTAACTACTTTTTTACGCCATTTTACATCAATCCCAAAAGAAATAACCCTATTTAATCCATCATATTCACCAGAAATATTATCAAACATTTGTTCGACTTGCTCTTTTTTAGACTGTTCAGATGCTTTGTAAGGAGTTACCTTTTTTGACATTTTTATTTTTATTGCAAATATAGTGCTTTCAATAAAACAGCTGTTGTTTCTTAATTATATACGGGTAACTTGTCTTTTTTATTGAAAGCTATTTTTTGAGTGTTGTTTTTACGCTTTCGCGAAAGCATAACACTATACAGACTAATAATTTTCTTCATACGTGGTTTAAGTAGTATCTTTGCAAGCACTTTCGAGCAATTTTTTTTATGAAAATTATCATAGCGGGAGCTGGCGAAGTGGGATTTCACCTAGCAAAACTCCTATCATACGAATCACAAGACATTACTTTAATAGATACAGATCGTGATAGTCTGTCATATGCAGATACACATTTAGATATTAGAACTATTAAGGGAGATGCTACTTCAATAGCAATTTTACAAGACTCTAGAGTAGAAGGGGTTGATCTTTTTATTGCAGTAACAGAAAGCGAGACTACAAATATTACGGTATGTGTACTTGCAAAACAACTGGGAGCACAACGCACTATTGCTCGTATATCTAATACAGAATTTATAGAGCATAAAGAACTAGCAGGTTTTAGAAAATTTGGGATAGATGAACTTATCTCTCCAGAAAGCCTAGCAGCTGCCGAAATAGAATTACTCTTAAACCAAAGCGGATTTACAGATAGTTTTGAGTTTGAAGAGGGAGCCCTTACAATGGTGGGTACCACATTATCACGCACAGCTTCTTTTGTAGGTAAAAGTGTGAAAGAGGCCGCAAAGATTTTTCCAGAATTGCATTTTATGCCCATCGCCATTCAGCGTGAAGGGACACAATATACTCTCATCCCAAGAGGAGATACTGTTTTTAAACAAGGAGATCATATCTATTTTATGACAGTAGCTGGTGGAGTAGAAGAGATTTATAAACTCACTGGAAAAACACACCAGCATATTAAAAATGTGATGATTCTGGGAGGTAGTAAAATAGGCTCTAAAACAGCAAGAGATCTTTGTGGAAGTAAGTTTAATGTAAAACTTGTCGAAAAAAATAGAGATAAGGCCATAGACCTAGCAGATATTTTACCTAAAGCACTTGTTATTAATGGTGATGGACGTAATGTCGAACTACTGGAAGAAGAAAATATAACAGATATGGATGCTTTTATCTCTGTGACAGGAGATAGTGAGACTAATATTATGTCGTGTCTGGTAGCAAAATCTAAAGGTGTTAAAAAAACAATTGCACTAGTAGAAAATATGGATTACTTCCAGTTATCTCAAAGTATAGGAATTGATACACTCATAAATAAAAAGCTACTAGCCGCAAATAATATTTTTAGATACATACGCAAAGGAGAAGTGGTTGCAATGACAAAGCTCAATAATATGAATGCCGAGCTTTTAGAATTTATTGTAAAAAACACTTCTGCAGTAGAAGGAAAGCGCATACGTGATGTAGAGTTTCCTAGATCTGCTACTATTGCGGGTGTAGTGAGAGATGGAGAGGGACTTATCGCTCTTGGAGATTTTAAAATACAGGCAGGTGATCGTGTGGTGGTTTGTTGTTTACCACGATCTATTAAGAAGGTAGAAGAAATGTTTATCTAAGTCCAATGCCAAAACTCAATTACAAAATCATATTTCATTTAATGGGATTGCTACTGTTATTTAATGGTGGCTTTATGATTATTGCTGCTATTGTAAGTTTTATTACAAATGATGGTGTCATTATTCAAGTATCTGCAGCAGCATTATTAACGGCTTTTGTTGGTACACTTTTAATGTTTCTTACGCGAGGTCACGAGAAAGAAGTAAAAAAGAGAGAAGGATATATTATTGTCACTTTTGGGTGGTTATTTATGTCTTTAAGTGGGATGTTACCTTATCTTTTTTCTGGAGCAATACCCTCGCTCACCAATGCTTTTTTTGAAACCATAAGTGGTTACACCACTACAGGAGCTACTATTTTAAGTGATATAGAGACATTGCCTAAAAGTATTCTCTTTTGGAGGTCTACCACTCACTGGATAGGAGGTATGGGTATTATTGTACTGGCAATTGCAATTTTGCCGTTGTTAGGAATAGGAGGGATGCAGCTTTTTGCCGCAGAAGCTCCCGGTCCTAGTGCCGATAAATTACATCCTAGAATTACAGATACAGCAAAGCGTCTCTGGCTTATTTATTTTTCATTTACTATTATAGAAACGATTTTACTTAACATAGCGGGTATGTCATTTTTTGATGCGATTAATCACGCGATGAGTACACTTTCTACAGGTGGTTTCTCTACTAAAAATGCCAGTGTGGCTTACTGGAATGATAGGCCAGTTATACAATACATTATTATATTTTTTATGATGCTTGCTGGGACAAACTTTGTCTTGAGTTATTTTGCCTTTAAAGGGAAAATCCAACGTATTTTAAAAGACGAAGAGTTTAGACTTTATATACTTTTTGTGATAGGTTTTTCTATTATTGCAGCGGCAGTAATGTATTTTAAAGCAGATTTTGCACTTTCTTCTATAGACCACCCTATGGTTTTAGGAAGAGCAGAGAGTGCTATAAGACACGCACTTTTTCAGGTGCTAGCTGTGATCACTACCACAGGTTTTGTGACAGCAGATTATACGTTATGGACTCCATTTTTAAGTATTATTTTCTTTGGATTGATGTTTTTAGGAGGCTCGGCAGGATCTACATCTGGAGGAATAAAAGTGGTACGTCACTTACTTACTATACGTAATGCCTTTGTAGAGTTTAAACGTACGTTGCATCCCAATGCCATACTACCTGTAAGATATAATACACGCTCTGTAGATAGATCTATCATTTTTAATATCCTTGCATTTTTTATATTATATATGCTTTCTTGGATTGTGGGAGCTAGCGTATTAGGAGCTTTGGGTCTTGACTTTAAAACAGCTTTAGGAGGTGCAGCATCTGCCTTAGGAAATGTAGGACCAGCTTTTGGCGGCTTAAGTCCTGTAGATAATTATGGCTGGTTGCCTAGTGGCGCAAAATGGTGGATGTCATTCTTAATGCTCATAGGTCGTTTAGAACTCTTTACAGTACTTATATTATTAACCCCATTTTTTTGGCGAAATAGATAATGATAGCAAATAAAACATATGATCTTATCATTATAGGAGGTGGTCCTACAGGTCTTGCTTGTGGGATCGCTGCACAGCAAAAGGAATTAGATTATATCATTTTAGAAAAAGGAGTCCTTGTAAATTCTTTATATAATTTCCCTGAGAATATGACATTCTTTAGTACTTCAGAACTATTAGAGATAGGTGATATTCCATTTGTATCAGATCGTGATAAACCTACTCGTAAAGAATCGTTAGAGTATTATAGAAGAGTGCAAGAGTCTTATAAACTTCATTTGAGTTTATATACAGAGGTGCAACAAATGATACCTAAAGATGGAGGTTATCAAGTAAAGACTAGTAAAGGAGCTGTTCTTGCAAAAGCTGTGATTGTTTCAACAGGTTTTTATGATATCCCAAGAGAACTCAATGTTCCGGGAGCAACACTTCCTAAGGTAAAGTATTTTTATGATAGTCCGCATCCATATGTAGATCAAAAAGTGGTTGTTATAGGAGCAGCAAACTCTGCTTGTGATGTTGCTTTAGAAACCTATTATAAAGGAGCACAAGTAACAATGGTAGTTAGAGCAGAAGGGATTAATGAACGTACCAAATATTGGATCAAACCCAATATTGAAAATCGTATAAAGGAAGGGTCTATAGGTGCACATTTTAACTCAGAAGTGGTAGAAGTAAAAGAAAATAGCGTAGTGATTAAAACCCCTGAAGAGACACTAGAGATAGACAATGATTTTGTGCTAGCAATGATTGGGTATAAACCTAATTATACCTTGTTTAAAAACTTAGGATTACCCATAGGTGATGACCCGTTTAAGACGCCTATTTTTAATAAAGAAACTCTAGAGACACCTCTCAAAAATGTATATATCGCAGGGGTAGCTGCTGGCGGATTAAAAACCAGTCGCTTTTTTATAGAAAACACAAGAATACACGCAGAGATGATTATGAATCATCTAAGTGAAGATCTTAAAAATAGGTAGTTTTGTATACGCTTTCGCGAAAGCGTACTTATAATCAATTACTCACGCCTATCAATAAAATAATAAAAATCCCACCATTTCCTTACAATTATGACAAAACGACAAATAACGAATACCATATTAATGATTCGTCCGGTTCAGTTTAGAATGAATGAACAAACGGCGGTTAATAATTATTTTCAAGAAAATGTATCCCTTCAAAATGATACTGTAAATCAAAAAGCACAAGAAGAATTTGATGCTTTTGTAAACAAGCTTGAAGCAGCAGGTGTAAATGTTATTGTAGAGAATGATGATCCTAGTGCAAATACACCAGATGCTGTATTTCCTAATAACTGGGTGTCTTTTCACACAAATGGAAATGTAGCACTCTATCCAATGTTTGCAGAGAATCGAAGGCAAGAGCGCCGTGAGGAGGTTCTAGAACGACTAGAGAAAGAAGGATATCTAATAGAAAATATTGTAGATTATACTGCTGCCGAAGAAGAAGATATCTTTTTAGAAGGAACAGGTAGTATCTTAATGGATCGTCAGAATGAGCGAGCTTACTGTGCACTTTCTGCTCGTGCAGACGAAGAGCTGTTTATAGAGTTTTGTGAAGATTTTGAGTATACTCCCGTTATTTTTACGGCAAATCAAACTGTAGATGGGAAACGCCTTCCTATATATCACACCAATGTGATGATGTGTCTAGCCGAGAATTTTTGTGTGATTTGTCTTGATAGCATAGATGATAAAAAAGAGCGTAAAAACGTTCTTAAACATCTTAAACAAACAGGTAAAGAAGTGATCGTCATTACCGAAGAGCAAATGCATCAATTCTCAGGAAATATGTTGCAAGTGCTAGGAGAAAATGATCAGAAAATATTGGTGATGAGTGCAGCGGCACATAATAGTCTTACAAAACCCCAAATAGATACTATAGAGAAGCATTGTCGTATTTTAAGTAGTGATCTTACCACCATAGAGACGTGCGGAGGCGGGAGTGCAAGGTGTATGATGGCAGAGGTATTTTTACCTAAGAAATAAACGGTATATTGTACTATGCTTTCGCGAAAAACAAAATACGGTCTCAAAGCTCTTACTTATATTGCAAAACAACCTGTTAAGGAAACAGTACTTATTCAGGAAATTGCAGACGCCGAAAATATTTCAAAAAAATTTTTGGAGAGTATCTTGTTGTCTATGCGAAAAGCGGGATTCTTAGGGAGTAAAAAAGGAAAAGGAGGTGGTTATTATTTAATAAAAACACCTAAAGATGTAAAAATGGCTTCTGTGATACGAGTGTTAGAAGGACCTATTGCGCTACTTCCTTGTGTAAGCCTCAACTTTTATGAGCACTGTTCAGACTGTCCTACGGAAGAAGAATGTGCGATTCATAAATTAATGATCGAAGTGCGTGATCAAACCCTAAAAGTTTTAGAAAATAAAACGCTGGCAGATATTATATAAGATTTTTTGTGGGAACCATACAAAAATGAAATCTTATACATTAACTGATGTTACGCACAGAATTATTAACTTAGGATTATGAATGTTAATAACCTTTTAGATTTATATACAGATTATTTATTAGTAACACCTACTTATAGTACCGCACCAGGCTTGTCTTTAGTTACAGATAATAAAGTGAGTCACGACCAGGTAACACGTTTGTTATCAAGTAAAATAGATTCTACAACCTTATGGTTAAAAGCTAAAGTTATGGTTGAAGAGATTAGAACACCTGAAGGACTGTTAATTATCGACGATTCCATTGAGCCCAAAAAGCATACAAAGGCTAATTCTTTAATAAATTGGCATTATGATCATTGTAGTGGCAAAAGCGTTAAAGGTGTAAATTTTGTAAGCTCTTATTATTATAGTCCTACAT
>CALKZS010000181.1 GCA_938002835.1 uncultured Dokdonia sp. | reverse complement strand
TTAACGTGAGTTCGATATAAGAAAACAAGATAATTATTTGATTATTAGGTGTTTTGTGTCTTTGCTACTTGTTGTTTATTGAAATGTAAGTCAGATTTTTACGTTTTTAGTTAATTAAAACTCATTTTTTATAATCAAAGTAAACTTGTAAGTTGATTTATTTTATAACTAATTGATATACAGTAAGTATTAAATCGAACTCACGTTATTTAATATTTTGCAACAGATATACAGGTAGATCGTTTAGTTACTATAAACAATCTACCTTTTTTATGTCTTATAATAACGAGCTTCTTCCTCCAAAACTTTGGTTTTACCGAAACTGGAAATGGATAGTACCCGTAACATTTGTAGCACTATTACTTGTTTTTGTTTTTATAATCTCAAAAGACATCATTACAGGAATGGGAACTGCAATGGCAGATCCAGAACTTATTGAGAAAGCTAAAGAAAAAGCGCAAAATAACACAGAGGTGACTTCTATTTTTGGAACAGAACTAGAAGCTGGAAGTATCATAGAAGGAGATGTACTCATACACGAAGATGGAAAAACCATACGAGTGACAGTACCTCTTAAAGGAAACAAAGGCTCTGGAATGATCGATATTTATGCTCATCGGTCTGATAAAAAATGGATACACGACTCTATAGATGTACGATTAAAAAAACCAGAAAAACACACCATCAAATTACTTAGATGATTGTCTGAGTTCTTTAAAATAGGTTTTGGCTTCTTTCATCACTCTCGGTGCTAGATAAAGAGTAGCAAACATTGTAGGTATCGCCATAATGGCAAAAAAACTATCTATAAGATTTATCATCATATCTAAGGAGGTAGTTGCCCCTAATAATATACTAGCAATGTATATGATGTGATAGTATTTTTTATTGTGTGCACCAAATAAGAAACTCAAACATTTGGTTCCATAATAACTATATGAAAACAGTGACGAGATACTAAACACTGAAATACATACTAACAAGATATATTTTCCCTCTGGTGATAACGCTTTCGCGAAAGCGGAAGCTGTCAAACTCACTCCATTATTAGCTGTCGTTTGCCATACACCTGTCACCAAAATAGCTAATGCCGTGAGTGTGCACACCACAAGGGTATCAATTGCAGGACCTAACATCGCCACCAAACCTTCACGCGTAGGTTGTGCTGTTTTTGCGGCACCGTGAGCCATAGGAGCTGTTCCTACACCGGCTTCATTTGAGAAGGCTCCTCGTTTTATTCCTAATACAATGAGAGCTCCCACTACTCCTCCAAAAATTGGATCTCCTTTATAAAAATTTGCCGAAAATGCATCTGTGAAAATTAGACCAATATACTTAGGAAGCTCATCGAGATATATAATAAGTATCGCTCCTACAGCAATAAAATAAACAAGCACCATAAATGGAACTACTCTAGATGCTGTTTTTGAAATGCGATCTATACCACCTAAAATCACAATTGCAGTAATAACTACTAATATAATGCCTATAATTACATTGGTTTTAAATCCAACTTCAATTTCTTGTGGAACAAGTAAAATATCATTAATTGCTTGAGTAAGCTGGTTTACATTAAATACAGGCAATGCTCCTACTAATCCTGCAATAGCAAAAATAACAGCAAGGGGTTTCCAAGCTTTTCCCATTCCTTCTGTGATAAAATACATAGGACCTCCTTGAAGTTTTCCTTCACTGTCTTTACCACGATACATTACCGCTAGTGAGCCTGTAAAAAACTTGGTTGCCATACCCACAATGGCACTTAACCACATCCAGAATACTGCTCCAGGACCGCCAATTGAAATAGCTACGGCAACTCCTGCTATATTTCCCATACCTACCGTAGCACTTAATGCTGTAGTAAGTGCTTGAAAATGTGAAATCTCTCCTTCATCTTCTTTATTATCATACTTCCCTCTTAATACGGCAATAGCGTGACCAACATATCTAAATGGCAAAAAACGACAATATATTAATAAGAAAAGTCCTCCTCCTATAAGCAGAAATACTAAAGGTAATCCAGTAGCGCTAGAAAGCTCTCTTAGAAATGTGTCTAGTTTATCATAATAAAGTTTTAGTGTATGCATACTTTTTGATTATTATAGCTCATATTATTTTTTTAATACAAGTAAAATAAACCTACAAAAGAAAAACTACTATTTGCTTGTAAGTGATAAAGTTTTAAGCTGGTTTTCTATATCATCTCCATTTACATCTATATGTATGGCCATAAATGATTTAAAGTTTCCAGAAATATAATACTGATGATAGAACCTTTCTTTAGTTTTATTAGCAAAGGTCTGCCTAGCTTTAAACTTGATCATTTGATGACCACTAAACTTCTTGATTTTCTTATCAATAACCTTAGTAGTATTTCCTGTTAAATTATCATTTTCCTTAATGCTTGCAACCATAGCACTGATCCATATTGAAGCCGTTTGCTTATCCATATTATGGTAAGGCATTGGTAGAAGCAAAATAATATTTTCTGGCTGTAGTCTATGTTGAAAGTAAATAGGTTTAAGCTTCTTATTTCTATATTCTTCAGATAGTTGTAATATAAAATTAACTGCTTTATTATCTTCACTCTTAGCAATTTCATAAAGTTCATCATATGTATAAGAAACATAACTAGTATCTAACCATATTTTTGAATTTAAAAAATCAATATCATACGAAGATAAATTTGAAGTATCACGTGATTTAGTTTGTTTTGAATTTACTTCCTGACAAGAAACTAAACAGATCACAATACTAGTTATAGTAATAGCTGTAAATCTCATATCATATATTAGAATCTAAATACTCTAATACATTCTTCTCAATACGAAAAGTTATATCTGTGGTTTCGGCTTTTATAAAAGTATCTCCTGTAATATTTTCATACAACTCGATATAACGTTCGGAAACAGATGTAATATAATCATCACTCATTTCTGGAACTGTTTGCCCTTCTAGGCCTTGAAAGTTATTTAAGATGAGCCACTGGCGTACAAACTCTTTAGAAAGTTGTTTTTGAGCCTCTCCATTGTTCTGTCTATCTTCATATCCTTGTGCATAAAAATAACGAGAAGAATCTGGTGTATGTATTTCATCTATGAGAACAATTTCACCCTCTGCCGTTTTTCCAAATTCATATTTTGTATCTACAAGAATAAGACCTCTAGAGGCTGCTATTTCTGTACCTCTCTGAAACAATTTTCTAGTATAATCTTCTAATACTAAATAATCTTTTTCTGAAACGATGCCACGTTCCAAAATCTCTTCTCTAGAAATATCTTCATCGTGATCTCCCATCTCTGCTTTGGTTGCGGGAGTAATAATGGGTGATGGAAAAGCATCATTCTCTTTCATACCTTCTGGCATTGGGACACCACAAAGTATTCTTTTTCCTGCTTTATATTCTCGAGCAGCGTGACCAGACATATACCCTCTTATGACCATTTCTACCTTAAAAGGCTCACAACGTTTACCTATAGCAACATTAGGATCTGGAGTAGCCACAAGCCAGTTAGGAACAAGATCTTCTGTGTCTTTCATCATTTTGGTGGCAATCTGATTAAGAATTTGTCCTTTAAAAGGTATTCCTTTGGGCATCACGACATCAAAAGCACTTAATCGATCTGTTGCTACCATTAATAACAAATCATTTTCTAACGTATATACTTCACGTACTTTTCCCTTATAAATAGATTGTTGTCCTGGAAAATTAAAGTTGGTATTTATAATGGTGCTCACGATAAATTTTTTAAGTAAATAATTGTTTTGTATGAAGCGTTAAAAGTAAAATTCCAAAATGGCATTTCATAATTAAACGAGTGTTTAATCATTTCTATTTTCTATCTCTCTATATGCTGCTATCATTTTTTTAACTAATGGGTGTCGCACTACATCTTTATCATCTAGATATACCATACCAACACCTTTTACGGTTTTTAAAATAAGCAAGGCTTCTTTAAGACCACTGGTGACACGACGTGGCAAATCTATTTGTCCAGGATCTCCTGTAATCATAAACTTTGCATTGCGCCCCATACGAGTGAGAAACATTTTCATCTGAGCGTGTGTTGTATTTTGAGCTTCATCTAAGATCACAAAAGCATTATCTAGTGTACGTCCACGCATAAATGCCATAGGCGCTATTTGTATCACTCCTTTCTCTATAAACGATTCTAATTTTTCGTGAGGTATCATATCACGCAACGCATCATATAATGGCTGCATATATGGATCTAATTTTTCTTTAAGATCTCCAGGTAAAAATCCAAGGTTTTCACCAGCTTCTACAGCTGGCCTAGTTAATATAATACGTTTTACCTGCTTCTCTTTAAGCGCTTTGACAGCAAGAGCAACTCCTACATAAGTTTTACCTGTCCCTGCAGGACCTATAGCAAATACAAGGTCATTCTTCTTTGCAAGATCTACAAGCTTACGTTGGTTTGCAGTTTGTGGCTTTATGAGCTTACCACTTACTCCGTGCACTAAAGTATCACCACTATCTACAGGAGTCTCATAATCGGCTTTACTAACACTTGTGAGTACTCGTTCTATAACATTTTCATCAAGCTTATTATACTTACCAAAATGCTCCATAAGCATAGACATACGCCTGTCAAACTCTTCTAATAAATCTTCATCACCATAGGCTTTTATCTTATTGCCACGAGCAACAATTTTAAGTTTAGGAAAATAGTTTTTTAGGAGTTGAATGTTCTGATTGCGTTGTCCAAAAAACTCACGCGGATTGATTTCTGAAAGTTCTAATATTAATTCGTTCAAAGGGCAAATATATTTGTTACCAAAATGTTTGTAAATGTTTTTTGGTAGATGAGTTACTTCCTTATTTTATTTTAGATTTGTTAATGCAGCTATATTGCAATATATACTCTACTAAAATACATATATTTTATGGGTTTAGAGTTCTCATTCATATATGTATTATCAATAACTAATAAACAATTGTTAGTAGAATATGATTTTACTTTTTATGCTTTCGCGAAAGCGTAACACATTTTATTAATGAAAATTATAACGCTTACTACAGATTTTGGAGAAAAAGATCCTTTTGCAGGAGCGGTAAAAGGTGCTATTTATTCTGAGCTTGAGACAGTCCAAATTGTAGATATCACGCATTCTGTATCACCTTTCCATCTTATGGAAGCTGCATATATTATTCAAAATGCTTACAAAAACTTTCCCTTAGGAAGCATTCATATTATAGGAGTAGATAGTGAGCTTACACCAGAAACAAGTCATATTGCTGTAAAGCTTGATGGGCATTATTTTATTTGTGCAAATAATGGTATTATATCGTTACTTACTAAAGATATTGTTCCAGAAGAGAAAGTAACTATTAATATACACGATAGAACACAAACTAACTTTACTGTGTTAAATGTCTTTGTAAAAACGGCTTGTCACATTGCTCGCGGTGGTACGCTAGGTGTGATAGGGAAACCACTAGATGATATACGCCAACTCACAGGAATTACACCAGTTATTAATACTGCCCGTAACCAGATTTCTGGAAATGTGATATACATTGATAATTATGGCAATGTAATAAGTAATATCACAAAAAAAATCTTTGAAGAAGTAGGAAAAGGACGTCACTTTAAACTTGTCGCTCGAGGTGTAGAAATACGCACTATATACAATACCTATAGTCACGCCATAAACTTTGACAAAGAAAAAGGAAAGCGTGAAGAGGAAGGGAAAAAGTTAGCCATTTTTAATTCTGGAAATTATATTGAACTTGCTATTTACAAAAGTAATCCTGCTACAGTAGGAAGTGCAGCTAGCCTTTTTGGGATTTCATACAGAGATACTATCTTAATAAACTTTATAGATTAATGATTGTAAGATGGGTAAAATTGCGCTTTCGCAAAAGTGAAATTCCTTCCTTTTTAGAAAATTTTGAAGGTATTAAAGAAAAAATAAGACATTTTGAAGGGTGTCAATTTTTAGAACTATTACAAGATCTAGAAGATCCTACTATATTTTTTACTCATAGTCATTGGGAGTCACAAACTGCGTTAGAAAATTATAGAAATTCAGATTTCTTTAAAGAAGTCTGGACAGAAACCAAACAAAAATTCTCTCATAACCCTGAGGCTTGGAGTAGTACCTCTCTAGAAAAATTAGATGTCTAAAAATTGAATGCTATATTAACATAGGCACTCAAGAAATCATAAACTCACCTCCTTTATTAATTATATATTTGATTTTGAAACAATGACTATAAAATATTTTTACTCATCGCATTAAAACAAACTATGAAAAAGCAACAAATAAAGAATAAACAATATATTTTACCAGTACTTCTTTTTTTTATTATACAATCTTCTTTCTCACAAGAATATAAAAAATTTGTTCCTTATGAGTATCAAAGCCTTTGGGGAATCATTGACTCTACAAGGCAAGTAGTTATTGAGCCGCAATATAAAGAAATTGACATTATCGGAAAACTAGAGTATGTACAGTTTGATAATAAAACCTTGATAGATATGGCTACAGGAGAAGAAATTCCTAGCGCTGGATCATATCAAACTTCTGTTATTATTGAAGATAATCAATATCACTTATTTAATAATGATAAAAAATCAGTACTAATCAATTTAAAAAAGAAAGATACCATTAGTCTTTCTCTTCACTATTATCATATGACTGAATTGACATTGACTGATTCTAAAACTAAAAAAGTGTATCCATATATTCTAGGTCAATTAGATTATGAAGAATATGTACTATTAAAAAACACTACAAAATTACCTCTTGCTATTCCTGCAAAGTCTGTCCCACTTGATGTAATAAAAGAGGATGAAAGTAAAAACGATATAGGGTTAGTTATTAAAAAAGGAACTAAATCATTAGTATATAACCCAAGTATGAAATTAATAAAAACTTTCCAACACGATGGATCAACAGATCTATTAACAAAAAAGCAATTAGAAAGTCTAGCTTCTTTACTTCGCAAAAAAGAACTCCACCTAGATTGTACAAGTTGTGAAGAAATATATGATAATAGTTGGTATATAAATGAGCAATCTCAATTACCAAAAGCGCTACAATTAAAACAAAATAGTGATAGTACTGTGTTTTTAAAAACTAATGAAACAACTACAATTGAGGGCTATTCTGAAACATTAGCAGTAGATTATGCCACATTTGATATTAAAGCTATTAGTGCAAAAGGGATTACAATTATAGTAGATAGTAGGTATGTACAACCTGGAAAACTTATGTTTCCTAAAGGCATATTAATCGAAGATGATAAATAATTATAGATAAATTATCTATTTATAATTACAAGAGATATTCTTTACTTAGATTCAAGTAATATGTCTTATGGCTTATTAAAAAATAGAGTCATAAGCTTATTTCTTGATCAAACAACATCAAATAAACCATTGATAGAAGAATTGAAACATTTATTTAAATCCCACTTAATACCCATTAGGACTAAAAGGAGTAATGAAAGAAATTCTGGGAAATATAAAACTCGAATAAAACCCAAAATAACTAAAAATCAAAAGGATACATTATAGAAGATCCTTAACTTAATGACATTGAACGAACGCTAGCAGGGGTATCACCTCGCTTTTACAAAATGATGGGTTAAATTGGTAGTAGAAAATTTTAAATAAAAATTAGATAACATTCCTAGAGCTCTTCTCTCTAAAGAATAGAGACAATACTATATATAAGATAATGAGAAGTGGCACTCCCAAGAATTTAAAAAACACCAATAAAAGTATACTCGATAGTATAAAGAAGTAACGCACTTTATTTTCGGCAACGCCCCAAGACTTAAACTTTAATGCAAATAGTGGAAGTTCTGCATTGAGCATAAAACAACTTAATGCGGTAATTGCAATGAGTACATATGGGTTTGTTAATACCGCTTTAGTAAAAGCGTACTCTTCAAACATCAATATCAGAGGAAGACTTAGTATAAACAACGTATTTGCAGGTGTAGGAAGTCCTATAAAAGAATTGGTCTGTCTGTCATCTACATTAAATTTTGCAAGTCGGTATCCCGAAGCTAGTGTAATTGCAAAACCTATATATCCAAGATGAAAATGCTGCTCTGCTAGTTGAGCGTCCCAAGGAATTCCGCTTGCATCTTCTAAAAGTTGATACATCACCACTCCAGGAACTACACCACTGGTCACCATATCTGCTAGAGAATCTAATTGCAACCCTACTTCACTAGAAGCGTTAAGAATACGTGCAAAAAAACCATCAAAAAAATCAAAAAATATTCCAAGAGCTACAAAAATAGCTGCAAGTTCTAACCTATCATTTACTGCAAAAACCACAGCAATACAACCAGACAACATATTGCCCATAGTGATTGCATTGGGCACATATTTTTTTATAGACATTCTTAATATTTTGGTAAAAATAACAAAGAAATGCTCAGTATTTCTAAATAGGACAATATCTAATGCAATTTATTGTTTTGAAAGTGTACGAAAAGCAAGATATTTGCCCAGATTCTATAATTGCTATTGAAAACTACTATATTCATATTTATCATTACCATTAGTTGGTCTGTAAGTTCCCAAGCTGTACGTTCCTATTCTAATGAATTTTTAAACATAGGTGTAGATGCTGCTGCTCTGGGTATGAGTAATGCCGTAGTAGCTGGAACTAATGATGTAAACTCTGGATACTGGAATCCCGCAGGACTTGTACATCTAGAAGATAATCAGATATCACTAATGCACGCTTCTTACTTTGCAAATATTGCAAACTACGACTATATTGCTTTTGCAAAACCTATAGATGATCGTAGCGCCATTGGTCTTTCTGTAATACGCTTTGGAGTAGATGATATCTTAAACACTACACAACTTATAGATGATCAGGGGAATATAGATTTTAACCGTATTAGTTTATTTTCTACAGCAGATTATGCTGTTACTTTCTCATATGCTCGTAGATTACCACTTGATGGTCTTAATGTAGGTGTTAATGCAAAGGTAGTGCGTCGTATTATAGGTGATTTTGCAAACAGTTGGGGTTTTGGCCTTGATGTAGGATTACAATGGAAAAAAGGCGATTGGGATTTTGGGTTAACAGCGCGAGATATTACCACTACAGTAAATGCCTGGAGTATAGATGAAGATGAATTTGCTACTATAAGTGATGCCGTCGAAGGGCAAAATCAAGAACTTCCTGAAAAAACAGAAATTACCATTCCTAAGCTACAAATTGGTCTTGGTAGACAATGGGTTTTTCATTATGACTATAGTTTACGAGCAGAAATAGATCTAAATTTTAGATTTACACAAACTAATGATGTTATTTCATCATCTGCAGTGAGTGCTACTCCTGCTGTTGGGTTTGAATTTGGTTATGTAGATCTTGTCTATGTTCGTGGTGGTGTAGGCAATTTTCAAGAACTTACTGCGCTAGATAATAGTACTTCTATAGGGTTTCAACCTAACATTGGTGTTGGTTTTAAATACAAAGGAATTCACGTTGATTATGCTTTAACTGATATAGGTGATCAAAGTGCTGCCATTTATTCCAATGTCTTTTCTTTAAAATTAGATTGGGAATTATTTCGATAGGTATTCACACCAATAATTGAAATAATGCTGGCTTGTCATTTAAATACTCTCCAAAAAACTTACGCTCTTTCATACGTTCTATAAGTGGTTCTAAGTCTGAAGGATTTTTAATCTCAAGACCCACTATAGCAGGCGCTTGCTCTCTATTGGTTTTTTTAGAATATTCGAAGTACGTTATATCATCTGTAGGTCCTAAAATCTCTGCTACAAATTCTTTTAGAGCTCCTGCTCTTTGAGGAAACTTTATAATAAAGTAATGTTTTAGTCCTTGATATAGTAATGCGCGTTCTTTAATTTCTGGTGTGCGTGTAATATCATTATTGCTCCCAGAGACAATACACGCTATTTTTTTTCCTTTTATCTCTTCAGCAAATTGATCTAGTACAGAAATAGTAAGCGCTCCCGCTGGCTCTACAACAATAGCATCCCTATTATACAACTCTAATATTGTCTGACATATTTTACCTTCTGGTACTGTTGCTATATGATCTACAGATTGTTGTGCAATGGCGAAGTTGAGATCACCTACACGTTGCACAGCAGCTCCATCTACAAACTTATCTATACTTTCTAGGGTGGTATTTTGCTTTCGCGAAAGCGAATATAACATCGCTGAAGCTCCTTCTGGCTCTACTCCTATAATTTTAGTCTTAGGTGATAAGTATTTAAAAACACTGGATAAACCAGCAATCAAACCACCACCACCTACTGGAACAAAAACATAATCTAATGGTTGCTCTGCTTGTGTAACTACTTCTAAACCTACTGTAGCTTGCCCTTCTATAATTTTTTGATCATCAAATGGATGTACAAATGTTTTATTCTCTAATGTACATACTTCACTCGCTTTAGTGTAAGAATCGTCAAAAGTATCACCTTCTAAAACCACCGTAACCCAAGATTCTCCAAACATTTTTACCTGTTCTACTTTTTGTTTTGGTGTTGTGGCTGGCATATATATAGTCCCGTGAATGTGTAATCTTGAACAAGATAAAGCTACACCTTGTGCGTGATTACCTGCACTAGCACAGACTATTCCGTTTTGTTTTTCTGCCTCTGATAGCGAGCTCATTTTATTGTATGCACCACGTATTTTGTAACTACGTACTTGTTGTAAATCTTCACGTTTTAAAAAAACCTCTGCTTCATACTTTCTTGAGTAGGTAAAACTGCGCATTAAAGGCGTCTTTACTACTACAGCTTTAATACGACTTGCAGCGTCTGTTATAGACTTAAGTGTTGGTGTATAGATGACGGTTTCTTTCATTAGATACGTGTTGCTACTATAATTCCTGTAGACCAGTCTAAACTTGTGACAGTAAGATCTTTTCGTCCTCTCAAATGCGTGATGAGCGCTTTTACCTTTTCTGAGTGACCTTCTGGCCAATCGCTTGCTGGTGTTAAGTCATCTATAACATAGAAGCCTCCTAATTTTAACAACGCAATAGTCTCGTCTAAATGGTTAAATTTCCCTGGCCAAGAATCTGCAAAGATGAGATCAAATGGAGCTCCATCATAATTTTCTATCCAACTTTCTCCATCTTGAGAAATTAGTGTAAGATTAGAAACTTTACCTAGTTCTTTTTGAACTTCTGTAATTAAGGCACTATCATTATCTAAACTTATTAATGTTCCCTTTGTTGCAGCACCTTCTATCATCCAAGAAAGAGATAATCCCATTCCTGTTCCTAGTTCTAAAAAATGACCCCCAGGCTTTGAGGCTACTAATGTTTTGAGTAAACTTCCCACATATGCATCTGAAGACATTGTAAATCCAAGGTCTTCACTACGCTTTTCCAACGTTGTAAATGCTTCAGGTATATTATGTACTTTGGTTAACATTAGTTTTATATAAAATTAAAATGATATTGACATCATTTCTATAAGTATACTTTTACCAATAGACCTGACCAGTTATAAAAAGGTCAGGTCTATGAAAAAATGATTATAAAATATAACTCTTAAAAATAGCTTATGCTGTTTTTACCTTTTTCATTGCTGTCATTGCCTGACGTAATTTTGCTCCTATAGCTTCTACTGGATGATTTCTAATAGCATCATTTACAGCAATAAGCTCTTGATTATCTACATCATTTGAACTTGAAAAAGAGGCTCCAATAATATCTGTCTCTACATCTTTCATAAAATCGGTAAGCATAGGTTTACACGCGTGATCAAAAAGATAACACCCATACTCTGCTGTATCAGATATAACACGATTCATTTCAAACAATTTCTTACGTGCAATAGTATTTGCAATGAGTGGTGTCTCGTGAAGTGATTCATAATAAGCACTTTCTTCTATAATACCTGCTGCTGTCATTGTTTCAAAAGCTAGCTCTACACCAGACTTTACAAAAGCAACCATAAGCACACCGTGATCAAAAAATTCTTGCTCAGAAATCTCATCTGTAGTGACTACTTGTTTTTCGAAGTTAGTATCACCGGTTGCTGCTCTCCAGGTTAACAGGTTTTTATCATCTGCTGCCCAATCTTCCATCATTGTTTTTGAGAAGTGACCAGAAATAATATCGTCCATATGCTTTTCAAAAAGTGGACGCATTATGTTTTTTAACTCCTCAGAAAGTTTAAATGCTTTTATTTTAGAAGGATTATCTAGACGATCCATCATATTTGTAATACCACCGTGCTTTAAAGCTTCGGTAATCGTCTCCCATCCATATTGAATAAGTTTTCCTGCATAAGCAGCGTCTATACCTTTCTCTACCATTTTATCAAAACAAAGAATAGATCCTGTTTGTAACACTCCACATAAAATAGTTTGCTCTCCCATAAGATCTGACTTTACTTCTGCCACAAATGAAGATTCAAGTACTCCTGCTCTATGACCTCCAGTTGCAACGGCATAAGCCTTTGCTTCTGCTAGTCCTTTTCCTTGAGGATCGTTATCTGGATGCACAGCAATTAATGTAGGCACTCCAAAACCTCTTTTATATTCTTCTCTTACTTCAGATCCTGGACACTTAGGAGCTACCATTATCACAGTAAGGTCTTCACGCACTTGCATTCCTTCTTCTACAATATTAAACCCGTGAGAATATGCTAGTGTTGCTCCTTTTTTCATAAGTGGCATTACTGCATTTACAACCGCTGTATGCTGTTTATCTGGAGTTAAATTAAGTACTAGATCTGCCGTAGGGACTAATTCATCATAAGTACCTACCCTAAATCCGTTAGATGTTGCATTTTGAAAAGAAGCACGTTTCTCTTTAATAGCTCCCTCACGTAGTGCATATGATATATCACACCCACTATCTTTCATATTAAGACCTTGGTTAAGTCCTTGTGCACCGCAACCTACGATCACTATTTTCTTATCTGCAATTGCAGCAATACCATCTTCAAACTCACTTGCATCCATAAATCGGCATTTACCGAGTTGTGCTAATTGATCTCTTAAAGGTAAGGTGTTAAAGTAATTTGTCATTTTGGATATTAATTGTGGAACTTTCTTATGTTTTATTTTATTAAAAATGTCCCTTTTAAATTTCTATTTATCTTATTGCTACAATGCTATAAATCTCTTTTCATAAAACTAGGAGGTTGTTTTATGCTTTCGCGAAAGCGGCCTCTACTTCATTTTCTATGGCTTTGAGTTTAGAAGAAATGCGCATTTCTGTTTTTGTCACTGCAATTCTTCCAGAACGCACAAACTGCATAATACCAAATGGCTTAAGTTCGCGATGTACTAACTCTATCTCAGAACGCTTTCCTGATTTTTCGATCACAAAGAAGTCTGAATTTACCGTCACTATTCTAGCGTGACTTTCTTTTATAATATTTTGTATTTGCGGCTCATCAAAAAGCAATGAACTTTTAATTTTAAATAAAGCACTTTCTGTAAATATGGTCTCTTCATCAGTATGATAGTAGGCCTTTATAACCTCTACTTGACGCTCTATCTGACCTAATACCTTTTGCACTTGCAATTCTGTAATATTTACAACTAATGTAAAGCGATATACATCATCTATCTCACTTGCGCTCACGCTCAAGCTCTCTATATTCATTTTTCTCCTTTGAAAAATACCCGAGATACGATTGAGTAATCCTATATTATTTTCAGTATAAATGGAGATTGTATAAAATTTTTGTTCACTCATTTCTAATTGTAGATTTAGGAGTAAAGAGTATATCATAAAGGCTTAGTAACAATCTTTATACTATATCTATGCTCTATATTTTACATTAAAAAAACTTTAATTCTTTATTATTTTATGCTCTTAAACAGAGTCCTATTCTAATCTTATATCACTTACAGATGCTCCCGTAGGAATCATAGGAAATACATTATCTTCTTTTTCGACCATCACCTCTAAGAAAAAACTATCTGGTGATGCCATCATTTTATGAACTGCAGCAGCGAGATCTTCTCTTTTTGTGACTTTTTGTGCTTCAATATCATATGCCTCTGCTATTTTACAGAAGTTAGGATTTACCATATCTGTACTGGCATAACGCTTATCAAAAAACAGCTGCTGCCATTGACGCACCATTCCTAAAAACTCATTGTTGAGTACTACAATTTTTACGGCAGCTTTAGTTTGTAAAATGGTTCCTAGTTCTTGAATTGTCATTTGATATCCTCCATCTCCTATAATGGCAACGACTTCTCGATCTGGCGCTCCCATTTTTGCTCCAATAGCTGCTGGAAGTGCAAAGCCCATTGTCCCTAAACCTCCTGAGGTGATATTACTTTTACTTTTATTGAAAGATGCATAGCGTATCCCTATCATTTGATGTTGTCCAACATCTGTTACAATAATAGCTTCACTATTACTTTCTTTATTGATCTGAGCAACAACTTCCCCCATTGTAAGACCTTCTTTTGTAGGAGTGATATCGTTTTTTATGACTTTACTATACTCTATTTCATAGAGATCTTTAAACTTCTGATGCCAGTATGTATGCTCCCTCTTTTCTATGAGAGGTAATATTTTAGAAAGACTTTCTTTACTATTACCTAATACAGCAACATTTGCATATACATTTTTATTAATCTCTGCAGGATCTATTTCGAAGTGAATCACTTTTGCTTGTTTTGCATAGGTATCTAAGCTTCCAGTAACACGATCGTCAAAACGCATTCCTATAGCGATAAGTACATCACACTCATTGGTAAGTACATTAGGTGCATAATTTCCGTGCATCCCTACCATACCTACATTAAGTGGGTGCTCTGTAGGTATTGCAGATACACCTAAAATAGTCCACGCCGATGGTATTCCAGATTTTTCTACAAAGTCTTGAAACTCCTTTTCTGCTTCTCCAAGAATAACTCCTTGTCCCCAAACAATTAATGGCTTTTTTGCAGTATTAATAAGTTGTGCTGCTTCTTTTAATGAAGTTTCGGTTATCTGCGGTACAGGTGTATAGCTTCGTATATATTCACACTTTGAATAGCTAAATTCAAACTCTGCAAACTGAGCATCCTTTGTGATATCAATAAGTACTGGCCCTGGGCGTCCAGAACGAGCTATATAAAATGCCTTTGCGAGTACCTCTGGAATCTCCTCTGCCCGTGTAATTTGATAATTCCACTTTGTGACAGGTGTAGAAATCCCTATAATATCTGTTTCTTGAAATGCATCACTACCCAATAAATGAGATCCTACTTGACCTGTAATACACACCATAGGTGTACTATCTATTTGTGCATCTGCAATACCAGTAATAAGATTAGTTGCTCCAGGTCCAGAAGTTGCAACAGCTACACCCACTTTACCTGTTACTCTAGCAAATCCTTGTGCAGCGTGTGTAGCACCTTGCTCGTGACGCGTGAGCACGTGACGAAGTTTATCTTGATGTTTGTGCAACTCATCATAAAATGGCATAATGGCACCACCTGGATATCCATATATCAAATCGGCCCCTTCTGCTACTAAACAGTGAACTAGCGCCTCACTACCAGACATCGTAGTGGTTTTAGTATCTTTAATATCTATTGTTTTAACGTCCATACTTTGTACGTTTTTTAGTTAATAAGCATCTTCACAATACGTTCTTAAAATTCATCGGTTACACACCCTTGAGAAGCACTCGAGACTGTTTTTGCATATTTATATAATGAACCTCTTTTTACTTTGAGTTCTGGAGCCTTCCAATGTGCTTTACGCTTGGCAAGTACTGCATCATTTACTTCTACATTAATTGTATTACTCTCTGCATCTATTGTGATTGTATCTCCATCCTCAATAAGAGCAATACCACCACCTACTTGCGCCTCAGGAGTGATATGACCTACTACAAAACCGTGAGTTCCTCCAGAGAAACGACCATCTGTAATTAAAGCCACATCTTTTCCTAAACCTGCCCCCATAATGGCAGCAGTGGGTTTTAACATTTCTGGCATTCCTGGTCCACCTTGTGGCCCTTCATAACGAATAACTACAACATCACCTTTTTTTACCTTGCCTTCTCCTATTCCTGCATTTGCTGCATACTCCCCATTAAAAACGCGGGCACTACCTGTAAATCGAAGTCCTTCTTTACCTGTAATCTTTGCCACAGAGCCTTCACTAGCAATATTTCCAAAAAGAATACGGATATGACCTGTCTCTTTAATAGGATTTTCTACTGTATGAATGACATCTTGATGCGCTTGAAGATGATCTACTTCAGCAAGATTTTCTGCAATTGTTTTACCTGTTACCGTAAGACAATCTCCGTGTAGCATTCCTTGTTCTAACATATACTTTAACACGCCGGGAACTCCTCCCACTTTATGAAGGTCTTCCATTAAATATTTACCCGAAGGTTTTAGATCTGCAAGAAATGGGGTTGTATCACTTATTTTCTGAAAATCGTCAAGTGTAAATTTTATTTGAGCAGCTTTTGCTATTGCTAAGAAGTGCAATACTGCATTTGTAGAACCTCCTAAAACAGTCACTAGGCGTACAGCATTTTCTATTGCTTTGCGAGTCACGATATCTGAAGGTTTGATATCATTCTCTATTAAATGTTGCAATGCGTTACCCACACGAGAACATTCCTCTATTTTATTACTTGATACTGCTGGATTAGAACTGGTATATGGAAGACTCATTCCAAGAGCTTCAATGGCACTTGCCATAGTATTTGCAGTATACATACCGCCACAAGCTCCCGCACCTGGACACGCTTTTTTTACAACGGCTTTAAACTCATTTTCTGTAATAGTTCCAGCCACTTTCTCTCCCCAAGCTTCAAAAGCAGACACTACATCCAGCTTTTTATCTTCGTGACATCCCGGAGCAATGGTTCCTCCATATACTAAGATAGAAGGACGATCTAGTCTTAATTGTGCCATCAATGCTCCTGGCATATTTTTATCACAACCTACTACAGTCACTAACGCGTCATAACTCATTGCCTGTACTACAGTCTCCATAGAATCTGCAATAATATCTCTAGATGGTAATGAATATCGCATCCCTGGAGTACCCATTGAGATGCCATCACTTACACCTATTGTATTATAAATAAGACCTACAGATCCTGCACTATTAATACCTTGTTTGATATCTTTTGCTAAGTTATTAAGATGCATATTGCAAGGATTACCTTCATAACCTGTACTTGCAATACCGACTAATGGTTTTTTAAAATCTTCATCAGTAAGACCTATAGCGTGCAACATTGCTTGAGCAGCAGGCTGTGTTGGGTCTTGAGTAACAGCTTTACTATATTTATTTAATTCTTTCAAAAGATGTACTTTTTTTATAGAGATTAAAATTACTTTACTATATCACATTTAACTTAAAATTATAATAGTACTCACGGTATTCAAAACTATATATGATTACGTAATTCATTGTTTTACATAATTTTATATATTTATTTTTCATATTCTAAGGTTAAAAAAAAGAATAGTATTTTTAAAGAAAAATCAGATATCCTTTGAAAATTTCAGAAATACTTAATAGACAGCGCAATTATTTTAGCTCTGGAGCTACAAAAAGCATAGCTACTCGTAGAAAAGTTTTAATACGCTTTCGCGAAAGCATAAAAAACAATGAAAGCGCCATTATAAAAGCATTAAAAGACGATTTTAAGAAACCTGTTTTTGAAAGTGTTGCTACCGAAATAGGGGTTGTTGAAAAAGAACTTTCGCTAGCTATAAAAAACATCTGGAAATGGCAGCAACCTAAAAAAGTAAACAGTTCAATACTTAATTTTCCTTCAAGTGATTATATATATTATGAACCTTATGGCGTGACACTTATTGTCGCTCCTTGGAACTATCCTTTTCAACTTGCAATAGGTCCAATGATAGGTGCTATAGCCGCAGGAAATACTGTAGTGGTAAAGCCTAGTGAACTTACTCCAAATACTTCTGCTATCATTTCAAAAATTATTTTTGAGGTTTTTAATCCTAACCACGTAACTGTTGTACAAGGCGATAAGGAAGTAGCAACATCACTTCTAGCTGAGCGATGGGATTATATCTTTTTTACAGGAAGTGTTCCTGTAGGAAAGATAATATATAAAGCTGCGGCAGAACATTTGACTCCTGTAACATTAGAATTAGGTGGAAAAAGCCCTTGCATAGTAGATGAAACCGCCAGAATAAAACAAGCTGCACGGCGCATTGTATGGGGTAAATTTGTAAATGCTGGACAGACGTGCATTGCACCAGACTACATATTAGTCCATACTTCTAAAAAAGACGCTTTATTAAAAGCATTAAGTGATGAGATTACTCGTGCTTTTAGTGATAATCCTGAAAGTTCACCAGATTTTGCTAGAATCATTAATAAAAAGAATTTTGAAAGGCTGTCTTCTATGCTTGAGAATGTAAATATTTACTATGGAGGTAAATTAACTAATGAATCGCTTTACATATCTCCCTCTATTGTAACCGATGTCACTTTAGAAGATAAGATAATGAAGGAAGAAATTTTTGGCCCATTACTCCCAGTATTAACGTATAATTCTAAGGAAGATGTAAGCAAGATCATACATTCTTTTGAAAAACCTTTAAGTGCTTATGTTTTTTCGCGAAAGCGATCTTTTATAAAGTGGTTTAACGCATCGTTTTCTTATGGTGGAGGTGTTATAAATGACACGCTCGTACACTTTGTAAATGACGCTTTACCTTTTGGAGGAGTGGGTCATTCTGGAATAGGAAGTTATCACGGTGAAGAAAGTTTTTATACATTTTCGCACGCAAAATCTATAGTAAAAAAAGGTACTTGGCTAGATATTCCTGTACGTTATGCTCCTTATGAAGGAAAAATAGGACTACTCAAAAGTTTTTTACGCTGGTTTTAAAGAATTTAATTTTAAATATGGGGTATTTACCCCTATCGCTCAATACTATATCCGACTACATTTGTGATATAATTAGTTCCCCCCGAAAATGAAATTTACACATTATGGGAAGACCGATAAAAACAGAAAGATTAAAAAAAGTAAGACCTATCTTGATGGCATCTACAATTGCATTATGTAAACTCAACATAAAGAAGATGTATGTTCAAAGCAAAAAACTCAATCTCACAACTTGGGATGACAATCAAGATTATGCAGATTACATTCATCATCTATGGAGTAAAATGCTCACAAACAACCTCATAAAAGATGAAGCTTTTAAAGTAGAAGAAATTTTAGGTACTGGTGATGCAATACAACTTTTAAGTGATATCGTAATGACTCACCAAAGAATATTAAATAACGGATAACCTAAAACGGTTACCTTGTTGCAACTGACTAAGTCTCAAAAGTCCTTCTTTTGAGATTTTTGCAATTCTAGGATATCCTCCTGTTGTTTGACAATCTTTCATCAAAATAATAAGTTTTCCTGAAGGTGTGAGCTGAATAATACCTGGAAGTACTGGACTGGTATAAATACTACCTAGGTTATTCTCAAGCTCTTCCTCTAACTGTATCGCCATACGATTCCATAATCTCGAGATCGTAAATATTTGTGTAGTCAAAAACTCTTTTTGAGAGTGGGAAAGCAACTTATATTCTGGTCCTTTTTGGATTTTAATAATTCCTTCTTGATCATAATTATCAAGCTTTTTTACTTTAATTTTTGCTCCTTTTAACTCTCTTTTAAAATTAGACTCACCTATAGGTATTTGCATCCCTTGTTTAAGAGAATTATATGTAGTAATGGGACTATAATAACTTCTACTTCCCAAAATGACTGGTGTATTAACACCTCCAGAAACCGTTACATATACTCTACACCCTTTTACAATCCTTCCTATTTTTAATATCTCGCCTTTGTTTATTTGTATAGGTTTATTAAATGTAACTATTTTATCATTTACTGTACTTTCTGCATAGCCTCCTGTTAATGCAATATGGCAAGATGTATTAAATCGTAATGAGGGACCTATTAATGTACATTCTAATGAAGCTACAGTAACATCGTTATTAAGTATTGCATTTCCTAACTGGTAAGAATAAATATCTAAAGCACCACTTTCAGGAACTCCTAAATGAGCATATCCTACTCTGCCATTATCTTGAATGGTGGTAAAAAAACCTGGATTTATGATAGTACATAAAGATTCTATATTCATTCAATTCAATTTTTAAAGCTTTTAAACGCTGCTGCAGTAATTTCATAAAATACAACTCGATCACCTGCTTTTAATAATATGGGTGGCTCTTGCAAACTATCATATAAAGATATTGGTGTTTGACCTATGCAATGCCAGCCACCAGGACTTTCTTGAGGATATATTCCTGTCTGACTTCCTCCAATGGCGATACTTCCTTTTATTATTTTTCTAGCTGGAGTATCTTTTCTTGGTAGATGCAACCGTTTATCTAAACCTTCTAAATATGGAAATCCAGGTAAAAATCCCATAAAATATACGGTATATGTAACTGAAGTATGAAGACGTATTACCTCTGAAATGGATAATCCTAAAGAAGTTGAGTATGCTTCAATATCTTTCGCGAAAGCGGTCTCATAACATACAGGTATGCGATATAACTCACTTTTTACTTGTTTACAAACAACCTGAGATGATAGAATTTCTGGCAATTTATTTTTTATAGTAATTAATTCATCGCTGGGGAGGTTCTTTAATAAGATCTCATTATAGGTATGAATTACTTCTATATTCAAAGTAGATCGAATATGATCACAACAACCAAGTAGCCAATTTAATAATATATCTGAAGGTTCTTTTTTAATTTGAATAAGTAACGAGGCTTCTCCAAAAATAGATATTTCATATTCTAGCTTATTCATAAACCTATCTGTATTCCTACTTTTATCATCTCTCGATATAAATCTTGAGCTATCGTTATTGCATTTTCTGTATCACTATGGATGCAAATTGTTTCTGCCTTAAATGGTAGTAGTTCTCCTGTACTTACTTGTATGTTATGACGCTTTACTATACCATATACTTGTCCTACGACTGCGTCACTTTCTCTAATAACAGCTCCTTGATGACTTCGGGGCACTAAAGAATAATCTGAGAGGTATCTTCTATCTGCAAAACCTTCTACTATAGTTCTCATTTTTTGACTAGCTACTTTCTGTAACACAGATTTATAAGGAACATATAGAGAGATATTATCATCTATTACCAAGGCACAATCTACAATGAGATTTGCTGTTTTTTCGTCCTTAGCTGCTAGGTTATATAATGCTCCGTGTGGTTTTATATGCTGTAATTGCAAATCATTACTTTCTGCAAGTTGTTTTAGATGTGTTATTTGATTTATAATAGACTTTCTTAATTCATCATCAGAAATATCCATAATCACTCTACCAAAATTTTCTTTATCTGGAAAACTAGGATGTGCCCCAATGTTTACTTGATGCTTTTTTGCTAACTGTAATGCTTCAATCATTGATTGTGTGGTTCCTGTGTGACCTCCACAAGCAATACTACAAGAACTTATATATGGCATAAGTTCTGCTTCATTACCAATACCTTCCCCTACATCACTATTTATATCTAACTTCACAGTGCACCAAATACTTTTAAGATACTTTTAAGCCCTAATCCAAAAACAATTAGCCAAACCGCAATCCCAATTATATTTTGAGTTCTTGAGTTTACATAAGCGCCAAGAATATGTTGTCTATTTGCCATATAAATTAAATAACCCGCAATAACAGGCAATAAAATACCATTTGCCACCTGCGCAAATTTGATAATATCTACAGGCTTATACCCTACTGAAGAGAAGAAAACTCCTAATAGTAAAATAATTATCCATACTAATCTAAATCTCCAATCTCGAGTACCTTTACTCCAACCAAAACATTCTTGAGCCACATATGCTGCAGATAAGGGGGCTGTAATAGCAGACGTAAGACCTGCTGCACCCAATCCTAATCCTATAAAATAGGTAGCGTAACTTCCAAAAAGTGGTTCAAGACTTTTCGCAAGATCTGCAGCTGTTTGAATACCGTCTCCTTTTATGGCTGTTGCACTTATCATAATTGCCATAGAGACTATACCTCCCAATACAATAGCAACAACCGTATCTCTCTTTACCGCAGGAAGATCACTATCAGACTTCCATTTTTCTGATACTAATGATGCGTGTAAAAATAAATTATAAGGAACAACGGTAGTCCCAATAAGTGCAATAATTGTAATTGTACTTTCCTCTGGAAATGAAGGAACAAATGCCCCTTTTAACATCCCAATGATATCTGGTTCTGTAACAATAGCTGTAATAACAAAAGCAACACTCATCACTATAACAAGAGATACTAATACACGTTCTAGTACTTTATAATTCCCTATATATAAAAGTATTCCAGCAAGCAACCCTATAGTAATGCTCCAGTAATTAATGTTAAAAGCACCTACTGTAATTGCTCCTGAATATCCTAAAGATTCTAACCCTAGTACGCCTCCACTTATGTTCCCAGCTTCATAGGCGGCATTTCCTATAACAATCGAACTGGCTATCAATATAATAACTCCCCATTTTATCATAGGGTTATTAAGATCTGTTCGAATAATTTCGGCAAGTCCTTTTCCTGAAATAAGACCTAAACGAGCTGCCATTTCTTGCAAAACAATAGTCGCAATGACAGATAGTATGACTGCCCATAGTAATACAAACCCAAACGTAACCCCAGCAATGCTACATACAGTTACTGTTCCAGGGCCTATAAATGCAGCAGCTACAAGAACACCTGGACCAGAAATAGAAAATTTTGTTTTCAAACTATTATTTTGATATCTAATAATAAATTACCCTAACCAACTATCGCGTTTTAGGTTTCTAGCAATATAAGAAATTGTTCGTGATACTTTTAAACTATAATCACAGGTTCTAGCAAATAAGTTGAGTTATTCTAATGCAGGTTTAAGTAACAATTATAATACTAAATCTAAAGCGCAATATTTTCGTATTTGTTTGACATTCATTTAAGCATTGTAGTTTATTTTTTCGCTTTCGCGAAAATTTATTTTCAAGTATCTTAAAATAAGAATGTTAAATAACTCGTTGCGCATTTAGAAAAAGTTGTACAACCTACTAAAAGTTAGCAAATTGTAGTTGTTAGAATATAATTTATATGCACAACTTTCAATCAAATTACGATAAAATACTCAAGGTTTTAAAGGAATTAGATCTTAAGATGGACTATCTGCATCAAATACGTACTCCTAAATTACGAGATAAAGAACTCATTGCTGTAGATTTAATTTCAGAATATATGAGTATTGATAGTGAATGCCAGCTTTTTTGAGTTTTACCATCATTTCTAGCAGAAAAAATTGAACGCAGTGTTTACAATAGGCAAAAGCGAAAACTATTCCCATTTTAGGGGGGATCACTTCGACAGTTATTAGTAATGAAACTAAATCAATATCAATACTGCTATATCATCGATAGTATGCCTTTGGAGATATGTAAATTATCAAGAAGTTCTAGAAGTAGTATATGTAAGGAACAAGATTATAGTTTCCTTGAAAAAGGGTATTGTGCCAGTCAATCAAGCCATTATTATGGATACAAGCTTCACGCTGTTTGCTCTGCTCAGGGTGTTATAGAGAGTATGTATATTAGCCCTGCTTCGGTACACGATATCAATAACTTGAAAGTAAATATAGCTTAAATGCACAACAGGTTGAATTAATATTTTTAATTAATTCGATATTACTAAAAAAACTAACACCTTTAGCAAATAGAACGATGTATTTAATTCAATTAATGCGAGTTATGATATATATATTCACAATTAAAGTTATAAAGATTATACAATTAAGCTTTTATTGAACAACCTATTGCTTTAGTTTCTGTTATTTCAATTTCTTTTCCAGAAAGTAAAGCATCTACAGCATTTTCAAGATATTTTTCTTTTACTGCCTTTTCATTACGAGTATTATCATCTATAGCTCCTATATACCTTACAATATGAGCTCCCTCTGCATTTTTTTGAAGCAAATAAACGTGAGGTGTTTTTGTAGCTCCATATTTAGGATATACCTCTTGTCCTTTATCTAGCAAGTAAGGAAATGTAAACCCTTTTTCCCTAGCTCTTTTTTTCATTAGATCAAAACTATCACCTGGTTGCACTTCTGGGTTATTAGGATTTATGGCAATCACAGGATAGCCCTTAGATGCATATTTGTTATCTAAAGCAATAATACGATCTTCATTTGCTACAGAAAAAGGACACGTGTTACACGTAAAAATTAAGATGATACCTTTAGCATCTTTATAATCGGTCATAGACACCATCTTTTCATCTACATTAGGTAATTTAAAATTTGAAACAACATCTCCTATGTTGTATCCAGACACCTTATTTTTCCTAACTGCATTTGCAGCAAATGCAGAAACAATAACAAGTATCGCTATTAATGTAAGTGCTTTAAAAGTTTTCATAAAAATTGTTTTATTTCCTTTTCAAGTTCTTCATAGGTAAAAGAGCGTTCATAAAAACTTCTTTTACTTTGATTGTATATAATTGTAGCAGGTATTGCGCCTGACCAATTTTGATCTACTTTTGGGATCCAACTATTTGCATTTGCATCATCAAGAAGAATAATTTCTGACATTAAAGCTCGCTTCTCAATAAACATTTCCAATCCTTCTTTTTGATCTGGAAAATCTAAACTAACTAAAATCATTTTAACGTCTTGACTTTTGTACTCTTTTTTGATTCTCTCAAAA
This sequence comes from uncultured Dokdonia sp., assembly GCA_938002835.1. Taxonomy (GTDB): domain Bacteria; phylum Bacteroidota; class Bacteroidia; order Flavobacteriales; family Flavobacteriaceae; genus Dokdonia. Next base: position 10,599 of record CALKZS010000181.1, on the reverse strand, counting down.
TAAGGTAATTCTTGTACACAAGGTTTACACCAAGTTGCCCAAAAATTAATAACAGTAACCTTTGATGTAGACTCTGTTAGAAAAGGCGTTAACCCTTCAAAGTTTACAACCTTAAATGATTGGTCAACCAGATCATCTTGAAATTGATCTTCTACAACAACTCCTCCTTCTTTACTGTTTTTTAATTGATTACAGCTTATTATTAAAAATACAAACAAATAGCAAAATCTCATTATAACAAAAATAAACCAAGAAACATTATCAAGTGAAATCCTTAACAGATTTTAGCGTTTAATAATAAATTTTAAGTTAAAGTAAACCTCTCTGTTTAAAGGATTAATCGCAAATATTAAACAAAAATGACCGTTCATATATTAATGAAGATTAAATAATTCTAAAAAAGCATCATAAATAATCAAAAATATACACCATACTATTTTTAACATTCATTTCCAGTAAGGATAGTATACGCATTTCTACAGAGAGATAAGATTATTAAAAAATCAAGTACCTTAGTATGGTAACAAATAATCATACAAGTACAAATTAAAAAATCTATTTAATACCTTTAGTCAATAATTAATTCACAATGAAAAAAACAATCTTCACTACAATATTTGCTCTTATTATCACAGGAGCTTTTGCAAATACAAACCCAATTAAAAAAGTAACTATTAATAAAGACAAGAGTAACGTCTCTTGGGTAGGTAAAAAATTAACAGGAAAACATACAGGTACTCTTGCGTTTCAAGAAGGATATTTAGAAATGGATGGTGACAATATCACTGGAGGTATGTTTACTATAGATATGACTACCCTAGCAGTAACAGATCTTGAAGCCGGAAAAGGAAAAGAAAAACTGGAAGGACATTTGAACTCTGCAGACTTCTTTGGAATAGAAGCACATCCAACAGCAACATTTGAAATCACAGAAGCTTCTAACACTAGTGTTGGATCATATAATGTTACTGGAAAGCTTGCTATCAAAGGGCATACAGAAAACATAACCATCGTTCTTACAAAAGATGGAAATACAGCGACATCTACTTTTAAAGTAGATCGTACTAAGTATGGTATACGTTATGGATCTGCTTCTTTCTTTGATGACCTTAAAAATAAAGCAATTAACGATGAGTTTGAGCTTACTGTTAACCTAGTAATGCAATAACCTATAAAAGAGCACAAAACCCTTTTATTTTTTTCAAAGAGGCTTTGTTAATTAATAATACCTTTATATATTTACACCATATATGAAAAACAATACAGTACATACTTGGTGGTGGAGCATACAACAACCGTTGTCGTAAGCACGCACCTATGTACCTCATCATATACAGCCTGTCTTACGACAGGCTTTTTTTATGGTCTTTTATTACAAAACCATAGTTTTTAAAATAGTATCAAATGAAATATACATTAAAGACATATTCAAAAAAACTATTAGCAGATACAATCACACCAGTATCTGTATATCTAAGGCTGCGTGACAGGTTCCCTAATAGTTTGTTGTTAGAAAGTAGTGATTATCACGCAAATGACAACTCTTTTAGTTACATCTGCTGTAACCCTATCGCCTGTATTAAAGTTTCAAATGGAGAGATTACACAACAATTTCCAGGCGGTAAAAGTAATATAACCCAGATTTCTAAAGAGACAGATGTTGTTGAAGTTTTAGACGCTTTCGCGAAAGCGTTCTCATCTCCAAAAACAGATCATAAGTTTATTAATAATGGCCTTTTTGGATACTTATCTTATGATGCTGTACAACATTTTGAAAACATAGAAATTGCAAAAAAAGAAGGTGATCTTGACATACCGGAAATCTATTATGCAGTATATCAAAACATAATTGCTGTCAATCATTTTACAAATGAAGCACATATCTTTTGTCATAATACTACCGGCGAAAATAACATTCCTGACATTGAGCAAATGCTTAAGTCTAAAAACTTTGCCGAATATAATTTTAATAGAAAAAATAAACTGCAAAGCAATATTACAGATGATGCATACAAAGACTTAGTAGAAACCTGCAAGAAGCACTGCCAGCGAGGTGATGTCTTTCAGATAGTGCCTAGCAAACGATTTTCTCAAGAATTTACTGGAGATGAATTTAATGTGTATCGGGCATTGCGAAGTGTAAACCCATCTCCATATCTATTTTATTTTGATTATGGTGATTACAAAATCTTTGGATCATCACCAGAAGCACAATTGATTGTTCAAGATAGAAAAGCAGAGATACACCCCATTGCAGGTACTTTTAAACGCACAGGAAATGATGAGCAAGATGCTGTACTTGCAAAACAACTAGCTAAAGACAAAAAAGAAAATTCTGAGCACGTGATGTTAGTAGACCTTGCTCGCAATGACCTCTCTAGAAATGGTCACAATGTCTCTGTAGAGACTTATCGTGAGGTTCAGTTTTTTTCGCACGTGATACATCTAGTAAGTAAAGTTACTGGACATATGCACGACACAAGTAAGACACTACAAGTTGTTGCAGATACATTTCCGGCAGGTACATTAAGTGGTGCTCCAAAACATAGAGCAATGCAACTTCTTGAAAAGTATGAAACCCGCAATCGTACATTTTATGGTGGTGCCATAGGTTGTATGGACTTTTATGGCAATTTTAATCACGCCATTATTATACGATCATTTTTAAGTAAAAATCACACGCTGCACTGGCAAGCTGGAGCTGGTGTGGTGTCTGAAAGTGATGCTGCAAAAGAACTACAAGAAGTATATAATAAATTAGGTGCTTTAAATAAAGCCCTAGACATTGCCGAAAATATATAAACACAAGGTATTGTCAGACAATTAGAAGATAAAAAATGAAAAAGATACTTGTTATAGATAACTACGACTCATTTGTATACAATCTTGTGCATTACTTAGAAGAATTAGATTGTAAAGTTACTGTAAAACGTAATGATCAATTTGCACTAACAGAATGCGAAGCTTATGACAAAATTTTATTAAGTCCAGGTCCTGGAATTCCTGAAGAAGCTGGACGCCTTAAAGAAGTCATAGCCACCTATGCTCAAAAAAAACCTATCTTAGGAGTTTGTCTAGGACAACAGGCGATAGGTGAAGTTTTTGGTGGCACACTAGATAACCTTAATCAGGTGTATCACGGTGTAGCAACAAAAGTTACCGTTACAGAACCAGACACCATACTTTTCAAAAATCTAGCATTAGAAATAGAAGTTGGAAGATATCACTCGTGGGTAGTCGCTAGAGAGAACTTCCCGTCTTCTCTAGAAATAACTGCGGTAGATAAAAACGGACAAGTAATGGCATTACGTCATAAAGAATATGATGTACGTGGTGTTCAGTTTCACCCAGAATCTGTACTTACTCCTGATGGAAAAACAATGATTAAAAACTGGATAGAATCCTAAAACATTATTATTATGAAAATTTTATTCCTTCTTTTAAGCACTTCCTTATTTCTTCTAAAAGGATGTGGTGACACAACATCTGTCACTACAAAACCGGCACCTCCTGTTCAAGCCGAAGTACAACCACAACCTGTTGTAGAACAATCAGAAATTGAAGAAACTAAAACAGTAGAAGAGTCACCCTATAAATCACTAATTTTTAATGCAAAACTCAGCATTAATCCCTCACAACCTAATTGGGTACTATTTGAAAATGGAACCTACATTTTACTTCCATCAAACCTTACTGTAGAACAAATGAAAAAAAATGCTGTCATTATTATAAAGAGGTATAATAACGAATCATTATCTATATCAAAATCTCCACTCACAAAAGGTTGGATTGCTGGGAGCCAAAAAGGAATCTATAATTATGTATCCTTAGAAAAAGCTGGAGATCGTCTAGCTACAGACAAACAATTATCTGGTATTGGAGAAAGCAACATTCTTAAAGATAAAGAACAATTAAATATTGTTCACGTAAATACAAAAAAATGATCGTTGTGACGTATAGAGTTGTCACACGTTTTACTCACATATGAAACAAATACTCAACAGACTCATTAACCACGACCAACTCACTAAAACAGAAAGTAGAGAAGTTCTGGTAAATATTTCAGAAGGAAAATACAACTCAAATCAGATCGCCGCTTTTCTTACTGTGTATATGATGCGTAGTATCACCGTAGAAGAACTTGAAGGATTTAGAGATGCCTTATTAGATTTATGCCTAGCTGTAGATTTTTCAGATTATAATGCTATAGATCTCTGCGGTACAGGTGGTGATGGTAAAGACACATTTAATATCTCTACACTTTCTAGTTTTGTGACTGCTGGTGCTGGAGTAAATGTAACTAAGCACGGAAACTACGGAGTAAGTTCTGTCTCTGGAAGTAGTAATGTGATGGAACATCTGGGCATAAAATTTAGTAACAATAAAGACTTTTTAAAACGCTCTATGGATGAAATTGGAATGTGTGTTTTACACGCTCCATTATTTCACCCAGCAATGAAAAATGTTGCCCCTATACGTCGTGAGCTAGGTGTAAAAACCTTTTTCAATATGTTAGGCCCTATGGTAAATCCAGCATTCCCTAGTAATCAATTAGTAGGTGTTTTTGATCTAGAACTTGCTAGAATGTATGGATATCTATATCAAAAAGGAGATAAAAAGTTTACCATACTTCACGCTTTAGATGGATATGATGAAATCTCATTAACAGGAGCCACAAAAGCAATTACAAACCAAACAGAGTTAATGCTTACTGCTTCAGATTTTGGAGTCTCAAAACATCAACAATCTGATATTTATGGAGGAGATAGCGTTGCTGCCTCTGCAAAAATATTTATAGATGTTATTTCTGGAAAAGGAACAGCTCCTCAAAATAATGTGGTTTGTGCAAACGCAGGAATGGCTATTGCGACTGTAAAAGAGCTTACTCCAAAAGAAGGTTTTGAACAAGCTAAAGAAAGTTTGTTGAGTGGGAAAGCAAAAGAAAAATTAGATAAACTTATTGCGTTGAGTAGCTAATTCAAAATGCTTCCGCAAACGCGGAAGCCTAAATTCAAATACTTCCCGTGTAGAAGGGAAACTAAAATGCGATTGGGTGTATGAGATATCCGCATTCGCAATTCAATACTTCCCACTTAGGTGGGAAACTTAAATTCAATACTTTCCCGTGAAGACGGGAAACTTGTTAAACCAATACCAATTGTGAATACGTGGATGAGATTTCCACCTTCGCAATTCAATACTTCCCACGTAGGTGGGAAGCTTGTAAAATAAATAACAAATATGAATGAGCGGATGAAATATCCGCCTTCGCGGATATTAAATGACAATACTAGAAAGAATAACAGTAGATAAAATAAAGGAGGTAAACCTCCGTAAAGGCCTTATATCTATATCTCAGTTAGAAAAAACTATGCTTTTTGAAAGACATACAACTTCTCTTGCACAAGCTGTAGCAAATGGATCAGGCATTATTGCAGAACACAAAAGACGTTCTCCTAGTAAATCCGTCATCAATAATAGCTTGAGTGTACAAGATGTTGCAAGGGGTTATGAAAACGCTGGCGTAAGCGGGATGTCTGTTTTGACAGATGGAAAATATTTTGGCGGTTCTTTAGATGATTTACTGCTTGCAAGAGCATCGACTAGTTTTCCACTATTGCGCAAAGAGTTTATTGTAGACGAATACCAGATTATAGAAGCAAAAGCATATGGAGCAGATGCTATATTATTGATTGCTGCTACGCTTTCGCGAAAGCAAATACAGCAGTTTTCTACCTTTGCAAAAAGTTTAGGACTTGATGTCCTGTGTGAGTCACATAATGAGCAAGAATTGCAAAACTCTATAATGTCATCTGTAGATATGTTAGGGATTAATAATCGTAATCTAAAGACCTTTGAAGTGAGCCTTGAAACGAGCAAAACACTCATCAAACAAATACCCGATGAGTTTGTAAAAGTGTCTGAAAGTGGCATCTCTTCTGTATCAGCTATTAAAGAACTAAAACCTCACGGATTTCAAGGGTTTTTAATAGGTGAAAACTTTATGAAAACCGATAATCCTGGATTGAGTGCTAAAGAGTTTATAGAGCAGTTATAAAACCTTCTAGAAAAGTGGAAGACAATAAAACTCAAAAACCTTCCGCAGAGGCGGAAGTCTCATAAAGTGAATACCAATTGCGACTAGGTGGATAAGATTTCCGCCCTCGCAATTCAATACTTTCCCGTGAAGACGGGAAAATTGTTAAACCAATACCAATTGCGACTAGGTGGATAAAATTCTCGCCCTCGCGAAAATGAAAATGAAACTAAAAATTTGCGGAATGAAATATAACACTCAAGAAGTCGCTGCATTGCAGCCAGACTATCTGGGCTTTATATTTTATGATAAAAGCAAAAGAGATTTTGAAGAAAATAACATTCCTGATATACCAGAAGGAATTAAAAAAGTAGGGGTTTTTGTAGATGCTGATATTGCTTTCGCGAAAGCGCAAATAGAAAAACATCAATTAAACGTCATACAGTTGCACGGGAGTGAGTCACCAGAATACATAAAGGAGCTGATAAATTCCTTCCCCTCAGGGGAAGGCTGGGATGGGGAAACTTGGAAAGTATTTGGCATTAAAGATCACTTTGATTTTGACATTTTACAGGACTATGAAACACTGGTAGACGCTTTTCTTTTTGATACCAAAGGAAAAGAAAAAGGAGGCAATGGCTACACCTTTGACTGGAGTGTTTTAAAAAAATACCCATCTAAAACACCATTTATTTTAAGTGGTGGTATAGGATTAGAAGAAGTAGATAAAGTAACAGAAATCCTAGCAACAGATTTACCTATTATCGCACTCGATGTAAATAGTAAGTTTGAAGATAAACCAGGATTAAAGAATATTGAAAAGTTAAAAAAATTTAAACTTCAAACCACTTTCGCGAAGGCGGAAGATTTAGTCATTCCGAAACGAGTTATAATAGATGAGACAAACGAGCAATTCTATTTTTATATGACTACAAACACCTACAATAAAGTATTGTATACTGGGTTTACAGTAGACCTCAATAATAGAATTGAACAACATAAAAACAAAACATACAAAGGAAGTTTTACAGCTAGATACAATCTTGACAAACTCGTTTATTTTGAAACCTTTAAAACTGTAGCAGAAGCAAGGAAAAGAGAGAAACAAGTAAAAAAGTGGAATCGTGAATGGAAAAATAATTTAATTAATGAAATGAATCCAGATTGGAAAGATCTAAGCTGGATGTTATAATTCAAACGCTTCCGCGAAGACGGAAGCCTCATAAAGTAAATACCAATTGCGACTAGGTGGATGAGATTTCCGCTTTCGTGATTCAATACTTTCCTGTGAAGACGGGAAAATTCAAAAACCTTCCGCGAAGGCGGAAGTCTTGTAAAGTGAATACCAATTGCGACTAGGTGGATGAGATTTCCGCCTTCGCGGAAATTTATTAGATATGACATACCAAGCAGATGATCGTGGTTATTATGGAGATTTTGGAGGAGCATTTATTCCAGAAATGCTTTATCCTAATGTAGAAGAGTTGCGCTCGCAATATGTTCAAATTATGCAAGAGCCTTCTTTTCAAGAAGAGTTCAAACAATTGCTTAAAGATTATGTGGGTCGTCCTACTCCACTCTACTATGCAGAACGTTTTAGCAAAAAATATGGTACAAAAATATATCTCAAAAGAGAAGACCTTTGCCATACGGGTGCGCATAAAGTAAATAACACCATAGGTCAGATATTAATGGCAAAGCGTCTAGGTAAAAACCGCATTATTGCCGAAACTGGTGCTGGACAACACGGTGTTGCTACAGCAACGGTATGTGCGTTAATGGGATTAGAGTGTATCGTTTATATGGGAGCCATAGATATTGAGCGTCAAGCACCTAATGTAGCTCGTATGAAAATGCTAGGAGCAACCGTTAGACCTGCAATGTCTGGAAGTCGCACGCTTAAAGATGCGACTAATGAAGCGATACGTGATTGGATTAATAATCCTGTAGATACACATTATATCATAGGTTCTGTCGTGGGTCCTCATCCTTATCCAGATATGGTGGCTCGTTTTCAATCTGTGATTTCTGAAGAGACTAAAAAACAACTTTTAGAGAAAGAAGGTCGTGAAAATCCTGATTATGTGGTGGCTTGTGTGGGTGGTGGCAGTAACGCTGCTGGTTTGTACTATCATTATTTAGACGAGCCAGAAGTGGGCATCATTGCGGTAGAAGCTGCTGGAAAAGGAATTGACTCTGGAGAGAGCGCAGCAACAAGTGCTTTAGGACGTGAAGGGATTATTCACGGGAGTAAGACCTTATTAATGCAAACCGACGATGGACAGATTACAGAACCTTATTCTATTTCGGCGGGATTAGATTATCCAGGTGTAGGGCCTATGCACGCGCATCTTTTTAGATCTGGTCGTGGAGAGTTTATCTCTGTGACAGATCAAGATGCAATGACTGCTGGTCTCGAACTTAGTAAACTAGAAGGTATTATTCCTGCTATAGAAACCAGTCACGCCCTTGCCATTTTTGAAACTCGAAAATTTAAAGAAGATGATGTGGTGGTGATCAATCTCTCTGGACGTGGAGACAAGGACTTGAATACGTTTATTGAGTACTTTGACCTTTAGGTCAAAATTTTGTCATTTCCGCAAAAGTGGATTCAACACGCTTTCGCGAAAGTGGAATTTCAAAAACCTTCCGCGAAGGCGGAAGACTTAAATTCAATACTTTCCTGTGAAGACAGGAAACTAAATTGCGATTGGGTGGATAAGATATCCGCCTTCGCGGATATTAATTATATGAATAGAATACAACAAAAACTACAAGAAGACAAAAAACTATTAAGTTTATACTTCACGGCAGGATATCCTGCCATAAATGACACACTATCTATACTTACACAATTACAAGATAATGGTGTAGATATGGTTGAGATAGGATTGCCATTTTCAGATCCGCTAGCAGATGGCCCTACGATACAGGCTTCAAGTACTGCGGCATTAAACAACGGTATGACCACAACATTACTCTTTGAGCAATTAAAAGATGTACGTAAAACGATACACATACCATTAATACTAATGGGGTATTTTAACCCGATGTTACAATATGGTGTAGAGCAATTTTGTGCAAAGTGTCAAGAAATAGGGATAGATGGTATCATTATGCCAGACTTACCGCTCGCCGAATATGAAACCGATTATAAAGCGATTTTTGAAAAGTATGGACTCATTAATGTCTTTCTTATCACTCCGCAAACGAGTGATGATCGTATAAGACAAATAGATGCTGCAAGCGATGGATTTATCTATATGGTAAGTAGCGCGAGTACTACGGGGAATATCTCTGGTTTTGGAAACACACAATCAGATTATTTTAAACGTATTGCTAGAATGAATTTAAAAAACCCGCAAGTAGTTGGTTTTGGAATAAAAGATGCGCAAACATTTGCTGCTGCCACAGAGTATCAAAAAGGTGCCATTATAGGAAGTGCTTTTATCAAGCATATTACTGAGAATGGAGCGGAGAGTGTAGCTGAGTTTATTAAGAAGATTAGGTGATAGATATGTGGTTTTATTTCTTAAATTTTATCAAGCGTTTTTTCAAAACAAATAAAGTTGGAAATGAAACTAAAGATTTAATTCGAGATTTAGAAAAAGACAAATCATCTATATCTTGTTTGATAGAACCTTGGTTGGATAAAAATGAAAATTCTAATGATTCCCAAAAGAACAAAAAGAAAAAGCACAAAGAAATTATTGATATTGGAAATTTCATAAATTCATATGATACCAGTTTAAAAATTGAAAATCCTTTAGATGAAAGTCCAGATGTTATACTTAGTAAAGGAAAATCTAATATAGGTGTTGAATTAATGGATCTAATAATCTTAGAAAATGAAAAACAAAAGGAAGGGGATTTAAAAAAGATATTAAATCGAATAGAAGTTGAATTAAATAATAAAAGAGAACAAAACTTAAATGGTTTATATGAAGTTGGACTCTATAATGAAAAAGTATCTTTAAAAAATGATATAAAAAAAGCCATAAGAGAAGAAATCATTAACTCAATCCATAATAAAGAGCAAGTAACAGAATATGTAAATATCACAAAAGTTTGTCCTCATTCTTCAATTAATCTATACATTTCTAGCCCTATACATTCTGGATCTTTAAAGAGGGAAACTGTTGAGAAAAAGATAGAAAAAAAGGAGGGCAAATTGAGTTCTTACTCAAACAAAGGCTTAGAACAAATATGGCTAGTACTAGTACTAAATAGCTCTCAAAATTCGTCAAGTTATTCCTTTTTTGAATCAAATATTTCTACTATACCATATAAATCAAATTTTGATAGAATATTTATATTTGATTTCTTTGAAAGAAAAACTATAGAATTAAAAGTTACTCCTTATGCTCCTTCATCCAAACCTCATTAGCACAAGGCTTAACAATATCTGGAACTAGTGATGAGCAATCACCACCATTACGTATTACATCTCTTACAATAGAAGATGATATATAACTTTTTCCTGAACTAGTCAATAAGAAAACTGTTTCTATACCTGATAGTTTACGATTAGTGTGTGCAATGGCTTTTTCAAACTCAAAATC
>CALKZS010000180.1 GCA_938002835.1 uncultured Dokdonia sp. | reverse complement strand
GATAATGGAGGTTTGCTCATTCCGCAATATGCTCTTACGGGAAGTAACGATGCAACTACAGTAGTTAACCTTCAAGGAGGTGCTTTAGTAGATGGTACTTTAGTATATAACACAACAGCAATTACAGGAGGTAATGCTCTCACAAAAGGTTTTGTTTATTGGGATGCTACAACATCTAGCTGGAATGAAGTTGGAGGAGGAGCTGGTGGAGGAGGAACAGAAGTAATGATGAGACGTTTTAATTCTGGAAGTATTGGAGGTAATGGAACTATTTTTAACTTTCCTAGTGAATCTTTTAACAATATAACATCATCTTCTTATTCTGGAACATCTATAACATTACCTAGAGGTGTATATATAGTAAAATCAGATCTTCGTTTGAATTCAAATAGAACAATAGATTGGAGGACACGATTAAATGGTGAACAAGTACCAGGAAGTGTTTCAGGATCAGCTAATCCTACTACTTTTAGTACTAATGCAAGTACAGTTCAAGCTGTTGCTGTTTTTGAAATTACAGATGCAATAGGAACACTTGATTTTCAAGTGACAAATGTAGGTGGAGGAGGAGGTTCAACTAATACTTTAGCCGGACAATGTTATGTATTAATTACGAAAATAAATTAATATCTAATAGGACTTTAAATTATAAAAGTAAATAGTAATATGGGTTAACATTTTCAATAAATCTATTTTTGAACTGTTAAAAAATTATCAAAAAAGTCGCTTAAAAAGCGACTTTTTTGATTGGTAGTTAATTTGATTTAATAGATTATCCAAAAATAAACCCAATAGCTGCGATAATAATTTGTATCATAATGATTTAATTTTGATTGATGAATGTTGATTTATGAATGTTGATTGATGAATGTAGGCGCTTTTACCTTATATGCTGCATTAGTGTAATAACTGTGTAACTAATCGCTAGACTTAGCATAAATAGAGTATATAAACCTAATACTTTGTTTTTTTGAGGTTGTTGCGAAGGGTGCATTTTAATTTTCATAATAGATGTTTTTTGGCTGATTAATAATTTCTTTTTTGTTATTGATATCACAAAGAAGTAGTCTTTTATACTTTAAAAAAAACAAATTTTTATTTTTTATTGAAAATAACGTCATATTTATAACTAAAAAGACGTGTATTGTTTTTTAGTGTAAGTATACACTCTTTGTTAAGGTTTTATACTATTACTTTTAAAAGTATAATAAACACAATCTGTAATAATTAAAGAGGTGTTTTATAGGCATTACAAAAACTGTAGCGTTTTTTTCAAGTAAAAAACGCATAAAATGAAGTTTTCCTCTTTTTTACAAGATTTTAATCATAGTTTTTGTGACTACAAATAAAAAAACCATTTCTAATAAAAGAAGTGGTTTGAGTTTTTAAAATGATCTATTTTATTTCGTCTGCATTACAATAACACCATTTCTAGCTTCTTCTCCATAAGCCTTAGTAGCTTCTTCACCTTTTAGAACATTTATTTTTGCTATTGTATTAAGATCAATTTTTTGAACTGCCTTATAGCTTACTTTTTTACCATCTATATAATAAAGAGCAATTGTTTGTAGCAGTGTGTTAATATTATTATAGCTTTCAATTCTCTTTTTTACATCATTTTCATTCTCATTATGAACATAGAAATATGGAGCTTTTGTAAGACGTCTATAGATATTATTGTTTTTATCAATTTCTTGTCCCCATCTATCATAGTAAGTAGTACTTCCATTGTCTTTTTTTACATAATAATAGGTATTGTTATCTAACTTTATGTATCCAGCTTCTTCATTTTCTTGTATAGCTTTATCTTTATTATTTTTATAAAACGTATGTTGTCTTTTTATACTTTGACGAATACTATCTTGTTTTAAAGCTACTTTTAAACGCATAGAATCTACATAGGTTCTACGTTTATTACTTCGTTCTCTATGGTGTTCTCGTAAACTATCTCCTTTATTCCTTAGATATTTTGCACGTTCTTCTCTCAGTATGTTTCTAACCTTATGTAAGCTATCTTGCCTTTTAAGAAGTATAGCTTTTTGCTCATTAATATCTCTTCTCATTTCTTGTGATAGATTGCTTGAGTTAGTGTCTATAAATGGATAGTTGCCCATACCACTACTACCATCTGCTTGTTTATAAATGTATATATCATTAATAGGGGTCTTGCTATTAATAATATTACTCATATAATTACCATTTACATCTGTAAAGTATAAACCTACTCCTGTGATTTCTCCATTGGTATTGCGTCTTAAGGCTTTCACCTTTAATAAGGCATTGTGCTTTTCTTTCAATGTTTTTTTGAGAGCTTCTAAATCTGCATCTTGAGTTTTTTTTGTGATTTTATAAACATAATTATCTTTTGAGAGATCATTTGTTAGATTTGAAGTTTTAGTTTTTTCTTCATTTTCCATTTTTGCACTATGCAATACAGTTGCTCCATCACTTGCTGCTAGGCCATAATTTTTTATTGCCTCTTTGGGAAGAACCGTAGTTATACTATCAGCTGTAAAGCGAGTTTTTTTTGCTTTGTCAATTATAATTTTATTATTTACAATCAATACTGGATTTTTACCTGAACCTTTATTTTTTTCTTTTTGTGTATTAAGGCCTTCTTCTTGTGTTTTTACATTAAAAGATCTATTTTCTATTACGATATCTTTTTCTGTAATTTTAAAAAGTGATCCATCAGTTTCTTCCATTACAATGATTTCATTTGGATTATTAACCATAAGACTATAGCCTTTCCAATCTACTCTTGTCTTTTTGTCAAATGAAAACCTATTTGTAAATTCTTGATTTTTATTAAACCTAGTTTGAAATATAAAACCAGTTAATTTACCATTTGTTGTAAAATTTCTACTGTCAAACTGTACTGTGAGATGATCCCAGTGTTCGGATACATAAGATTCTATACGGTCTAAATCATCAGAAGTACTATTGCTATTTACATAGAAAATATCTCTTCCTTTATTATTAGTTTCTAAATTCTTTTCTGCTTTCGCGAAAGCGGGAACATCTTCATCTACATATTCTATCACTTCTTTTACATTGAAAGAATACATAAAACAGGCGAGTAGGGGCAGTACTAGTGTAAGTTTCCAAAGATTGCGTTTGTGGGATTGTGGTTTGTTGAGCATAATGATTCGTTTTTTGATTAATGATTGATAAAAAGGATTAGTAAGCGCCAATGTATGAGTGGTTGATGAGACCTTTACCAGCGTGTGTTGATATTGTTTTACATTATTTGTTTTTTGAATAGCTTCATTATCTGCCAGATATTCTAAGTTTTGTTCTAAACTCTGTTTGTACCCCCAAGCTAGCGGATTAAACCATTGCAAGCTTAGAATAATTTGAGTCACAAGAATATCGATAGAGTGTTTTTGTCTAGCGTGTACTTGCTCGTGCGCAAGAATCATCTCTAGTTCATCTATAGTATGTTTTGTAGGGTTATAAACGATATACTTAAAAAATGAAAAAGGATTAATATCACTAGATACTTCAATAAAAGTAAATCTGTTTTTAGATACTATACTTCCCGATTTTATGAGATGAAACACAGATGATATCTGTATATATAATCGCAACAAGAAAAGCAATAATCCTATGCTGTATATACTAGTAACGATAAGTTGCCAGTCTATTGTATAGGCTTCAATAGTGTCTGGTTGTAGAGGAGTATCTATAAAAAGAGTAGGATCAAAACTTAATTCTGTAATGTTTTCTATAGTAGGAGGTACGACATATCTGATGTTTTCAAAAGATAAAAGAGGTAGGAGGAAAGCGGCAATAATGCCACTTAATAGAAATACTCTATTAGCAGTAAAGAAGGTGTCTTTATTAAGTATAAACCGATAGATCACATAGAATAAGGATAATATTCCAGCACTTTTTGCTATGTAAAGTAAAAAAAACATATTATTCTTCTTTTTCTATGATAGCAAGAATCTCTCTTAGTTCTTGAGCAGATATTTTTTCTTCTTTGGCAAAAAATGAAACCATATTTTTATAAGAATCTCCAAAATATTTTTTGCTTGCTGTTTGCATAAATTGTTTTCTATGCGTTTCTAAAGTTATAATAGGAAAGTATTGATGTGTTTTTCCAAAAGCTTGATGAGCAACATACCCTTTTTCTTCTAAGTTGCGTATAATAGTAGAGACCGTATTATAATGATTGCCTTCTGGAAGAGTGGCAACTACTTCTTTAACAAAAGCACGTTCTAATGTCCAGAGTGCGCGCATTACTTCTTCTTCTTTATTAGTGAGTTTATCCATCAATCAAAATATATATCATTTCCGCGAAGGCGGAAGTCTTATTAATTAAAAATCTATTATCTATAGAAAATTAAAGTCTAATAATCTTAAATTTTATTTCTCAAATATATAACGATGTTTTTAGTTGTACAACTATTTTTATAGTTATATAACGATATTTATAGTTTTAATATTTTAAGATGTTGATTTTATGTGGTTTATGTAATAAAAAATCATCAAGCTAAATAAGCTTGACGATCTAAAATCTTTAAAAAATAGAGTAGAAGTTAGTTCT
This sequence comes from uncultured Dokdonia sp., assembly GCA_938002835.1. Lineage (GTDB taxonomy): Bacteria > Bacteroidota > Bacteroidia > Flavobacteriales > Flavobacteriaceae > Dokdonia. The sequence continues at coordinate 7,650 of CALKZS010000180.1, read as the reverse complement.
CTAAATAGTCCATCGTAAGTTGTATAAATGTTTTAACACCTAGTAGCATACCATCTTCATCTATATAAAAATCTGGTGTATGATGAGGAAAGGCTTCTTTTGAGCCAGGTGTTTTACCTCCTAAGAAAAAGTATAATCCTGGGACTTCTTTCTGGAAGAAAGAAAAATCTTCTGCTCCTGTAATGGCTTTAATCACTTTTACATTTTCTTTTCCAGCCGCTTTTTCTAATGAAGGAATCATTTGTGTGGTAAGATCTACATTATTATAAGTAATAGGATATCCTTCAGGAATAGATATGGTAGCTTCTGTACGATATGCAGCACCTATAGCAGGCACCATTTCTTTCATACGTTCATTAATATATTTTTGCATATCATAATCTAGTGTGCGTAGTGTACCTACAATATGAGCTTCTTCAGGAATAATATTACTGCGCACACCAGAATTTATTTTTCCTATAGATAATACAGCAGCTTCTTGTGTAAGTGGAATCTCGCGTGATACAATAGTTTGTAAACCATCAATGATTTTAACAGCTGCCATAATAGGATCTCGGCTGGTCCAAGGTGTAGAGCCGTGACTTTGCTTTCCAGTAATATGAATTTCAAAACTTTGCGAGGCAGCCATAATACCACCTGGTTTGTATGAGATTGTATTAATGTCTTGTCCAGAACTTATATGTAGTCCAAAAATGGCATCTACATCTGGATTTTTAAGCACATTTTCTTTTACCATTAATTCTGCACCACCTTCTTCTCCTGGAGGAGCTCCCTCTTCTGCGGGTTGGAAAATAAACTTCACAGTACCTGAAAAATCATTGTTTTTAGCAAGTATTTCTGCCACACCCATTAAAATAGCAATATGTGTATCGTGACCACAGGCGTGCATAACAGGTACTTCTTCTCCTAGATATTCTCCTGTAGCTTGAGATTTAAAAGCAACATCTGCACGTTCTTTTACAGGAAGCGCATCGATATCTGCTCTTAAAGCAACTACTTTACCCGGTCGTTTTCCTTTTAAAACTCCTACAACACCTGTTTTTGCCACACCGGTTTGTACTTTAATACCTAGAGATTTGAGATGTTTTGCAATCTTATCTGCAGTTTTAAATTCTCGATTTCCTAACTCCGGATTTTGATGAAAATCACGCCGCCACTCAATAACTTTAGATTCTATCTCTGTGATGTCTTGCGAGTAATCTGTTTGCGCTTTCGCGAAAGCGATATTGAGGATAAATGATATTAAAATAAGATTTGTTAAGTGTTTCATAGTTTGTTACTTAGCATTTAAATAATCAATACTCATCTGGCTCAGTGCTTTTACTCCTAATTGAAAACCGCTTTCATCGATAAAGAAATCTGGTGTGTGATGAGGAAAAGCCTCTGTATTTCCGGGAGTCATACCACCTAAAAAGAAATAAAACCCAGGTACTTTTTCTTGAAAGTATGAAAAATCTTCACCTCCAGTTACCGCTTTTTGTGGTACTACATTTTCTGCACCACTTACAGTTTGTAATGTTGGTAACATCTGGTTAGTAAGTGCTGCATCATTGTATGTAACCAGTGTCATTTCTTGCCAGTCTATTGTCGCTTCCCCACCATATGCTTTTGCAATATCAGCAGCCATTTCTGTCATACGGCGTATAATTTTTTCTCTCATATCTGGATCTAGTGTACGTACAGTACCTATCATCTCTGCACTTTCTGGAATAATATTAAAACGTAAACCAGATGTTATTTTACCTACAGTAATTACAGCTGCTTCATCTGTGAGTTTACTTTCTCTAGAGATAATACTTTGAAAACCGTCTATAATTTTTGCAGAAATTAATATAGGATCTACTCCAGACCAAGGCTGGCTACCGTGTGTTTGTTTTCCTTTTACATTTACAACAAAACGCTCTACGGCTGCCATTGTTCCGCCAGATTTATAACGTATGGTATTTACAGGAGTAGCACTGTTTATATGCAATCCAAAAATAGCATCTACTTTAGGATTTTCTAAGACATTTTCTTTTACCATTAATTTTGCTCCTCCTTCTTCACCAGGAGGAGGGCCTTCTTCTGCGGGTTGAAAAATAAACTTCACACTCCCTTTAATTTTGTCTTTGTTTTTAGAAAGCACTTCAGCAACACCCATTAAAATAGCTGTGTGTGTGTCGTGACCACAAGCGTGCATTACTCCTGTATCTGCTCCTAAAAAAGTGGTAGTCACTTTAGATTTAAATGGTAAGTCATTACGCTCTGTTACAGGCAACGCATCAATATCTGCTCTTAATGCGATTACTTTGCCTGGTTGATCTCCTTTTAGAAGACCTACAACTCCTGTTTTTGCAACTCCCGTTTGCACTTCAATTCCTAAGGACTTGAGATGTTTTGCAATTTTTTCGGCAGTTTTAAACTCACGATTTCCGAGTTCTGGGTTTTGGTGAAAATCACGACGCCATTCAATAACTTTATCTTTTACAGAAGCGATGTCTTTATCAAAAGAGGTTTGCGCTTTTGCGAAAGCGGTACCTAGTATTATTAATAGTATTGCAAGATTTTTATTGTATCTCATAGTATTTTAATTTCCACTGAGGCGGAGATTTCATTCCGCATTCTTATTATTTTATATATTATTTATTACTCAGCTATTTTCTAATGATTTTACTAGGAAAAGCTACAGGACTTTCGTGTCCATCTTTTCCTATAGCTGCAACACCAAAGAAAAAGTTGTCTATCACAATGCCTTTAAGTGTGTGAGATATTCCAGAGACTACTCTTGAGTTATCCCAAGTAGGAGAAGTGGTATCTCTCCAGTATATTTTATATGCTGTTGCGCCATCTACAGCGTCCCATTGTAATCTTGCATTTGCCTCAACAATCCCACCTATACCTACGTTTTGAGGAGTAGGAGGTGCCCAAGCAATACTAGCAAGATTTATAGCGTTTACAGCAGTAAGTTTTGCATTGTAAGGGAAATTAACGTGCTCAAATGTATCTCCATATGCAATACCATTTTCTGTACGTATATCTTGGTGTTGTTGAGTGTAGTTTTCGTGAGCTTCCATAATACGAATACCTGCAAAACCTTCGTCATTAAAAGGACGATGATGTCCGCCACGTCCAAAACGATCTAAACGATAGACCATCATAGGGTTCATTTCTGGCATATATGTTTTTGTAGTTGTGTATACATAACGAGCAAGCTGGCGAGAGATTCCATCTACCTCACCACCATAAAAACGTCTAGATCTACGTTGTTGTTCTGTTTCGGTAGGAGGGACGGGTTCAGAAAAAATACGAAAGGTTCTATTATCTATCACACCATCGACACCTTCTATATTTCCTATCATATCATTATTAATAATCCCAATGATATCCCAACCTTTTTCTTTTGCATAGGCCGCAAGACCTTTGCCACCATATAATCCTTGTTCTTCGCCAGATAGACCAACATATATGATGCTATTTTCAAAGGTGTATTTTGATAAAACTCTAGCAGCTTCTAATGTTCCTGCCATACCTGTGGCATTGTCGTTTGCGCCAGGTGCATCGTCTGTATAGTTGTTGGGATCTGAGATACGACTATCTATATCACCACTCATTATAATATATCGATTAGGATATTTTGTTCCTTTTTGTAAAGCAACTACATTGACTACTTGAACATCCTTTGTGATACGGTTATTATCACCTTTTTTTACAAGATCACTTTGATAAAAAACATCTAGACAATTGTTGCAAGCTGCTGCTGTTTTTTCAAATTCTTTTTTAATCCATCGTCTTGCAGCTCCTATTCCTCTAGTTTGAGAGATTGTATCACTAAGTGTATGACGTGTTCCAAAATCTGTAAGTGTTTTTACATTTGCTCTTAATCTATCTTCAGACACGGCATCTATAATTTCATATATTCTAGCATCAGATTGTGCTATTAGAGATGTGATAGGTATTGATAATACGAATATTAGCATCATTATTTTTATAGATAACGATGTTTTTTGGGTTGGGTTTGAAGTGTGCATTGTTGGGATTTTATCTTTTTGTTTTAAAGATAATAAAACAAATATATGCAGAACGACTACGCTTTCGCGAAAGCGTGAAAAATTAGTGTTATTTTAAGAGTTTCTTTTATAAAATTATGAAGATGTATTGCTAGATACGTTTTTAATCACATTTAATTTTTTTATTCAACTAATTGAATAGTACCAAAAACGCCAGCATCTATCCAACCTCTATTTTTATCTTCTCCAGGAACAGGAACAGATCCTATGAAGTTTTCTCTTTCTTCACTAGTATCATTATCACAATATGCAAGTGCAAAGCCTAGTTTTTGATCTTTTACTAATTGTACAGGTTCGTTAGTAGTATTGTCTTTATAACTATCATTATAGACAGTCATTTTACATTCCCAGATAGTAGTGTTTCCAGTAGTAGAACGTTCTGACGTTACGTGACTGTTATAAAGAGTTGGTACAGATCCAGGCGCCACATCTACCACATTGCCGTCTAGGGCTATGTGGTATGCAAAGGCGTTATGTGTAAATTGGTGTCCTCCACCAGAGTTATCGGCATCTATAAAAATCTCTAGACAATCGTCATCCCACCATAGTTTAAGAGGGTCACTTTCTTTATCATATAACACATCATCTTGTATTTCGGCAAGGATATATATCGCCTCAGGTGTCCAAGTGAGTTTATATTTTCCTTGAAAATCTTCAGAAGTATATGCTTCTCCTAGCCAACGCTGGTCTAACGGCTGCCAAGTAGCATTTTCCCAAGCAGGATCATTGGTAATAGCATCTACTTCTGGAGCAATAGAAGCTTTTGTTACTTTTCTTAATTGGTGGTCTACTTTATTATCTGAAATTACAGAAGTGTCTTCTACAAGTGTTTCTGTAGGTTTTTCTTGTGTTGTTGCTTTTTCTTTACAACTCGTAATTATGATTAAGAAAAGGGGTAACATATATGCTTTTTTCATAGAAGATAGGTGATTGTTATGGTCTATTTGTTTACAGATAATTATTGTTTGATTACTCTTCTAGTAATACTTCCATTTTGAGTAGTGATTTTAGCTAAGTATAATCCACTTGTTAGTTGAGATATATCAATATTATTAGTATTGGTACCGTTTTCTACAGTTTTGACTTCTTTTCCCAGAATATCAAATAATACAATTTTTTGTAATATATGATTACTCGATATTTGGATTGTATTTTGAGCAGGATTAGGAAAAATCGTTACTTCACTGTCTGTTAATTGATTATCATCTACACTTAAAGTTTGATCTACAACGAAAGATAACTCTACTTCTGAAATTCCTCCAGTTTGATTTAGCCAGAAGGTATAATCTCCTTCTCCTAGAGGTGTTGTAAAACCTTCTGCACCAGATAAGTTACCCATAACTGGTAATATGTCATTGCCCACACTTGCCGTTCCATAGGTAGCTCCCCCTAAAAGTGTTGAAGCTACAGGGTTTGAAAAGTCTACATCTGTTGTAGCTCCACTATCAATAGCTATAAAGGCTACATTGTCAGTTCCATTGTATGAGTTTACTATAATTTGCTGTAGTTCTTGACCTTCTTGAATAGTAATTGTAAAAAAGTCTACATCTCTTGGATTTCCTGCTTGTGAAGCAGTTAACGTATTAGTTGTACCCATCTCTAATACAAATGGTCCAGAAGGAACAGTACCATCATCAGATAGATCTCCATCAGTATCTTCATTATAAAATTCTTGCGCAGTGACACTAGATAAAATAGTTACTAAAGCTATTGTAAAAAGTAGTTTTGCTTTCATAGTTTTTAATTTTTTAAAGGAAAGTTACGTGCGTTATTTTTTTGTTTATTACTTTATTTATTGCAACTCCATACCAAGTACTTCCTTTAGCTGATAGTTCTTCGTAATCTATGGTATAATTACCTATTGTTATTCTGTTCTTAATCTTAGCAGTAAGATCTGGGAGTTGTTTAAACATATCTCCATATGTTTTTTTTATTTCTTCACGATTTTTAAAAGCTAAAAGTGTGGGGTAGTTATATAACTTAATGTTTTTATCATAAAATGACATAAAAGCATCAATATTTCCTTCATTATAGGTTTTAAGTTGCGCATCTACTGTAGGAACTGGGTTTGCAGTTTTTTTTGAAGAATTTATAAATGTCATTGATGAGATTTTACCATTATCTACAGTATATATTGTTGCTTGATTATATTCTTTACCGTCTACTATAACTAGCTCGTGATCTATCACTTTATTATTATGGATTACTCGATTAACGACTTTTACAGTAGATGATGTAGTTCTTTCAAAATATATACGATATTTCTCTTTTAATAAATCTCGACCTACATATAATGTATCTGAAAAGTAATTACGGACCACAACATTTTCAGAAAATGCATTTGCAAATTCATCTAACTCTCTGTTATTAAAAGGTTCTATATGTTTCTGAACAATTTTACCAGGAGAGACTGAAGAGACCACCGCAATTTGTGATCCATCAGGAGAAACAGCAATACGCGAAAGATTTTTTAAGTTGTCATTATTAAAACTAACTAACGACTCCCAATTATTTTTTGATGTTTTCTTAATGTAAATGGTATTTTCTTTTGTAGCAAGCAATGATCCATCTGGTAGCCAAGCGATATCTTCACTTCCATCTATTAAAGGTATAATCTCTTCTATTGCTTTAGTTTTTAGGTGTAACGATTTTACAATCCATTTTTCAGACGTTTTATCTATAAAACTAACAAGATCTGTATTAGGAATTTTATGAAAAGATCGACCTACTTTAATTTCTAGATTCTCACTATTTCCATTTTTAATATTGTGTATAACAAGTTCCAGATTTTGACCTACTATATCTGCACTTACAATAGTATTTTTATCTGCCCAAGTATAATATGCAACTACTGCGTTTTTTATAATCTCTATACTAGTGCCACTACGAGGCATATATCTATATAGTCTTTGATAACCTGTAGTGTCTAGTCTTACTGCCGAAACTGCTCTTTCCCCAGGAATAGGTTGTGGTGAGTATTCTCCACCACTTGTAGTAGTGTTAAATACCTTTTTTTTACCTCTGGTATATTGGATTATCTCAGTATTACCATCTACATTTCCAGCATATAGTAACACATCTTTCCCTAAAAAATAAGGTTGACTATTATAGCCTTCTGAATTAGAAATATTTATTTGATTAGTTAATGTGATTGATTCGCCTTCGGTAGTAATATCAAATCCAAATATATCGGTATCTATTTGAGCCTTTGCAAATAGACTAGCTAGTAAAAAAAGATATAATAGAGGGGTAATTCTCATAAAAAACTAATTTTTCAAATTAAAGATAGTTTTTTTATCAAAGCCATCCGAAAGTTTTGTGATAAATGTCTTAAATTATCTTGACCCGCAGTAAACAGGTTATCATTTTAGATTTAGCTAGAAAATAAGTCTGTTTGAAAGACAACTTTTGTTTGTGGTTTTGCTCGAACCCTTTTAGCCCCTTCCCCTACGTGATTGCAGGCGTAGTCTAATGTGAGATAAAAACTCAAACAGATTCTAATTTTTTCTACAAAATTAGAGAATGCATATTTTTTCTTAGCTACGGTTCTTTCGATGAGCTGAAGCAATAGGTAGGATATTAACGCAATATATATCTGTGATTT
>CALKZS010000179.1 GCA_938002835.1 uncultured Dokdonia sp. | reverse complement strand
AAAAACAGTGGGCTTTACGGGAGAACTTGTATTTAATAGTTTAAAGCCAGATGGAACACCTAGAAAGCTTACGGACGTGTCAAAATTGCACAAACAGGGCTGGAAGCATACTGTTGAGATAGAAGAAGGTGTATCGCTATTATATAATTGGTATTTGAATAAATAAATTTTCTAATATGTCTATTTTTAGAACAGTATCAATTATAATAACCCATCCTTTAAATAAGAAAAACCCAATAAGAGGGTTGTTTCTTTTTTTTAAATGGCAAATAAAATCTAGAATTTTAAGACGTAAAATTGTATGTAATTTTGGAACTAAAAGTAAACTATTAGTATCTCAGGGTATGAAAGGAGCTACTCAAAATATATATTGTGGACTTCAAGAGTTTTCAGATATGGGGTTCTTATTACACTTTCTTAGAGATTCTGATGTTTTTATTGATGTAGGAGCAAATATTGGGAGTTATACCGTTTTAGCAGCATCAGAAATTAAGACAAAAACGTATGCTGTAGAACCTGTTCCTAATACGTACAATACATTACTTCAAAATATTGAAGTAAATAATATTTCTAATATTGTTACTCCATTAAATATATGTTTTGGAGCAAAAAAAGACACCATTGGTTTTACAAAAGATTTAGACACTACAAATCACGTTGCTATTGAGGGTGAAAAAAATATTATTGAGGTTCAAGTTGAAACATTTGATAGTATTTTAAAAATAGATACAGAATCACTCATAAAAATAGATACAGAAGGTTTTGAGTATGCTGTATTGCAGGGAATGAGAGATACTTTAACTAATAGTTTTTTGAAAGCTATTATTATTGAACTTAATGGTCTTTCTAAACGTTATGGATATGAAGATGAAGATGTGTATAATATGTTATTAAAAGCCGGTTTTATGGCTTATTCATATGACCCTTTTAAACGAACCTTAAAAAAGGAAAATCATTATGGAACTCATAATACACTTTTTATAAGAGATCTTGATTTTGTTAAGAAACGATTAATAGAAGCTCCTATGTTTAACATACATTATTCTAAATTTTAAGTATTTAAATAATTTTTTAAAATTTGGGCTCTATAAATGATATAACGAAATTACTCTCAACATCTTTAGTGAAAAGAATGTCGGGCAACTATATATCATTATTATTTATACAAGCTACAAATTTAGTTTTACCTATTGTTACATATCCTTTTTTGATAAGAATCCTTGGTTTAGATCGTTTTGGACTTATTATGTTTGCTCAGGCTATTTGTGGGGTTGTACTGGTTTTTGTTGATTATGGTTTTAGCTTAAGCGCAACAAGACGTATTGCATTATTAAAAAATGAGGGTAAGGATTTATCTACAATATTCTGGACCGTTTTTGTAATTAAAATTTCAATAGCACTTTTATTATTTATTATTTATTATTCTTGTGTTCAACTTATTCCTCGATTTGCACTAGAAAAAGAAGTTTTCTTATTGAGCTATCTTATTGTTATAGGTCAAACCTTATCGGTTGATTGGTTTTTTCAAGGTATAGAAAAAATGAAATTAATGGCTTTGATTAGCCTCCTTGCAAAAGGACTTTTTACGGCATTTATTTTTATGTATATAAGTAAATCTTTAGATTACATAAAAGTACCATTACTTATGGGGTTAGGATTTATTATTGCTGGCTTATTAAGTGTTTTCATTTCATTGAAGTATATTCAATTTAGAATTCCCAGTTTATCACTAGCAAGGGAGCTAATAATAGAAAGCTTTAACTTGTTTATTTCAAACTTTGCAGCAAAATTAATTAATACAATTCCGGTTTTGGTTTTAGGGTTGTTTGTAAGTGATTTTACTGTAGGAATATACACAAGTATGGAAAAGTTGATAACAACAGTAAAAGGTGTGTTTGTTTCTCTTTATCAAGCAGTATATCCTTGGCTTAGTGTTCAATCAGCAAGCATACAACTTAAATATGTTAAAAAGATGACATTAATCATTGGTATTCTTGGAATTTTAGCAATGATTCCTTTCTTTTTATTCGGCGGTTGGTTGTTGGATGTTTTGTATGATAGTACTGCTATTAATAATCATATTCACTTATTTTATATGCTCACAATTAATATTCTTTTCTCAGGATATTATATGCTTTTTATAGCACATTATTTTCCAGCAATTGGCGATTTTATATCGCGTCTTAAAGTTTTAGTAATATCTTCGATTATAGGTGTTCTAATTGCTTTAATAACGATTAGTCAATTTCATCTAATAGGAGCAGTAATTACATCTATTTCTGTAGAGTTTTTTTTAATGTTATTTTCTGTTTATTATTTTTCTAAGCAGCAATCTTTAAAAAAATTATATAGTTGAGGAAACTTATTATCATACAAACAGTGTTACCCACTTATAGAGAGCCAGTTTTTAAAGAACTCTCTAATCGACTAATGTCTGATTTTGAGTTGTATAGCGGCAGCGAATATTTTGACTTATCAATTAAAACAGACGTTTCTATAGATTATAATAAAATTAAAAACATTTTTTTCTTTAACAGAAAGTTTTTGTGGCAAAAAGGAGCTATTAAAAACATTAAACACGAAGGAACTATTGTTCTTGAATTAAACCCTAGAATTATTTCAAATTGGTGGCTTCTCTTAGTAAGAAAGTTAACGGGAAAACAAACGGTACTCTGGGGACACGCCTGGCCTCGCAAAGGACACGCTAGCAAGACAGATTTTTTACGAAATATGATGCGTAAGCTAGCTTCTCAAATAATCGTTTATACTAACCAACAAAAAAATGAACTAAAGAAAAAAATGCCTAACAAGCATATTGTTGCTGCTCCCAATGCATTATTTTATAGTTCTCAAATGATTTCTGAGAATCATAATAATCCAAATAATATATTGTACGTTGGAAGGCTAGTAAAAGACAAAAAACCTTTTTTTCTTGTAAAAGCTTTTGAGCGCGCTTTAGCTGATATACCTACAGATACTCAATTAAAAATTGTAGGAGATGGAGTAGAAAAAATTGCAATTGCTAATTTTATTGAAGAGAAAGGATTGTCAAAAAGAGTTAAGTTATTAGGACATATTAATGACTTTTCAGAACTTAAAAAACTTTATAAAAACAGTATTTGCAGTGTTTCACCTGGTTATGTGGGTTTGTCTATTACACAAAGTTTTGGTTTTGGTGTCCCTATGATTATATCAAAAGATGAAAATCACTCTCCTGAGATTGAAGCGGCAGTCGATGGAGTTAATTCAGTATTTTTCAAAACAGACGATTTAGTAAGCTTTCGCGAAAGCTTACTGAGAATTTTTGATAATAAAAAAGATTGGGTTAATAAAAGAGCATCTATATGTGATAGATGCAAACAAAATTATAGTGTTGAAGCAATGGTAAGTGTATTTTGTACATTAGCTCATAAGGATGGTTAAAAACATATAGGAAAAGACAATTACCAATAATTATAATTTTTTAATATATCTCTTTTTGAAGAAACTACTAATCATACTATTTATTCTTATTTCTGGCTGGTTATTACTTAGCACAGGGTCAAGTTGGCAAGTGTTAGTTTCTTTTTCTATAAGTGTTTTTTTATTATTGACAATACTATATCTGCATCTTTTTTTAGAGAAGACATACTCCCCATTTATTACTGTTTTTATAGTATTTAGTTTTCTTTTCTTTATCGTAGCTCCACTTATTCAGATTAAGGTTATAGATTCTCGTAATGCAGACTTTATGACAAATTTTCCTTATGATAGTGGAGATATTGTTTTTACAAATTTTCTTGTGATCATTTTCAATACAGTTTTCTTTTTAAGCTATTGGTTTCTTAAAGGGAGAAGGCGAATTTCAAAAATCACGTTAAATTCTAACAATTATTATAAGAGATTACCACTCACAATAATGATATTGTTAGTCTTTTCTTTTTTAATTGCAATAGTAAGTTTCGGTTTTGTAAAAAATGAAATGATTAAAGCAAGTGGGATGTCACTTGATGTATCTACAGGGCTGTTTCTTTTATGGAAAAAAGTTCTTTTTCTAGTTCCATTTGCAGGTATTATACTATGCGTTGAGTACTATAAAAAAAATAAAAAAACATCACTCAATTTATTATATCTAGTAATGGTGTTAGTACTATTTATATCGTTACTTATATGGTTTAAAAACCCATTAGTAGAAAAACGCAATGCATTAGGTCCAATATACATCACGTTGATTTATTTGTTTATTCCTAAACTTTTAAATTCTAATGTAAAAACTACCTTTTTTATGTTTTTTTCTATGATAGTTGTTTTTCCACTATCAGCTGTGATTACTCATACCACTTCTACATTAGGAGATATTATAAAAAGACCTAGCTTACTTATAAATCAATTTGAAGGCGAAGGAATTAATGAAGTTTTTAATACACTTCACTATGATGCTTTTGTAAACATATCTGCAACAGTAGATTATGTAAAAAATGAAGGTTTTTCATATGGAGAGCAATTATTAAGCGCATTTTTGTTTTTTGTGCCCCGGAGTCTTTGGGAAGGAAAACCTATAAATACAGGGCCTTTAGTAGGGCAGCATCTAATAGAACATTATGGCTTTAATTATAGTAATTTATCCAACGCAATGGTATCTGAAGGATATATCAATTTTGGAATTATAGGTGTAGTTTTAATTGCGATAGTATTGGCATATACTGTTATATATTTATTAACTTGGTTAGAGGGCACACATTATATAAAAAAAATGATGGCGTTTTATTTTGCAATTCATTTGTTGTTTTTTTTAAGAGGTGATTTTACAAATGGTTTTTCTTACTATATAGGAACTCTTATAGGTGTATTAGGTATTTTTAAATTAGTAGATTTCTTAATAAAAAACGCATTTCTTAATCAAAAACTATGGAAACAGAAACAGAAGAACATAGTATGAAGCTTTTAAAGTTTGCGTTAATACTTGTTTTTGCATCAGTTATAATACCTACAAACTTAAAATCTATTCCCATTGCTATATTAGCAATTGCAATGA
>CALKZS010000178.1 GCA_938002835.1 uncultured Dokdonia sp. | reverse complement strand
CAGAAGATACAGATTGTAAATTTCTAGTCATAATTTCAGACAACCACGTTTGAGGCCCTAGATTTTTAATGACGTCTTTGTTAGATAGCTCTGCTATAGACATTCCAGATTGTATGTTGCCATAAAATCCATCTGTCATTTTGAATTTTTTTTCAATCACAAAATGAGCGATATCGTGATTAGGAATATCTGGACCTAGATTTTCACTAGTAACACTCCCATCATTTCTTTTGCAAGTAAGAGTATTTCTATTCTTTCCTTTTGTGATTATTATATCCATTGCTAAAGATTTTGGTAAGCAACGATATTTTATCGCTGTCTTCTTCCAGCACGAGCAGAGGTGGGTTGTCCATACTGACGTTTAGGTTGGTTACCTGCACGTTTCATATTCTCTTTCATCATTTTGAGTTGCTCCCCTAGCATATTATGTTTATCGTGAGCTTCTGCTTCTTTAAGAAGTGCTTGAGCTTCGCGTTTTCTGTTTTTAGTCATTGCGATACCAGCAAGATTTAATTTTGCCATTGCAAGATCAGAACTCATAGAAAGTCCTAACGTCAAAGCTTTTTTGAAATGCTTTTCTGCTAGTGTCATATTATCTTGACTTACCATAAGGCCTTGTAAGTAGTAATAATATCCTTGTTGTTTTGTTACAAGAGCACCTTCTGGGTTTTTAATTTTTGCAAGCCACTTTTGAGCCCCAGGAAAATCTTGCTTTCTAAGACGTAAGAAGGCAAGGACGATAATTTCATTTTTAAAATAAAGTAGCACAAATATTCCAGCAAGTAGAATAAACATTATCCCGTTACCTATTTCGTTTTCAAAAAATTGCCATACAGCAAGTGCTATCGAAGCTACGGCAAGAACTAATTTGATGTTTTTATTGAACATATGTTTATTGTAGTGTGTAAGTTGTATTCATTTTTATGCTAGTAGGATTTACTTCATCTGGTAATGAAGATAAATACGAATTTCCAGAGGTTGTTGTGGTAACCACTATTTCTTTAAAGAAACCAGATGCAGGATCTATTTTTGCAACAGTTTGTTGTTCGCCAGATAGTTTCATAAACATTGGTTCTACATTTAAATTCATAGTGACAGAAGCAGTACCTTCAATAATTCTGGTGTTAGCATCCTCAGAGATATATTTCCATTCATTATTAGTGTTTATTTTTCCTTCTCCTTTATACTTGTTATTCCACGTGTCATTAATTTCTTTTTTAGAAGTAGGGTAGTAGTATGTCATTTGTTCAAGGCTATAAGCAAGTGTTTCGCCACTAAAGTCCTTTTTGAGACCTTCTCTTATGTTATCAATCATCGTTTGATCGATATCTCCTATTGCTTCTATCATACCGTCAATAATATTTTCACCATTATTGACTTCTATAATTTTTCCATTAGGTAACATATGCATTGTCACTTTTTTATTAATCATTCCTTTAAACATTATGTTTGAAGGATCTAAACTTTCGGAGTTTGTATCTAATCCCATCATCTCAATGCCATCTACACTTATATTTATTGCAGAACTTAAGAAGCTCATATCTATCACATACATTTCTGGCAAAACGTCTATAACCTCAAGTTGGAAAGTAGCACTTAAATTATTTATAATTACTTGATTTTGATCTTTTGTGTCAATGGTTGTCTCTTGTGTGACCAATTGGTTTATAACAAAACGATCCTCTTTTTTTAAGTTATATCTTAAATTTGATTGGCTAAAAAGAGCACTACTATAGCATAGTAATAGAAAGCTTAAAAAAAGATTCTTTTTCATTAGTAATGTTTTTTATCTTTGGATGGCAAAGGTAATCAAAAGGAGATAAAATATTTTTTATTTTCCTCTTGGAGATGTAAAAACATATTGTATATTTGCGCCCAGCTTAGAAAGCAGGATTAAAAAAATATAAAACACAGGTCTTAATGACCTTAAAGTAATAAGTTATGCCGAAAAGAACGTTTCAGCCATCAAAGAGAAAAAGAAGAAACAAGCACGGTTTTAGAGAGCGTATGGCTTCTGTAAACGGTCGTAAAGTATTAGCACGTCGTCGTGCTAAAGGAAGAAAGAAAATTTCTGTTTCATCTGAAATACGTCATAAAAAATAATGCATCGTTATTGATGTAAATATTAGGTGTTACTTTTTTTAAGTAACACCTTTTTTTATACCCTAAGAGTTCCATAATTTTAGAAAAATCTTAAAATACTATTCCAAATGCCAAAAAATAAAGATTTAAAATCTATTCTTCTTATCGGTTCTGGGCCTATTATTATAGGTCAGGCTTGTGAATTTGATTACTCTGGATCACAAGCATTACGTTCATTGAGAGAAGACGGTATTGAAACCATACTCATTAATTCTAACCCTGCCACTATTATGACAGACCCGTCAATGGCAGATCACGTGTACCTATTACCACTCAACACAAAATCTATTATTAAGATTTTAAAAGAGCACCCACAAATAGATGCTGTACTTCCTACAATGGGGGGGCAAACAGCTCTTAACCTTTGTATAGAGGCAGACGAAAAAGGAATTTGGAAAGATTTTGATGTAGAAATTATAGGAGTAGATATTGATGCGATAAATATTACAGAAGATCGTGATCAATTTAAAAACTTAATGCGTGAGATAGGAATTCCTATGGCACCACAGGCAAGTGCAAACTCTTTCTTAAAAGGAAAGGAGATTGCTCAAGAATTTGGTTTTCCGCTCGTTATACGATCTTCATTTACTTTAGGAGGAGCAGGAGCTTCTTTTGTATATAAGGAAGAAGATTTTGACAGACTGCTTTCTCACGGTCTTGAAGTATCGCCTGTACACGAAGTAATGATAGATAAGGCGCTCATAGGTTGGAAAGAATATGAGCTAGAGTTATTGCGTGATGATAATGATAATGTAGTTATTATTTGTGCAATAGAAAATATGGATCCTATGGGAATTCATACAGGAGACTCCATTACAGTAGCTCCAGCAATGACGCTCTCAGATGTAACATATCAAAAAATGCGTGATATGGCTATACATATGATGCGTAGTATAGGAGAATTTGCAGGAGGTTGTAATGTACAGTTTGCTGTAAACCCAGATAATGAAGAAGAGATCATTGCTATTGAGATTAATCCACGTGTCTCTAGATCTTCTGCACTTGCATCAAAAGCAACCGGATATCCTATTGCAAAGATTGCCTCAAAACTAGCTATAGGATACAACCTTGATGAGCTAGATAACCAAATCACAAAATCTACATCGGCACTTTTTGAACCTACATTAGATTATGTGATTGTAAAAATACCACGTTGGAATTTTGATAAGTTTGAAGGAAGTGATCGCACTCTTGGATTACAGATGAAGTCTGTAGGAGAAGTGATGGGTATAGGTCGTTCTTTCCAAGAAGCTTTACATAAAGCCACACAATCATTAGAAATTAAACGTAACGGATTAGGAGCCGATGGAAAAGGCTATAAAAGTTACGACCAGATTATAGAAAAGTTAACCAATGCAAGTTGGGATCGTGTTTTTGTGATCTATGATGCTATTGCAATGGGTATACCACTCACGCGCATACACGAGATTACTAAAATCGATATGTGGTTCTTGAAGCAGTATGAAGAGCTATATGCGATGGATCAAGAGATCTCAAAATATAAAATAGATACACTTCCGCGCAATTTATTACTTGAAGCAAAACAACGTGGCTTTGCAGATCGTCAGATAGCACATATGTTAGACTGTCTAGAGAGTGAAGTATATACAAAACGTGATGAACTTAATGTAAATCGTGTATACAAGTTAGTAGATACCTGTGCAGCAGAGTTTGTGGCAAAGACACCTTATTTTTACTCTACTTTTGAGAATGAAATGGAAACTTCAGAAGGCGTTAGAGTAGCTCATAATGAGAGTGTTG
The DNA here is from genome assembly GCA_938002835.1 of uncultured Dokdonia sp. GTDB lineage: Bacteria > Bacteroidota > Bacteroidia > Flavobacteriales > Flavobacteriaceae > Dokdonia. The sequence continues at coordinate 24,254 of CALKZS010000178.1, read as the reverse complement.
TAACCGATAAAAAGAAAATCATTGTACTAGGATCTGGCCCTAACCGTATAGGACAAGGGATAGAGTTTGATTATTGTTGTGTACACGGAGTACTTGCTGCTGCAGAGTGTGATTACGAAACCATAATGATTAACTGTAACCCAGAAACGGTATCTACAGATTTTGACACGGCAGATAAGCTATATTTTGAACCTGTTTTTTGGGAACATATTTATGACATTATCCGTCACGAAAAACCAGAAGGTGTTATTGTACAATTAGGAGGTCAGACAGCTCTTAAACTTGCTGAAAAACTAGACCGTTATGGTATCAAAATCTTAGGGACTAGTTATAAAGCATTAGATCTTGCAGAAGATAGAGGAAGTTTCTCTACACTACTTAAAGATCTTAATATTCCATACCCACAATTTGATGTAGCAGAAACTGCCGATGAGGCACTTGCTGTAGCAAAAGAACTTGACTACCCAATTTTAGTAAGACCATCTTATGTACTAGGAGGTCAGGGAATGAAAATTGTTATAAATGATGAGGAGCTAGAAGAGCACGTGGTAGATTTATTACAGAAAATACCTAATAACAAACTGCTGCTAGATCACTACCTAGATGGAGCGATAGAAGCAGAGGCAGATGCTATTTGTGATGGAGAGGATGTATATATTATAGGAATTATGGAACATATAGAACCTTGTGGGATTCACTCAGGAGATTCAAATGCTACATTACCACCTTTTAATTTAGGAGATCTTGTATTAGAACAAATAAAAGATCATACACGTAAGATTGCACTTGCACTAGATACTGTAGGATTGATAAATATACAGTTTGCCATAAAAGATGATAAAGTATATATCATAGAAGCAAATCCAAGAGCTTCTCGTACGGTACCTTTTATTGCAAAGGCATACAAAGAACCTTATGTAAATTATGCAACAAAAGTGATGCTAGGAGCAAAGAAGGTAAAAGACTTTGACTTCAATCCTCAGTTAGAAGGATATGCGATAAAGCAACCTGTGTTTTCATTTAATAAATTCCCTAATGTAAATAAGAATTTAGGGCCAGAAATGAAGAGTACTGGAGAAAGTATCCTATTTATAGATAGTTTAAAAGACGACGAGTTTTATGATTTATACGCTAGAAGAAAGATGTATTTGAGTAATTAATACTGGTTGTTATACGCTTTCGCGAAAGCATAAAAATCAAGAAAACCTCGACATATAGTTGAGGTTTTTGATTTAATATAGTACCTGAATTGTAAAATTGTTAATATGTTTTTTATTACTGTTCTTGAAATCAAGTAGATATGTGTTATATTTAGATCATAATCGTAAACCCCAAATCGATGATTAAAAGTTTTTTAACACTTTCTTGTGTGTTGTTTGCATTTGCAACAATGATAGCACAAGATAGAGACATAGCATTAGCTAATGATACAAACACTACATTAGCTCACAAAGATTATCAAATATCAATCTCTCCTAACCCAGCTACAAACAAAATTAAAATTACAAATACATCCAGTGTATTTGTAAACGTGACTGTTTACAATATACTAGGTGATGAAATGGTTATTAAAAATGATGTTGAGCAAAGCATTGAAATTGATATCAGTGATTTTCCTTCTGGAACATATATAGTAGCGTTTCAAGATGGTGAAACTGTGACTACAAAACGATTGGTGAAGAATTGATTTTTTAAGAAGTTACTCTCTATTTTTTATAGTGTCTTTTTTTGTTTTTTATGCATCATTATTACAATTACCAATAAGATTATTTGAATTAGAATGATTACAAATGATATAATTTGAGTTTGATATGCTATAGTTGAGATTTGTTGCTTTTTTTCTCTTTCAAAGTCAATTTTATTTTTTAAAATAACTTTTTCAAATTGATTGATATCAGTTCTCTTGTCTATTTTTCTTTTTTCAAAAGAAGAGTAAGTGTCATTTTTATTTGAGGGAATATCGAGTAAATCTAAACGATCAACAATAAGCCATCCACATATAGTAATTGTAATAAGTGATAGAGAGATTGCGACTCTTTTTTTCATTATAGAAATTATCTAAAGATGCATAATTACCTATTAAAATGCGGAGACTTCTCTGGCGTTACTTTGGTGATAAAATATTTTGTATCTCCCCAGAAAGAGAAAGTACCAAAACGTTCTATATATTCTACTTTTACATATTGACCTTGGTAGGTATTTAAAGCGTCTATGACTTCTTTTTCCTTGTCTAGTACAGAGAATGTAAATATCTGAGCGCCGCTTATACCTTGGCTTATTTCACCTTCCCAAGTTTTATAAAAAATCCCTTTGTTTGAGAATTTAATAAGTTCGCCAGCGCGAGTTCCTTTACTATATGGGACGTAGTAAATAAAAGCAAACCAACCAGCTGCTGCTAAGAAAATAACCGTTAAAGTAACGAAGAGTATTTTTTTCATAATTGTTTTAGTCTAGTAGTGTTAAACCATCATCACCTGCATTTGCTCGTTTTATGATAGCCTCTGGAAGTGCTTTTTTAGCTTTGGCTCCCATTTTCTTTAAGTTTTCTACACGTTTTATAAGGTTTCCGTTTCCGTCTACAAGTTTATTCATCGCGGCTGAGTATCCTAGCTTTGCATCATCCATTTTCTTTCCTACAGCAGTTAAGTCTATCACTAAGCCGTGAAATTTATCATACAAAGCTCCAGCTTGTTTTGCAATTTCTAGTGCGTTTTGTTGTTGTTTCTCGTTGTTCCACATACTATCTATAGTGCGTAGTGTCGCAAGTAGGGTAGAAGGTGTGACAATCACAATATTTTTTTCAAAAGCTTGATTGTAAATCTGGTTATCATTATTAATGGCAATGGCAAAAGCAGGTTCTATAGGTATAAAGAGAAGTACAAAATCTGGACTTTCTATTTGATAGATATCTTGATAGTTTTTATCACTTAGCTGTTGCACGTGTCTTTTTAGCGAGGTAATGTGATCTTTAAGATGCGCTTCTTGTATACTAGGATCTTCTTCATTTACAAAACGTTCATAAGCGCTTAGAGAGACCTTACTATCTACAATCATTTTTTTGTGATCTGGTAGGTGTATCACAACATCTGGTAGTACTCGAAGCCCTTCTTCTGTAGTAAAACTTTGTTGTATAAAATACTCACGATCTTTTTCTAGTCCAGATTTTTCGAGCACACGTTCAAGTACAAGTTCGCCCCAGTTTCCTTGCATTTTACTATCACCCTTAAGTGCTTTGGTAAGATTGTTTGCCTCTTTTGTCATTTGCTCATTAAGGGCAGTGAGTCCTTTTATTTGCTCACGCAAGGCAGAGGTTCTGTCTATTGCTTCTTTATTAGTCTCTTCTACGCGTTTTTCAAAATGTTGAATTTTTTCTTGAAGAGGTTTTAAGATAACATCAAGGTTTTGCTTGTTTTGCATTGTGAACTTTGTAGATTTTTCATCTAAAATCTTATTGGCTACAAGCTCAAAATCTTTTGTAAATTTTTCTTGAAGTTGCTCTAGTTCTCCTGTTTTTTCCTCCATACGCAATTTTAGATTTGTATAATCTACATTGCGAGCGGTAAGTTCATTTTGAAACTGGTCTTTTTCTTCTCTTAGATAGGCAAGTTGTTTTTCGCTACTTAGTCGTAAGTCTTCTAGCTGTTTTTCTTTTTCAGAGCGTAGTTGGGTTATTTCGTGTTGCGCTTTTGCAAAAGCGTCTTTACTCTCACGCACTTTAAGCTCTTCCTGAGAAAGTCGTTCTTGTATACCAGATAGTTCTCCTTTCTTTTTTAGGTTAGAAATAAAGACACCTAAAAATGCACCAATAATAAGACAGCCAAAAGCAATTAAGAAAAGAGTTAAAGATTCATTCATACCGTAAAGATATGAAGAAGTGTTTGTACTCCTTAATTTAAAATAAATCGTTTATTAACAGCATCAAAAGTGATGTGCTTGCTAGGGAATAATGAGGTCAATATATTTGTTTTAATAAGATGCTCTGGAGTGTTATAAATTACTTTTTCGTTCTGTATGATAATAAGTTGGTCACATAAATTAAGAGCATATTCTATATCGTGCGTGGCATAGATCACGGTTTTGTTTTGATCGTGAGCAATGGTCGTTAATAATTTTAATAATGCTGCTTTGTGATGTAAATCTAGATGAGACATAGGTTCATCTAAAAGAATGAGCTCTGTGTCTTGTGCCAGTGCACGTGCAATGAGTACTCTTTGTAATTGTCCATCACTAAGTTCGTAACATTTTTTGTTTTTAAGAGAAGTTGTTTCGGTGAGTTCAAGAGCATTGTTTATTGTGTCGTGATCTACTTTTGATAAAGTACCTAGCCAATTAGTATATGGCTGCCTTCCTAGAGATACGAGTTCTATCACACTAAGATTTTTTGAAATCTGTTGTTTAGTGAGCACAACGCTCATCTTTTGCGCTAGTTCTTGAGATGCAATGATAGATAGCTCTTGATTGTCAAGCATAATTTTTCCCGAAAGGGGAAGCTGTAATCCCGAGAGTGTACGTAATAATGTAGATTTTCCAGAACCATTAATACCTATAAGACCTATAAGTTGTCCTTTTTTTAAAGTGATAGAAATATCTATAACAATAGGATGTACTGTCTTTTTAGAACGATATCCAACAGAAAGATTTTCTGTAGAAAGGATGTTATGTTGTTTTTGAGAGCTCATTAAAACAACAGTTTTTTAGAACGCACTAATAGCCAGATAACAACAGGCGCTCCTATGATAGAAGAAATAGCATTGAGTGGTAATGTATATTCGCTATAGGGAACCTGAGCAACAGTATCGCATATTAACATTAAAATAGCACCACCCAGAATAACAGCAGGGAGTAAAATGATATGATTTGCAGTAGGAATTACTTGCCTGATGAGATGCGGAACAGCAAGACCTACAAAAGCAATAGGTCCTGCAAATGCAGTAATACTTCCAGCAAGTAAACTAGTGGCAATAATGATAATGAGTCTCACTTTAGAAAAATGAACACCTACCGTTTTTGCATAAGCATCTCCTAGGAGTAACGCATTGAGAGATTTTAAACTATAAATAGATAGTAATACACCTATGGTAAAGCAACTAAAAAGTATGAGAACTCCATCCCAAGATAAATCTCCTAGACTTCCTAATGACCAAAAAACAAAGCGTTGTAACTCTTCTGCATTACTAAGATAAGATAAAATACTCACCACAGCAGCTGTCAAACTTCCTACCATAAGTCCTATAATGAGTAATGCCATTGTATCTTTTATTCTACTCGCAACCGAAAGAACGACAAGTAAGACTAAAAAGCTACCGACACTAGCAGAAAGAATTAATCCCCATTTTCCTGATAAAAGTAATGTAGAAAGACCTAAAGCGGTACCTCCTAAAATATAGATAGCAACACCTAGACTTGCCCCACTACTAATTCCTAGTACAAAGGGTCCCGCTAGAGGGTTTTTAAAAAGTGTTTGCATTAGTAATCCAGAAATCGCTAAGCCAGCTCCAGCAATAATTGCAGTGATTGCTTTAGGTAATCTATAATCAAATATAATATATTCCCAAGAAGATTTTGATAATTCGCCACCAGTGAGACCTGTAATCACTTCTTTAAATGGAATATTTACAGAGCCTAAGCTTACATTGAGCAAAAAACTAGTCACAAGACATATTGCAAGAAGTATAAAAGTATATGCGTATGAAGTTTTACTCATCAAGAGGTGTAAAAAACGTTGTTTTTTCAGTTAATACGTCAGGATGTAAGATATGTATAAGATCTTTTAAAACAAGATCTGGTCTATTGGGAGCGAGTTCATAATATAGTAATCCGCCGGTGGCTCCTTTTGCTTTTGCAAACGTGTATATTTTCTGATTTTTAAAAGCATCAAATTCTCCATATACTTTATTGTCACTAATTAATTTTGTGTAGCTAGTATATTGTGAGGGAGCAATCCAAAAATCTGCATTTTGTGCTTTATCTAGAACAGATTCTATACTTAGTGCAATGCTACCAGTTCCTTCTGTTTGTGACCATAGATAATTACCTCCTGCATCTTCTATAATTGTGGCTTGCCAGCTATCTCCTTTAGGTAAATACCATATGTCTTTAAACATTACTCCGCTTAAAATTGTTGGTTTTTTAGATATATCTTGCACTAATTTTTTTGTGTCTAAATACTGCTTTTCTATGTGGTTAAAAATACTATCGGCTTCTTTTTCTTTTCCGTATAAAGCGCCAAAAAACTTGATCCATTCTGCTTTTCCTAATGGATGTTTTTCTACCCAATCTCCATTGTATATCACAGGTATTTTAGCTTTGTTTAAGATGTTTAGTGTTTTGTTTTCGCCTTCCACACCAAAGGTAATGACTGCATCTGGTTCTAGATGAATGGTAAGCTCTGTGTTGAGAGATTCATTTTGTCCTAACTCCTTTATTTGATTGTTTTCTATACGCTTTCGCGAAAGCGGACTACTTATATAATCCAGTCCTGGGAAACCTACTAATGTCTCAGAAACGCCTAGTATTTCTAACGATGGAATATGAGTGGTAGAGGTCACAATAATAGATTGTAATGGCACATTAATAATATTGTTTGTATCTACATTATAAGTTGTTGAGTGAACATCAAAGGTCTCTTTAGACTCATTCAATAATATATACGAATATGTTTCTTTTGCTCCTGGAAAAGGTTGTGTAATCTCAAGTAAAGTATAGTCTTTGTGATGTGTAATAGAAAAACCATTTGCATATTTTATCTCAGTTTGCAAAGGAGTCAATATGGTAGTTTCTTCAATAGTTGTACTTTGAGGTATTTCTTTTTTGCAAGTATTTAAACTAATACTTAGCACAAGAAATAGAATGAATTGAAAGATTTTTTTATCCATTCTTCAAAAGTAGTATTAAAATTGATCATACTTCATACCTAGATTTTTTGATTTGGAATTTATGGTTCTTTTTAGAAAGTGATGATAATGTGTTTACTATCTTTGTGCAGAATTTTGGTTCTTCTTTGTGACACACATTTAGAAGATTAAAAGGGAATTTCGTGATAATCGGAAGCTGTTCCCGCAACTGTGAGCTAAGTCTTTTTTAAGACTTGTTGCTACTACAAAGCCACTGTCTTTAGGTGTAAAGATGGGAAGGTGCAACAAAAGCTAGCCAGGAGACCTGCCATTATTTTAACAAGAAATCCAAAGACTTTCGGGTAAAAAGTCTATAGATAGATGAAATATTTAGTTACTTTTTTTACACTATTGCTTTGTGCTTTTACTGCACAAGCGCAACTTGACTCACTACAGCAATTGCCTGAAGTGATTGTAAGTGATGTAAAATTAAGAACTCATACAGCGGGTATATCCATACAAACCATTACAGATAATAGCATACAAAAATCGCGTACATCTCTTACAGGGTTGTTACAAACAAACTCTTTAATTTACTTGCGTGAAAATGGGCCAGGTGGAGTTTCTTCCCCTTCTTTTAGAGGGACTAATGCACAGCAAACAGCAGTGGTGTGGAATGGTATAAATCTAAATAGTCAGTTTACAGGACAAACAGATTTTAATACCATCTCTACTAAAAATTACGATAATGTAAGTGTGCGTGCTGGCGGTGGTAGTGTGATTTATGGTTCTGGAGCAATAGGAGGAAGTGTACACCTTGAAAATGATATTAGTTTTGGTAACGAGTTTACAAATAAGATTTCTACGGGTTATGGAAGTTTTAACACACAACTTATTAGCGCAAAAACTAATTTTTCAAAAACGAAGTGGCACTTTGATGCAGCCGTAGACTATCAAAATAGTGATAACGATTTTGAATATTTAGATACAGATCAATCTAATGAAAATGGAGAGTTTGAAAATGTAAACTTTAATGTTAATGTTGGATATTTACTCGAGGCATCTACTAAGAGAACACAGCTTCTCAAGTTATATCATAATACATACATAGGTGATCGCAATTTTTCTGGTACACTTACAGCAGTAAGTAATGATGCCTATGAAGATCAAAATACGAGAACACTTGCCGTATGGGAACGATTAGGGAAAAGATATGATGGCACATTGCGTGTAGCTCATATATTTGAACAGTTTAGATTTTTTGATAATACAGATAATCGTGAGTTTTTTAGTATTGGAAAGTCTAGTAGATTTCTTGCAAATTATGATGCGACTATTACCATTGATTCAAAAAAGAAACTCACACTTTCTGGAGAATACAATACTATAACAGCAGATGGAAGTTCTATAGAAGATCAATCTCGAACTGTAGGATCTCTTGTTGCTTTGTGGAAACACACACTTACAAATAGGTTTTCATATGAACTACAAGCAAGACAGGAAACTGTAAGTGATTTTGATAGTCCTTTTTTGTTATCTGTAGGGGCAGATTATAGTATTCCAAATAGTACAAATACTTTTAAGAATACGTTTTCTTTAAATGCTTCTCGTAATTATAGAGTACCTACATTTAATGACTTATTCTGGCAAGGTCCAGGAGCGACTGGTAATCCAGATGTATTACCAGAAACTAGCTTACAAGCAGAAGTAGGGCATACATTTTCTACAAAAGGATTTACTTCAAACGTTCGTGGTTATTACATACAAACAGAAGATTTAATTAAATGGTTACCTGATAATTCTGGAATATGGAGTCCTATAAATATTGCTGAAACGCAGCATTATGGGCTAGAAATAGGGTTTAATTATGACAAGCAAATTAATGAGCATCATTTTACTGCCAATGCTCAATATGGATATACGATAGCAGAAGATGAGGCTACAGGAAATCAATTAACATATGTACCTAAAAATAAAGTGATTATATCTCTAGCACATCAATACAAATGGTTACATACGTTTATAGAAAATAGATTTAATGGAGAAGTGTATACAACAACAGATAATACTGCTTTTGTAGATAATTATATAGTATCTAATATAGGAGTGACTGCTAATATTATTTTGAATAAATCTAATGTAATGGTTATTACAGGGAGATTGAATAACGTATTTAACACAAACTATCAAACGATTGCTTTTCGTCCTAATCCGGGACGCAACTTTTTAATACAAACAACCTTTACTTTTTAAACAACAATTATGAAAATTAGAATTTTATTAGTAGCCTTTTTATCTCTTTATCTCTTTTCTTGTAGTAGTGATGACGATACTTCAACCCCAACACCATTAGGAAATTTTCAAGATGGTCTTTTAATAACAAACCAAGGGCCTTTTAATGAAGGTTTTGGGACTGTTTCTTTTGTGTCAGGTTTGACAACTGTTCAGAACGATATATTTCAAACAGTGAATAATGACAATTTAGGAAATATTGTACAATCAATAGGGTTTAGTGGGAATCAAGCGTATATCGTAGCAAATGTAAGTAATCGTATTACTGTAGTAAATAGATTTACATTTGAAGAGCAAGCTCGTATTGATACGGGATTAGATAATCCACGTTTTTTTATAGCTATAGGGAATAAAGGGTATGTAACTAATTGGGGTGATGGAACAAACCCTGATGATGATTATGTATCAGTAATAGACTTAACGACAAATACGATTACTACAAATATTCCTGTAGCAGAAGGACCAGAAAGTTTAGTGGTAAGTGGTAATAATATATATGTAGCTCATAAAGGAGGTTTTGGGGTGAATAATATTATTTCTGTAATAGATGCTTCAACAGATCAAGTCTCTACTACCATTGAAGTAGGTGACGTTCCTAACTCTATGCAATTAGATGGAGTAGGGAATCTTTGGGTATTATCTGGGGGTAATCCAGGTTTTATAGGAGATGAGACAGCTGGGAGTTTATCGATAATTGATTTGCAAGCAGAAGAAGTTTTTCAAACTTACGAATTTGATGCTACAGAACATCCTAATGCTCTTAATCTAGAAAATGGAGCTTTATATTATTACCTGAATGGTGGTATTTATGAAAATACTGCTTCTTTTGTAGATTTTAGTCTTCCTGAAGAACCCATCTTAGATGGATTAAATTTCTTCAATATGAGAATTATAAGTAACGCTATTTTTGGTGTAAATGCCGGAGATTTTGCTAGTAATGGATCATTAGAGATTTATAATTTAAATACTCTAGAGTTATTTGATTCTTTGGAGTTAGGTATTATTCCAGATCAGATATATATAAACTAAATCATATTTTAATGTACTATAAGGAGGTGATTATTAATTCACCTCTTTTTTATTTTGTTAATCTCTATATAATAATTTGTTTAGTAAAGTAGTTTAGTTAATAGCTAATTAAAAAGTGTATTAATACATTTACATTTTAAAAACTTTATTTTTTTAATGCAAACAATAATTAACCAAAGATTATGAAAATTCGTATTTTATTATTATCTATTTTATTTCTTCAACTCATATCTTGTAATGATGATGATAGTGTTAACCTACCTGTTGATACTGATAGTTTTGTTATAACAGTAACACCTAGTAATGTTACTGAAGATGCAGGTTTGATTACTTTTAATCTTGAATTACCAATTGCAACACAAACAGATGTTTATACTTATGATCTTACGGGAACAACTACTATTTCTGAAGATTATGAATTTTTATCTGATGAGTTAAGTTTTACAGTTTCAGAGGGAGCCAGTACAGCATCAATTTCTATTACAATAATAGATGATCTTGATGTAGAAGAAGAAGAAACAATTATTGTAACATTAAGAACGCGTAATGGAACTATTATAAGCGATCCACCCACTGCAACAATTACAATAGAAGATAATGATGATTTTCCTTTTGAAAATGGGTTTTTAATATCAAATCAAGGAGTTGAAAATAATGGTATTGGAACGGTGTCATATGTAAATGCAGACTTTAGCCAAGCAGACAATCAAATTTATCAATCAGTAAATCAAGGTAGTAATCTAGGAAATTCAGTTCATAGTATAGGTTTTTATGGTGATTTTGCATATGTTGTTTCTAGTGGTAGTGATCTCATTACAGTGGTTAATAGATTTACCTTTGAAGAGATAAATAGAATTACAATAGGATTAGAAAATCCACGTCATTTTGTAGCAATAGGAGATACAGGTTATGTTTCAAACAGAGGAGATATTTCGGCTCTTGATGATGACTTTATTGCTGTTATTAATCTTACTCAAAATATTGTATCAGAAATTATTCCTGTACAACACGGTGTTGAAAAATTAGAAGTAAATGGAACAGATTTAATCGTAGCACATCAAGGAACCAATTCACAGCCAAATAACATTATTTCTATAATTGATACTACTAGAATAGACGAAGCTCCTGTTACTATTGAAGTAGGGGATATTCCTAGTTCTATGCAATTAGATGGTCAAGGGAATTTATTGGTGCTTTCTGAAGGTTTATTGATAGTCCCATCAGGACAAGAACCATCACTAGCTAAAATATCAATGATTAATCTTGTTTCTAATAATATTACTACTATAGAAACCTTTACCCCAACGCAAAGACCATCATTATTAAACGTAGAGGGAGATTTTGTGTATTATTACCTTGCAAATAATGTTTTAAGACTTAATGTAAATAGTTTAGGTAGTCCTGTAGATGTCACTGTGACAGGAGTTACCTTTACTAATATGAATGTTATTGGAAATTCTATTATTGGTTTAAATGCTACTAGCGGAACTTTAGAAGCATATAATGCATCAACATTTGATTTAATAGATTCTCAGGCAGTAGGTGTTTTACCAAATGAGGTATATATGAATTAATCTTCATAGATCAAGAAATAAAAATGGCGAGTTATTTATATAATAAATAACTTGCCATTTCTCATTTTACTGTAGGTGATATATGTTTAGAAATCCGTAGCCTCTGTAAACATTCGTTGGTATAAAGGATCGCTTTGTTCTGAATCAAACAGAGGAGGAATCTCAGTGGTATTATAATTTCTTGTACTTCTTCCGTTAATTATTGCATCTATCGCGGCATCAAGTAATGGCTCTCCTAGTTCTCCTAAAGTACCGTATGTAAATGGAGATTCAAATATTTCTATGTCTGGAGTAAAACCATCAAAGTAATCGGTGAGTCCATTTGCATTTATAGATTTAAATGTTAGTGGTAACATTACATAACGATGATTAGGATTTGCATCAGCTCGGCTAAAATTAGGAGAGTCATATAATAAGAAAGACCCTTCAAATTTACCTTCAGTAGTTGATCCTATTTGAATGATATCAATGTAAGGGTCAAGGCCACTTAAAATTAATTCACTTGATGATGCAGTTCGATCAGTAGTAATTACATATACTCTTTCTAACCCTAAACTGTTTATTGATGGACCATCATCTCCAGAACCTAAACTGGTATTGAATCTACGTGTTCTACTAAAATCTTCATTACGATCTTCGTTAAATTCTTGGGTAATAAATACTTCACCTTCAAATTGTCCAGAGATCATCGTAGAGAGATCATTTGCTGTTTCTACAGAGCCTCCACCATTATATCTTAAATCGAGAACTAGATCTGTAACACCTGCATTTTGAAATTGTGCAAAAGCGTCATTTAAAGAATTATCAAACTCATTAGTAAAACCGGTATAATGTAAATACCCAATAGTATTTCCTTCTACTTCTAAAATATTTACTGTATGAACAGGATTTGTAGTAAGCTCAGTTTTTGTTACTGTAATACTTTCTCCTGTAAGTTCTAATTCATTGGTTATTCCGTCTAATGTTGCTAATGATATTGTATAGGTGTCTGGCGCAAAAAAACTACTAAAGTTTGTATCTGCAGTTATAGCACCTCCAGAAGGATCTCTCAATTCAACACCATCTACTTCTGTAAAAAGCATTCCTCGTTCTACACCAGCTTGATCTGCAGAGCTTCCGTTTACAACATAACGTACAGCACCAAAAACTCTGGTGTCATCTAAAGGATCTACAAATAAAGATAAAAATATACCTGTAGAGGTATTTATACCAGCAAGGGAGTTTTCAAAAACTTCAAAGTCACTACTCAAAAAGCTAAAACGATCTCTTGGTGACGTTAGTGCCGAAAATGCGGCTTCAGGAGATTCAAAACTACTTATAAATTCATCTTTATCACTATCACTTGCAAAAAAATCATTGGCTAATTCTGGTACATCTGCTTTATATAAGGACCAAAAATTTAATGCACGATATACAAAATCTGATATATTTTCGGCAGATGCAGGTTGTATAGTGTCATCTAGATCATCACCACAACTATTAAAAACGATAAGGCCACAAAGTGCAGCAAGGAGGTATATTTTTTTCTTAATCATAATTAAATATATTGAATAACTTAAAAAAATTAAATTTTTATATAAACATAATGATTTATTATGTTTTGTATACTATTTTATATCAATTGTAGCACTTTTTATATAATTTTAATGATTTCACCATAAAAATATCATCACTTAGATGTAACTATTTGGATGAAATTGTGATTGGAAAATTTCCGCTTTCGCGAAAGCGTATCTGTAATAGTTAGAATATAGACACATATTTTATTTACGTCGATGTATTTTTTTTATCCTTTCTTTTTTTAACATAAAATCTTTAAAAGAGCGTTGCTATTTTACTCATTAAGAATTTTTATAATTTGTTTTAAGTTCATTTTTGCTTTTAATAAGTCTCTGCATTAATGCTGTAACTAAGGTACCTCCTACAAAATCTCCTAATTAAAGGTATTGTTTGCGATTTAAACTTTGACAATGCATCTTGATAAACAGCATCAATATTTTTTGAAATTTCTGTAATAGTATGTTCTGGAGCTTTTGGGTAGTTATACATCCATATTGTGTAATCTGTATGTTTTAAGATCTCTTTAATAGCATCCCAATGATGCTTAGCTGGCGCAGATATGAAAGCCCCACCGTGTATAAATATGAGTAGTTTATTAGTATGGTTACTTTGACCTGTTTGGGTTATCGAAGTATTTACTATTTTAAAATTATGAATAAGATATTTTTTTAACCAGTTCCCTTTGGGATGAAAGACATCTTCTTTTCTTACTTTCTATAGTCTATGGGGTCTTGACTAAACACTTTTTTGAGTCCTTTTAATTTTATCACAAAAACTGTGATATAATACGAGAAACTTTGTTTCATAAAACGACGTTAGAGTCAATAATATAATTAATTGTACAGTAGATATTTAGAGCGTATTTTTTTAAAATTATCAAGACCTTTAATCCAATCTTTTTTAATTTCTTTAAAGGTCATTCCTTTTTCAATTTGTTTTTGTAGAGTTGTATTTCCTGCGTGCAATGTAAAGCTAGAGGTTTTAAAAAATCCTTTTTTATTTGTACTAGCACTATATGCATTTACTAGCCATTCTAGATTGACACGACTCATATATTCTTCGGTTCTAAGGTCAATGCCATTACATTGCGTTGCATTATGTTTTGGGTTTTTAGAACCAAAGTTAGGAACAGGAGTATATGTAAATGGATAGTATTTTTCTGGGAAGTCTGGAGATCCAAAAACCTGAAACTGCATTTCTGTTCCTCTACCTGCATTAATAGTAGTTCCTTCAAAAAAGCCTAAACTGGGGTATAGGTTAATACTCTTATCATTAGGTAAATTAGGAGAAGGTCTAGTAGGCAATGAGTATGAAGTGTTATAATCCCAATTTTCTAGTGGGATTACTGTGAGATTGCATTGCAAATTATTTTCAAGCCATTTTTCGCCATTTACCATTGTCGCATATTCACCTATAGTCATTCCATAGACAAGAGGTACTTCGTGCATTCCTAAGAAACTAGAATGTTCTTCTTCTAGTGTGGGGCCGTCTATATAATGCCCATTAGGATTAGGTCTGTCTAGAATTATAACAGGTATTCCTTTTTGTGCAGCGGCTTCCATTACATATGTAAGTGTAGAGATATAGGTATAAAATCGAACACCTACATCTTGAATATCAAAAAGGATTACATCAAGGTCTTCTAGTTGTTCTTGTGTAGGTTTTTTGTTTTTGCCATATAGCGATATGATATTAAGACCAGTTTTTGAGTCTTTGCCATCTTTTATTTTTTCGCCAGCATCTACATTTCCTCTAAAACCGTGTTCGGGAGAAAATACTTTGGTTATTTTGATGCCTCTAGCAAATAGCGAATCTACAATATGTACACTTTCTTTTTCTGTATGTGTAGCTTCTTTAAAAATGAGACCGCTTTTATTTGTAACTATACCTACTTTTTTATGTTCTAATAATGGAATGTATTTTTCAGTGCGATTTGCCCCTACAATAATAGATGCTTTTTTATCAATATCATTCTTATCAATATGAGTAATAACTTCGGTTTTTGTAGATAACGATATCTCATTATTGCCTTGTACTTCTGTCTTTGCATTATTTGCACAAGAAATTAGAAGTATGAGCATTAAAAAAACGGTATTTTTGAAAAAAATCATTCGTATTTTGAATTTAGAGTATTTTATTGCAAAACGACTTAGTGGGGGTACTTCGTATAAAAGTAGTGCTTCCAGTACGATAATTAAAATCGCTACGGTTGCAATTGTTTTAGGAATGGTTATGATGCTCATTGCAATATCTGTAACTTTAGGATTGCAGCGAGAGATACGCCAGAAAATATCTGCGTTTTCTGGTGATATGCTGGTCTCAAATTTTGATGGTAATAATAGTGAAGAGACTGTAAACCCTATTACTATCCATCAAGATTTTTATCCAGATTTTGAAGCTGTTCCAGAGGTAACACACGTGCAAGCTATTACATCTAGAGCTGGCATTATAAGAACAAAAGAGACTTTTGAGGGTATTATTGTAAAAGGGGTAGGAGATGATTATGACTGGTCACGTATTGAGAGTTATATCATTGAAGGACGAAAGCCCAATTTTACAGAAGAAGGACTCTCAACAGAAACTATGTTTAGCACCTATCTCGCAAACAGATTAGGTTTTAAAGTAGGAGATAAGGCTATTGTTTATTTTATAAATCAAGAAGGGGTGAAGTTTAGATCCTTACGATTAGATATAGTAGGATTATATGAAAGTGCTTTTCAAGAGTTTGATAAGGTATATATTATGGCAGATCGTCGTCAGCTTGCTCGTATTAATAAATGGAAAAAAGATGAGGTAGGTGCTTTTGAAGTTTTTATAGATGATTTTAATGAAATAGAACGTGTCAATAATCTAGTTTATAAAAATTCAGGTTCTTTCTTAAGATCGATTTCTGTATTACAACGCAATCCTAATATTTTTGAATGGGTAAAATTATTTGACTTCAATATGATCTTAATTATTGTGGTAATGATTCTCGTTGCAGGTATTAATATAATTGTAGCACTTCTGGTGTTAGTTTTAGAACGCACTCAAATGATAGGTGTTTTAAAAGCTTTAGGAAGTTCAGATTGGAGTATTCGAAAAGTATTTTTATACAATGCAATGTATCTTATAGGGATAGGGCTTTTTTGGGGCAATGTTATAGGTATAGGTATACTTTGTATTCAAAAGTATTTCGGATTGGTCACTTTAGATCCCGCAACATACTACGTAGATAAAGCTCCAGTAGTAATAGAATTTGGATTTATTGCTATGCTCAATATAGGGGTATTTATCACCTGTTTGTTAATGTTAATTATCCCATCATATATAATCACAAAAATAAACCCTGTAAAAGCGATTAGATTTGCTTAGAGAGATGTTTTACGCTTTCGCGAAAGCGTATCATCGTCATAAAAAATATTTTATAGCAACTCCTGTTTTGTAAATCTTATATTTGCGAAATTCTAATGTATTTTATGTCAAAAGTAGTTCTCATTACTGGTGCCTCTTCAGGAATAGGAAAAGCCATTGCTCAATATCTTGTAAGTCAATCATATATTGTTTACGGTACAAGTCGTAATACTAAAAATGCTATTGAAAACGGGGTGCATATGTTGCCGTTGGATGTCACAAAATCTGAGACAATTGCAACGGCCGTTAACTCATTATTGAAAAAAGAAAGCCGAGTTGATTATCTTATTAATAATGCGGGAATGGGAATTACAGGCCCTCTAGAAGAAACACCAGATTCCGAATCAAAGCGTGTTTTTGAAACCAATTTTTTTGGAGCACTAGAAGTAATCAAAGCTGTGTTACCGTCAATGCGAGCGCAACATAGTGGTATGATATTAAATATTACATCTATAGCAGGATATATGGGATTGCCGTACCGAGGTATGTATTCGGCAACAAAAGGTGCACTTGCTATCGTAACAGAAGCATATCGTATGGAACTCAAAGAGTTTAATATTAAAATGACTACTATAGCTCCAGGAGATTTTGCAACTAATATAGCAGCAGGTCGTTATCACGCTCCACTTTTAGACCATTCTCCATATCAACAAAATTATAAAAATACTCTTGAGCTTATGGATGCTCACGTAGATGACGGAATGAATCCTGAGATAATGGCAAAAGTTGTACATCGAGTGATGAAAAAGAAAAATCCTAAAGTTCATTACAGAGTAGGATTTTTTATGCAACGATTTAGCATTGTACTTAAACGAGCATTGCCAGATACGTGGTATGAAAAATTATTGCTCAATCATTATAAATTATAATGTTTACAGTCACCTTGTTCAGTATGCGTTTTAATATTTGATTACTGAGCATAAAATTAAAAAGAACCTAAGTATTAATCTTACTGTGAGTGCGATTTAAGCGATGCCTAAATTAGGTAAAATCTTTGTAATTTGATAGAAGGTTTTTGTCTAGGAAAGAATAAGCAGTTAATCCTGCGATCAAGTTTTCTAAAAAGTTATCAAAAGAACGATGTCTAGAATGTTCCATTTGACAAGTATTTTTCAAGGCATCATTTACAGATTCTATGACTGCTCTTTTTCTTAAGTAAACTTTATCCATAAAATCAAGGGCTTTCTTTTTCATATTTTGAGACCGTTGCAAGGGCTTGTTTAAATTGGATACATTTTGTGTCTTTTTTTTATGGAATTAGTACAACACCCCACTTTAGCCGATAAAGACCGTTGCAAGGACTTGTTTAAATTAGATACATTTTGTATCTTTTTTCTATGGAACTAGTACAACACCCCACTTTAGCCGATAATATTTGCGATATACGTTCTCGTAAGATCAAACGTACATTTTCACACAAATAAATACACTTATAGATGGGCGTCCAATTATTACCATTTTAAAGCAACATTATACTAAAGGTAAAAGTGCTACAGGCAAACCTAGTTATAGCGGTTTACTACTTTTCAAAATGAGCTTACTTCAGACCTGGTATGGTTTGAGTGACTACGAAGTAGAAGATCGAGTTAATGACAGTATTTCTTTTAGTTATTTTTGTGATTTACATATAGATCAAGTAGCTCCAGATCACAGCACCCTATCTCGTTTTAGAAGTATTATGACCAAAGCAACAGCTTATGAGCCTCTTTTTAAAGAAATCAATAGACAACTAGAGGCTCACAAAATAATCGTAAAAACAGGAGCTATAATCGATGCTAGTGTTATTGATACTCCTTTAAAACCTAAAAGAAAGACAATTCATAAAGTAACAGAGGACAGAAAAGATGAAGAAGAGATTGTTGTTACTAAAGAATATGCAGATAGTGTAGATAAAGATGCTTCGTGGTTAAAAATCGCAAACTTTGTCTCTGCTATGAAGTCCTGCCATCCAAGTGCCAGTATATTCAGTGAAGCTACGCATACAAGATTTGCACTTATAACGTTGGGCTCCTGCGTCTATTCCAAAACGAACATATTTCCCGTGCAAGCAATGAGGACAAAATCCTTGCTTATTATTGAGTAGCTCTCTTCTAGAAACCCTCTGAGATGAAAGAGAATTTTCTGATTTCTTACTAAGCACTGATAGAAGTTCCTCACGATTTTCTTCTGAAAGGGAAAGTAATTCCTTTTTTAGTTTGTCTAAATTCATACTTTAATATACAAATAATAGTCAAAATACACTACAGCCATTCTTAGCTATATTATCAATTTAACTTATGATGCACATTACTCTGCTCAAGTGCATTGAGTAATTCTTGACATATATTCACTTTTATACGTTTGCTAGGCATTTTTACATATAGTTTTTCTACAGGTTCAAAAACTTGAAAATGCAATTTTGCATCACCTTTGTATTGATCTAAGATATTTTTGATCTCTTCTATACGGTTTTCGGCTATTTCATTAATGTCTATATTAATAGTAAGTTTTTTTGCGTGCGTATCCATTACATCCTGTAATAGAGATATGGCATTAAATTGTGTGCGCGGATCACTTTTTCTCCCCGTATCTCTATTTACAAAACCATCACGTATAAAAACCTTTGCGTGTATAAAACTATTAGGAATTAAGAAATGACGATTCTTAAGATATTCTTCGCCAAACATTCTAAACTCAAAACTATCTGTAAAGTCTTCTACAGTAAATAGTGCCCATCCTTTTCCATTTTTAGAAACACGGTGTTGTACATCTGTAATCACACCACCAAAAGTGAGTTCTCTGTTTACAAATGTTTCCATCTGGTTAAAATGAGTAAGCGTTGCATTGCAAAAAGTTTGCATTTCTGTTTTAAAATCATCTAGAGGATGTCCAGAGATATAGACCCCAACCACTTCTTTTTCTCGTTTTAGTTTTTCCATTGTCCCCCATTCTTCGCAAGGAGGTACTTCGGGTTCTGGTATTTGCACTTCGCTAGACTCTCCAAAAAGGCTTACTTGTGAGCTATTTTCATTCTCTTGATATCTAGCACCATATTTTACGGCTTTTTCTAGAAAGGTAATCCCATCACCATCGTGGTTAAAAAACTGTGCTCTATGTGTGTTTTCATCTAGTTCGTCAAAACCACCGGCCAGAGCAAGACTTTCAAAAGCTTTTTTATTTGCGGCTCTTAGATCTACTCGTCTGGCAAAATCAAAAACAGATTTATACTTTCCATCTTGTCGCTTTTCTACTATGGTAGCAACCGCTCCTGTTCCTACTCCTTTTATAGCTCCCATTCCAAAACGAACGGCTCCTTGATCGTTTACCGTAAATTTTCTAAAAGATTCATTAACATCTGGTCCTAATACTTCTAGTCCCATACGCTTAGCTTCTTCCATAAAGAAAGTAACCTGCTTGATGTCATTCATATTATTAGAAAGTACAGCAGCGAGGTATTCTGCAGGATAATGTGCTTTTAGATATGCCGTCTGGTAGGCAATCCAAGCATAACAAGTAGAGTGTGATTTATTAAAGGCATATGCGGCAAATGCTTCCCAGTCTTTCCATATTTTCTCTAGTTTTTCCGGATCGTGACCTTTTGCAGAAGCTTGCTCAATAAACTTAGGTTTCATTTTATCAAGTACCGCAATTTGTTTTTTTCCCATTGCCTTACGCAGTACATCTGCCTCACCTTTGGTAAAATCTGCTAGCTTTTGTGACAGTAGCATCACTTGCTCTTGATATACCGTAATACCGTAAGTCTCTTTTAGGTATTCCTCCATTGCTGGGAGATCATACTCTATCTCTTCTTGCCCGTGTTTTCTTCTTACAAACGATGGTATATATTCCATCGGTCCAGGTCTGTAAAGCGCATTCATTGCAATAAGATCTTCAAAAACCGTAGGTTTGAGAGATTGCATATGCTTTTGCATACCAGGAGATTCATATTGAAAAATCCCTACCGTATCACCACGTTGGAAAAGCTCATATGTTTTTTCGTCATCTAGCGGAAAATTCTCAGGGTCAAGATCTATATCGTGACGATATTTAACCAGCTTTACAGTATCTTTTATTAGAGTAAGCGTCTTCAGACCCAGAAAATCCATCTTGAGTAGTCCAGCTTCTTCTACCACAGAGTTGTCAAACTGTGTGACATACAAATCAGAATCTTTGGCCAGTGCTACAGGGACAAAATTTGTAATATCATCTGGAGTGATAATCACCCCGCACGCGTGTATTCCGGTGTTACGAACAGAACCTTCTAGCTGGCGAGCGCGTCTAAGCATTTTGCCTTCCATACTATCTTCTTGTTCTAAGGTGATAAGTTCTTGTACTTTAGGGAGGTCGTCTGCGCGAAATTTACTACGCAGTTCTGCATCTGTTTTTCCAAAAATCTTTTTGAGCTTACTCATCGTTGGGATGAGCTTTGCAATACGGTCTGCATCACTTAGTGGTAAATCTAATGCACGTGAAGTATCACGTATAGAAGATTTTGCAGCCATTGTACCATAAGTGATAATTTGTGCTACTTGGTTTGCACCATATTTATCAATTACATATTGCATCACACGACCACGACCCTCATCATCAAAGTCAATATCAATATCGGGCATACTCACACGATCTGGATTTAAGAAACGCTCAAAAAGCAAATCATACTTCATAGGATCTATATTTGTAATCCATAAACAATAGGCCACTACAGATCCAGCTGCAGATCCACGTCCTGGACCTACCGATACATCCATATTGCGAGCCTCACGTATAAAATCTTCTACAATCAAGAAGTATCCAGGATAGCCTGTTTTTTCAATTACATCAAGCTCAAAATCTAATCGTTCTGTAACCTCTTGGGATAATGGAATGTCATAGCGTTTTTTTGCACCTTCATAAGTAATGTGTCTTAAAAAAGCATTTTCGCCACGCTTCCCTCCATCTACAAGATCTTCTGGAGATAAAAACTCTTTGGGTATATCAAAGGCAGGAAGCAGTACATCACGAGCAAGTTCATAAGGCTCAATCTTATCAATTATCTCTTGCACATTGACAATCGCCTCAGGAATATCGGCAAAAAGCATTTTCATTTCATCACTACTTTTAAAGTAGTACTCATCGTTAGGTAATCCGTAACGATACCCACGACCACGACCTTTGGGAGTAGCTACTTTCTCCCCATCTTTAACACAGAGCAATACATCGTGAGCAGCGGCATCTTCCTTGTCTATGTAAAAGGTATTGTTAGAAGCAACAAGCTTTATGTTATGCTTTCGCGAAAGCGTAATAAGTACCGGCATCACTCTATCTTCATCATCTTGCCCGTGACGCATTAGTTCTATATAGAGGTCGTCATTAAATTGTTCTTTCCACCAAAGTAGCGCCTCTTCTGCTTGATTTTCTCCTACGTTTAAGATCTTACTTGGTACTTCTCCGTATAGATTTCCTGTTAAAACAATAAGATTATCGCTATATTGCTTTATTACATTTCTATCTATTCTTGGGACATAATAAAATCCATCTGTGTAGGCGATAGACGCCATTTTACACAGGTTTTGATATCCATCTTTGTTTTTGGCAAGGATGACAATTTGATATCCATTGTCCTTTTGAGTTTTGTTGAGGTGATCATTACAGACATTAAAAACACAACCTACAATGGCTTTGAGTTCCTTATGTAATGGTTCTTCTCCAGCTTCTTGGAGTTTTGCGTTTTCCGCTTTCGCGAAAGCGTTATGACCCTTAACCGCCTTTGTAAAGTGAAAAGCTCCCATCATATTTGCCATATCTGTCATTGCTACAGCAGGCATTTTATGATGAGCAGCGGCCTTTACAATGTCTTGTACGCTAGCCGTAGATTGCAGAATAGAAAATTGAGAGTGGTTGTGAAGATGTGCAAAAGGGGCTTGAGAAAGCTGTTGTTTATTTTCTTCAATCTCTGCTTTTGAAATCTCAGGCACATCGTCTTTTACAAGAGACTTAGCAATACGCTCTGATGCTTTCTTGAGGTTAATGTGCTTAAGCCCAATAAAAGTAATAGGCTGCGGATTTGCCTCTGAGAAGTTTGTAAAATAATCAGGTTGTACATCGAGCTCTTCTTTAGTGTATACTCCTTGACGTATAAGTTCTAAGAAGCAACGTGTAGTGGCCTCAACATCTGCCGTGGCATTGTGTGCTTCTCCAAAACCTTCGCCAAATAAATGTTTATGTAGCTCTGTTAATGTTGGTAGTTTAAACTTGCCGCCACGACCTCCTGGAAGTTGGCAAAGAGTAGCTGTGGTTTCTGTACAGGTATCTAGCACAGGTAATTCTTGTAAATCATTGCCTATAGAAAGTCTGTGAAACTCTGCACCCATAATATTAGTGTCAAAACCTACATTTTGACCCACTACATATTTAGTTTGCGAGAGTGCGATATTAAATTTTTCAAGCACTTCAGCAAGAGGGATTCCATCTTGTTCTGCCAGTGCTGTAGAGATACCGTGTATGCGTTCTGCATCATAAGGAATGTCAAAACCTTCTGGTTGTATAAGGTAGTCTTGATGTTCTATGAGGCGTCCCATCTCATCGTGAAGCTGCCAGGCAATTTGTATGGCTCTAGGCCAGTTGTCTGAATCTGTAATAGGAGCATTCCAGTTTTTAGGAAGTCCAGTAGTTTCGGTGTCAAAAATGAGATACATAGGCGTTAACAAAGTGGATAGGAAATGTAGGAAAAATGCCTCGTTTTGAGGCGATATTTACAGGCAACTTATTAAGAATTATACACAGGTAATAATCGCACAGTTATCTAGGTACTTTTTTAGGGTATATATGAGAATTCCTGTGTGAATTATGTAATTATATATTAAAGAAGATATTGGTTGTAGAGTCCGCTTTCGCGAAAGCGAATGGTCAATTCTTAAAAAAGGTTTTATAAGATTTTTACTTTTATTGTATGAAGAAGTAGTCTAGTTTTATACGTGATTTATATGGTAAAAAACATTAAAAGTGAGCGTGTTACATTTTTTGATTAAAAGTGTAGTTTAAAAAGCGCATAACATAGTGATGCTCAGTAAAATTATAGTATATTTGCAGCCTTATTAAAAACAGGGGTCGGGTACCCCACAAATTTAACACATATGTCAGTTAAAATCAGATTACAAAGACACGGTAAAAAAGGAAAACCTTTTTACTGGATCGTAGCAGCAGATGCTCGTGCAAAAAGAGATGGTAAATTCTTAGAAAAACTAGGAACGTACAATCCTAATTCTAACCCAGCTCAGATCACTCTTGATATAGACGAATCTGTAAAGTGGTTGCAAAATGGAGCACAGCCTACAGAGACTGCAAAGCGCCTTCTTTCTTATAAAGGAGCAATGCTTAAAAATCACCTTGTAGGTGGTGTGCGTAAAGGAGCACTAACAGAAGAACAAGCCGAAGAGAAATTTAATGCTTGGGTTTCTGAAAAAGAAAATAAGATAGAAGCTAAGAAAGGAAATCTTTCTAAAGCAGAACAAGATGCAAAAGATAAAGCTTTAAAAGCAGAGCAAGCCGTAAATGAAGCTCGTATTGCAGCAGCACAACCAGAAGTGGTAGCAGATGCAGAAGATGCTCCAGGTGC
>CALKZS010000177.1 GCA_938002835.1 uncultured Dokdonia sp. | reverse complement strand
AAACGGACTTAAAGTCAGAGAAACGGATAGAATGTTTGCGTTTATTAAAATCAAAAAGGTTTTCAACTCAAGAGGAGACTGCTGATTATCTAGGCATTAGTAGGCAAACGATTGTACGTTGGATTACGGCCTATAATCAAGGAAGTATAGAAGGATTATTACCTAAAAAGACCAGAGATAAAAAGTCAAAAATAATCACTCCAGAAATTCATCAAGCTTTAGCCAAACGTGTCAACTCAAGTGATACTCCGTTTTTAGGGTACTGGGATGCTACTGAGTGGGTCAAAGCCGAGTATGGAGTGACTATAAAATATCATTGGTTAAGGAAATATTTAATAAAGCATTTTAAAACAAAACTTAAAAGCCCAAGAAAGTCTCATTATAAAAAAGATGACCAAGCAATAGATGCTTTTTTAAAAACTCCCTAACACATTAGATGACATTAGATTAAGTCTAAATAAGAATAAGTTTGACTCTGTTAATCTATATTATCAAGATGAATCTAGATATGGATTAATGACTCATCTAGGTAACTACTTAACAGCTTCGGGGGTTAAACCAATAGTTACATATCGCCATATATTTAAAACCACTTATTTATATGGAAGCTTTTCTCCTATTAACGGCGATAGTTTTGTTTGGGAAATCAATGGAGTAGACACCACTATATTTGAACAATACTTAAAAGCTTTTAATGACGCATTTAATAGTTAAATTGGTGTAATTCTAAAAATTAAGAGAAAATGAGCCTTAAAAACACTCATTTATGCTCTAAAATGAAATCGAAAAATCGACTAAGTTTTGAATAAAAAAAATAAAAAACCTCCTAGTCTAACTAATCTTTTGCAACGGTCTCACTATGGTAAAAAAATGAGAAAGTTACCATCTCAAAATATAACAGGTGCTAAGGTAGATGACTATGATTATTTAACAGCAGTAACAGCATTGCTCATTAAAAATAAAAGCTGAAATTAAATAGTAAAAAGCTATTACGCTTTCGCGAAAGCGCACTAAGACTCATTATTACTACTCTGTTTTTCAATAAAAGTTTCTACTTTAGTATCCTTTATGACAAATGTGTATAGCCACATTAAAGTAAAAGAAGGCACTATATCTACAAAAGGTACCAACTCTTCTACAAAAGTTACAACACCGGCTACTTTACCAGCTGTACCTTTATACATACGGGTCATAAGATATGCGCTCACAGGTGCCCAAACAAAGTCTGTAAAATCTCCTATACCTGGAAATACCCAACTAGAAGTAACGATACCTAAAGCATCTATCAAAAGACCTAAAAGAAGTAATTTATATTTTGGTAATGTATCCATAAAAAGTGATTTAATTGTACCACTTCATTAATATAAGAAATAATCTTGTTAATCTAAAGAAGTCGAGATTAATTTTAAAAATTCATTACGGGTTTCTAATTTTTCAAACTGACCTCTAAAGCCAGAAGTCGTGGTTGTAGAGTTTTGTTTTTGAACCCCTCGCATCATCATACACATATGAGAAGCTTCTATAACCACAGCAACCCCTTTAGGAGATAATGTTGTATTAATACACTCTAAAATGTCGTGCGTAAGTCTTTCTTGAACTTGTAGTCTTCTTGCAAAAACATCTACTATACGAGGTAATTTACTTAAACCTACAATCTGTCCATCAGGAATATAGGCAATATGTGCTTTCCCAAAAAAAGGAAGCATATGATGCTCACATAATGAATATAATTCTATGTTTTTTACAATGACCATATCATCATAATCTTCTTTAAACATAGCTCCTTTAAGAATAGCAGCAGGATCCATATCATAACCCGAAGTAAGAAATTGCATTGCCTTTGCTGCTCTTTCTGGAGTCTTTATGATCCCTTCACGATCAATGTCTTCTCCTAAACTACTTATTATTGAAGAAAAATTAGTTTTAATATCTTCTGTTACCTCAATATTATATTCTTCAAATTTTCTATATGACATTGTACAGCTTTATGTATTCGTATTATCAAATATAATCCTAATTAAAATGCTTTGACAATTGTTTTAACTTTTTGTTTAGAATATGACAACTAATGTGACAGTAGTTTTGTTTTATTATAAAAGACTATGCAAACACATTATTTTTTTGTTATTTTTTTAGTTGTTATCACTCAATATAGCTTTGGTCAGGATAAAAAAGTACTCAAAGCACAACGTATCAATAATGTTCCCAAAATAGATGGAATACTTGATGACGATGTATGGAAAACACTCCCTACTTATACAGATTTTTATATGCTAGAGCCCAGCAATGAAGGTTTTGCTCCAGAAAATCTACAAACTACTATCCAATTTGCATATGACAATAAAGCTATCTATATCTCTGCTTTTATGGCAGATGATGATGCTTCTAAAATACCTACTCAATTTTCGCAAAGAGATGACATAAATGCACAAGCAGATATTTTTATGGTGGGTTTAAATACCTATAATGATGGTATTAACGAAACGCGATTTTGGGTAACGAGCGCCGGTACTATAGCCGATTCTAGATTAAGCCAAAATAACGAAGACTTTGGTTTTGATGTGGTGTTTGAATGCAGAACTACTCGTGATGAAAAAGGATGGTATGCAGAGTTTAAAATACCTTATAACGCATTGCGTTTTCCAGAAATTGATGTCCAAGATTGGAGTATCAATTTTGTAAGAAGATTAAGACGTCAAAACGAAACCCACTCTTGGAATCGCATTAATCAATCTGTAGGACAAGGATCTCAATATAACGGTATTATTCAAGGAGTTAGTGATATAAAACCTCCTATACGACTTACTTTTTTTCCTTTTTTACAAGCTAGTACATCTACCTTTGATGGAGATAATACAAATCAAATATCTGGAGGTCTAGATATTAAATATGGGTTGAGTGATAGTTTTACACTAGATGCACAATTAATTCCAGATTTTGGACAAGTAGCATTTGATAATGTAAGTTTAAATTTAGGCCCTTTCGAACAAACTTTTGGAGAAAATAGAGCTTTTTTTACAGAAGGTGTAGAACTTTTTAGAAAAGGAGGTGTTTTCTTCTCAAGACGAATAGGTGGCGCTCCAAGTGGAGAAGTAACTCTAGGTGATAATGAAGAAGAACTATTATCTCCTACAAAAGTTAATCTTATTAATTCTGTAAAAATATCTGGCCGTACAAAAAACAATCTTGGTGTAGGTGTTTTAAACTCAATTTCAGAAACTACTTATGCTACTATAGAAAATGTATTAGATGGCTCAACACGCAGAGAAATTGTAGAACCACTTACTAACTATAATCTAATTGTATTAGACCAGCAGTTCAATCAAAACTCTTCTGTTTCGCTCATAAATACAAGTGTAATACGAAGTGGAAGTGATTTTAGAGATGCAAACGTAACGGCTGCTGCATTTGATATATCTAACAAAGAAAATAGTTATAATCTTTCTGGAAGAGCTGTAGTGAGTAGTCTTTCTGAACAAGATTTAAAAAACAAACTAGGCTTTAGAAGTGAGATAGATCTTAGAAGGACAAAAGGTAATTTTAGATATAGAATAGGTCACGACTTTGCAAATACTACATACGATATTAATGATTTGGGATTAAATTTTACAAATAACTTTAACAGCTTTACTGCAGGAGCATCCTATCAAATTTTTGAACCTACACAAAGATTTAATTTTTATAGATATGAGTTCACAACAAGGCATAGACGTCTTTATAAGCCTGATGTTCATACTAGAACAAGTTTTAATCTTAGTACTGTATTTGTATTAAAAAATAGATTTGCATATGGGTATAGTGCAGAATATACAACAAAAAATAATGATTACTTTGAAGCTCGTGTAGATGACCGTTTTGTGATTTTTGATCCTAATTTAAATGTAAATGGTTTCATTTCTTCAGATTATCGTAAAAAACTTGCAGTAGATGTGCGTGTTAATGCGCGTACATATTTTAATGAAAATAATAATCAACAAGAATGGAAATCTATCCTGGTCTCTCCCCGATACAGATTTTCAGATAAATTATTTATGATACTCTCATCAGAGTATGGTGAGCGCAATAATAATTTTGGGTATGTAGATGATGATGAAGTAAATGTATTTCTAGGAAATAGAGATATTAATTCTCTAGAAAACACCATTAGTCTTGGCTATAACTTTGATCCTTTTAAAGCTATAAATTTACAGTTTAGAAACTTCTGGAGCACTGCAGATTATAGCTCTAATGAGTTTTATATTTTAAATCAAGATGGAACAAGGTCTTCTATAGAATATGATTTTGACGAGAGAGCAGATCCGCGTACTAATTTTAATATCTGGAATCTAGATGTAAGTTTTAGATGGAGATTTGCACCAGGTAGTGAAGCTTCCCTACTCTACAGAAATCAGATTTTTAATGAAGATAATCTTGCAACACTAGATTATGGTCAAAGTCTCGGAAATTTATTTGACCAACCTACACAACATACATTATCACTTCGTGTTACTTATTTTTTAGATTACAACAATATAAAAGGCTTGTTAAAAAAAGAGTCTAGTTAGTTGTGATCTTCATAGTAATGTTTATTTTCACATCATAAAATAGTGTATGGTAAAGGCAGAACATATTTCTAAAACTTTTGGTAGTTTACAGGTGCTAAAAGAAGTAAACATCAATGTAAATAAAGGCGAGATTGTCTCTATCGTGGGTCCTAGTGGTGCTGGAAAAACAACCTTACTACAAATTATAGGAACACTTGATAAACCTAATTTTAACAACAACTCTAATCTTTCTATAAATGGTATTTCCTTAAAAGGATTAAAAGCTAAGGAGCTAAGTGCTTTTAGAAACGAGCACATAGGATTTATTTTTCAATTTCATCAATTACTACCTGAGTTTACAGCGCTAGAAAACGTATGTATCCCAGCTTATATAGCAAAAAAAGATAAAGCTCCTACAGAAAAACGTGCCAAAGAATTATTAGACTTCCTGGGGCTATCGCATAGATATAATCACAAACCTAACGCACTCTCCGGAGGAGAGCAACAACGTGTTGCCGTAGCGAGAGCACTTATCAATAATCCTGCGTTAATTCTTGCAGACGAACCATCTGGAAATCTAGATACAGAAAGTGCAGACCACCTTCATAATTTATTTTTCAAATTACGTGATGAGTTTAATCAGACACTCATTATTGTGACGCATAATGAAGAACTCGCAAATATGGCAGACCGTAAACTTACAATGGTAGACGGTAAATTTGTAGAATAATGTATATACGCTTTCGCGAAAACGTAAAAAACCCAAATCATTTTCTATGACTAAAAAAGAGCTCAAAATATTCTTAGATGAAAAAGCAGCTCAGTATGAAAATAATGACTTCATACCCCACGACCCTATTCAAATACCACATAGGTATGAGAAAAAAGAAGATATTGAGATTGCAGCTTTTCTAACAGCTACGATAGCCTGGGGAAATAGAAAAAGTATTATTAAAAACGCAACAAAGTTGATGGACATTATGGGTAATGCTCCTCACGATTTTATCATAAACTACAATCCAGAACAAACTCACCTTTTTGAAGGCTTTGTACACAGAACCTTTAATAGTATAGATCTGGAGACCTTTATAAGAAGTTTACAAAACATATATGTACACCACGGAGGATTAGAACAAGTATTCATAAACGGTATAGAAAACGGTGATTTACAAGCTGCGATTTCAAATTTTAAAAAAGTGTTTTTTGAAGTAGATCATATGCAACGCACACAAAAACACATTAGTGATCCGTTAAAAAATAGTGCTGCTAAGCGCATTAATATGTACTTACGATGGATGGTTCGTAATCCTAAAGCAGGTGTAGACTTCGGGATATGGAAAGGCATCTCTCCTTCCCTACTGTCTTGCCCTTTAGATGTACATACCAGTAATGTCGCCCGTAAACTCAAACTCATCAAACGAAAACAAAACGATAGCAAAACACTTGCCGAACTAGATAAAGCACTACGCAAAATGGATCCTAAAGATCCTGTTAAATATGATTTTGCGTTATTTGGTTTAGGAGCTTTTGAAGGGTTTTAATCTAGTTTATTGGCAAATCGTTAGGAGCTGTCCTTAATTATTCTATAAGATACTTGCTTTTTTACTTTTACCATTAGGCGTTAATCTGTGATTTAAGTATTTTTGAATAAATAGAAAATACCTTTATGCAGTTTAAACATCCAGAACTTCTATACGCACTGTTCTTACTGCTCATTCCTATACTTGTTCATCTTTTTCAGTTACGTAAGTTTAAGAAAGAAGCTTTTACCAATGTAGCTTTCCTAAAAAAGATCAATATACAAACTCGCAAAAGTAGTAGTATTAAAAAATGGTTATTGCTACTCACCAGACTTATTGTGATTGCTTGTATTGTATTTGCTTTTGCACAACCTTTTTTTACACAATCTGAAAGTGCTACCAAAGCAAAAGAAACGGTTATTTATCTAGACAACTCTTTTAGTATGCAAGCAAAAGGACCTTCTGGACAATTACTTAAAACGGCTGCCCAAGATCTTATAACTAATGTCCCAGAAGATCAAAATATCACCTTACTCACTAATACAGAAACCTATAGAAATACTTCTGTAAAAGATATTAGAAACAACTTATTACAGTTGCCATATTCCGCTACTCAACTTTCTGAAAATGCCGTTATTCTCAAAGCTCAGAAAGCTTTTACTCACAATCAAAACACTGATAAACGTTTAGTTCTTATCTCAGATTTTCAGGATAAAGGAACACCTCCAACTAATATTCCTGAAGGAATAACAACTAGTTATATTCAACTTTCTCCGGTGATTAAAAATAATGTGAGTATAGACTCTCTTTATATTTCGGCAAAAAAGCCTCGTAGTTATGAACTCACAGTTCAACTCTCTACGCAAGAAAATAGAGAGGTTAATACATCTGTATCCTTATACAATGGTCAAACGCTTGTTGCAAAAGGAACTGCCGCTTTTGACAATGAGCTTACAACTATTGTAACGTTTGACATAGATAATAGCAATGTGATTGCTGGTCGTGTGGTGATAGAAGATCCGTTTTTAGCTTTTGACAATACAATGTTCTTTAGTATCAATAAAAGCAGAGCCATTAAGGTACTTACCATTAATGGAGGAAACTCTTCGTATCTAAAGCGCATTTTTACAGCACCTGAGTTTAACTATACAGAAGTAGATGTTCAAAATATAGACTATAGCACTATACAAGACTATAATTATATTGTTGTTAATGAAGTTGCAGAGATTCCTACGGCATTAGTGGTTGCTATAGACGCTTTCGCGAAAGCGGGAAACATCGCCACCATTGTTCTTAACCCAAGTACAGACATCGTTTCTCACAATCGAGTGCTACAAAGCTTAGGTGGTTTTAATGCAACCGAAAGTAATCCTAACAAACAACTCATTACAACGATAAACTACGACCACCCTATTTATAATGGTGTTTTTGATACTAGAATTAAAAATTTTCAATATCCATCTGTGAGTAGTTCTATTACTGTACAGGGTGGAGATCCTGTATTAAAATATGAAGACGGAAGCTCATTTTTAACCACAAGCAATGGTATTTACATTGTAACTGGTGGTATAGATACAACAAATTCTAACTTTAAGAATTCGCCACTTATTGTTCCTACATTTTATAATATGTCGCGACAGAGTTTATCCTTACCTCCATTATATTTTTATGCGAGTACAAATACCTCTTTTGATATTTCTGCACAGGTAACCGAAGATCAGATTCTATCATTAAAAGACATCTCAGACGATAAGAATACAGTAATACCATTACAAAAATCTCAAGGAAGTAAAGTAACTATTACCACCTCTAAAGAACTTGAAAAGGCAGGGATTTATGATGTTTTAAAAGAACAAAACACCATACAACAAATCAGTTATAATTATGCTCGTGATGAGAGCATATTACGATATAAAACTCTAGAGAAAAGTGATGCAAGCAATTATGCAAGCGCTGTTTCAGAATTGTTTGATACTTTTAAGGCAGAAAATAACATACAATCACTTTGGAAATGGTTTGTTATTTTTGCACTGTTCTTTCTCCTTTTGGAAATTTTGATACTAAAATTCTATAAATGAATATTCTCATAAAGGCTGCCACCATTATAGATAGTGAAAGCTCACATCACGGTACAACAAAAGACATTCGTATACAAGAAGGCCATATTGTTGCCATAGATAACAAGCTATCTAAGGAAGATGAAGAAATAGAAATTACTTATAAAGACTTATACATCTCTCAAGGGTGGTTTGACACTAGTGTGAGTATGGGACAACCGGGATATGAAGAACGTGAGACTATAGAAAACGGTCTCAATGTAGCTGCTCGTAGTGGTTTTACTGGGATTGCATTAAATCCCAACACTAACCCCGTGGTAGATACTAGTACAACAGTAACTTTTCTAAAAAAAATGGGAGAAGGAGCTGCAACAGAATTATATCCTATAGGAGCGCTTACGCAAAACAGCGAAAGCAAAGACCTTGCAGAGCTTTATGATATGCAACAAAATGGTGCTATTGCTTTCGGAGATTATCAAAAAGCCATTGAAAACCCTAACCTTCTAAAGATTGCATTACAATACACACAGGGATTTAATGGATTAGTATTATCTTTTCCCCAAGAAAACAACATTGCGGGTAAAGGAATGGTACACGAAGGAGAAACCAGTACTCGCATTGGACTCAAAGGTATTCCTGCAATAGCAGAAAGTTTACAAATAGCTCGTGATCTTCATATACTAGAATATGCTGGAGGTAGTTTACATATCCCAACAATATCTACAGCTCAAGGTGTCGCTTTAATAAAAACAGCAAAAGAAAAAGGATTAGATGTAACTTGCAGTGTTGCAATACACAATCTCTTTTTTACAGATAATGAGATTTCAAATTTTGAAACTCGTTTTAAAGTGTTACCTCCTCTACGTGATAGTACTCACAGAGATGCTCTTATACAAGGTGTAAAAGAAGGAGTAATTGATATGGTAACAAGTGATCACAACCCTTTAGATATAGAACGCAAGCTTGTAGAGTTTGACAATGCAATGTACGGAGCTATCTCTCAAGAAGCGACTTTCAAAGCACTACTTACTATTGTAGATGAAAAAAAAGCTATTAAACTTCTTACAGCTGGAAGAAAACGCTTTTTAAACACTTCTTATAATATTGAGAAAGATAGTGTCGCAAACCTTACACTATTTACAACAACAGGAAAACATACATTTACAGAAAAAGATATCTTATCTAAATCTAAAAATGCCATTTTTATAAACCAGAAACTTAAAGGAGAAGTTTATGGAATTATTTCAAATAATCAATTAGTACAGAACTAATGGACGAAAACACCGTTTTTGAAGGAAAAACAGCAGCCGTAGTGGGCTACATCACATTTGTAGGTCTAATCATTGCCTATTTTATGAATAGCGAAACCAAAAATGAATTTGCAAATTTTCACTTACGACAATCACTAGGACTCACGCTAAGTTATATTCTTATTATGGTACCATTGACTATGGTTAATATTCCAATGGCATCTGGTAGTTTTTTTGTAATTTTTATAACACTATGGTTATTTGGAATTATAGCTGCTTTTCAAGGTAAAAGAAGACTCGTACCTATAGTTGGAAGTTTTTATCAAAAAGCTTTGGGAGGCAACTTATAAAATAGGTTAAGAAAGATGATTCTAATAGATCTCATCATTATGCCCCAATAGTACCTAGCTCAACCCCTTCTGAATAAGCTACTTGGACTTTATGCTCACTAAATGCTTTTTTAATCTCTTGATGTGTCTCAAAAGTAACTTCCCAAAAATTATCTGGATGCACATAAGGTCTTACTGCAATTACAATGTTATGAGACTCAAAACTCTCTATTCCAATCTCTGGTTTGGGTTCTAATAAAATATTATCAATGGGCTTTAATGTATCTTCTATAATTTTTTTAATCTTAGAAAAATCTTCATTGTAAGGCATCGTAACTTCTATTTCTAGTCTAATCATCTCTTTTTTAGAATAATTTGCGACTACATCATCTGTGATTTTTGAGTTAGGTATGATTAAGGTTTTATTTCCAGGTGTTTCTACAACGGTATTAAAAATTCCTATCTCTTTTACTTTTCCAAAAGAATCCCCTATCTGAATCCAATCCTCTAACTGATAAGGCTTTAAAAACATAATTAATATACCCGAAGCAAAATTACCTAAGCTACCCTGTAAAGACATTCCAACTGCAAAGCTTACTGCTGCCAGAATAGCTACAAATCCTGATAAGTCTGCTCCTAGAATAGAAACAACTATAAAAAGTATTGCGACTTTCAATACCACAGAAATAATAGAGACAAGAAAAGGACGCATAGTATCTGATATACTCATTCTTTTTAAGGCCTTATCTACAAGTTTGATAATCTTTTTAATAACCTTAAAGCCTATCCATATTATCAATGCTGCACCAATAATTCTAGGTGCAAAAAACACTATTTTATCAATAGCTATATCAAAGTATTTTTCAAATCCTGTTTTAGTATCCATAATAACCTCTAAATTAAGAAACAAAGTTAAAAAATCATATAAGAAAAGCAATTACTAATAAATATACATCTAGAGAAAGAATTGTGAAATATAAATAGCAAACTAATTGTTTATATATTCTCATTAACTTAGCACAACTTAAAACAACAACTATTTTTTTTGGTATGCAACTAGAACACATCATACAAGAACCTACAAAACTTAATGAAGGAAAAACACCATTACTCCTACTCTTGCACGGTTATGGAAGTAATGAAGAAGACCTTTTTAGTTTTGCTCCAGAGCTACCAGAAAGCTTTTTTATTATTAGTGCAAAAGCACCTATTGAGATGCAACCCTATGGAAATGCTTGGTATCATATAAGTATTGATCCAGACGGTGTAAAATCTTCAGATAACGAAGGAGCAAAAGTCGCTAGAGATATGATCGCAACTTTTATAGACGAAGCTGTAAAAGAATATGATCTAGATCCATATAACGTTACGCTTTTAGGTTTTAGTCAAGGAACTATTTTAAGTTATGCCGTTGCACTCACCTATCCTGAGAAAGTTAAAAATGTTATAGGCCTAAGTGGCTATATTAATGAAGACATTATTGATCTAAAAAGTAATCCTTCATATACACATCTCAATATATATAACTCTCACGGTACAGTAGACCAGGTAATCCCGCTTGAGGCAGCACAAAAAACTCCTGGTTATTTAGAAAAATTAGGTATTAGTAGTTCTTTAAGTACATTTCCTGTAGGTCACGGTGTCCATCCCACTAATTTTTATGAATTTAAAGAATGGCTCCTGGCATTATAATCATTTTGAGCATAAGGCTTGATACATAACAATCTTATCTGTACATTTAAGTTTTAAGTCTTTATATGAAACGTATTCTTTATATTTTTTTAATAGTATTTTGTTTTTCTGCTTTCGCGAAAGCACAAGACCTTGCAGTTCTAAAATATAAAGGTGGCGGAGATTGGTATAGTAACCCTACAGCATTGCCCAATCTTATTGATTTTTGCAATAAGAATATTGGCACAGCAATGGATAGAAAACCACAATCTGTAGATGTACATAGTGTTGATCTATTTCAGTTTCCGTTAGTTCATATGACAGGACACGGAAATGTAGTTTTTGACGATGCAGATGTCGAAAACCTAAGAGACTACCTTATAAGTGGTGGATTTTTACATATAGATGATAATTATGGGATGCATCAATATCTTCCTAAAGAGCTAAAAAAGATATTTCCTGAACAAGAATTAACAGAGCTGCCTGCAAGCCATCCTATATTTTCTACAGCTTATAACTTTCCACAAGGACTACCAAAAATACACGAACACGACGGAAAACGCCCACAAGCATTAGGCCTGTTTTATGAAGATAGACTTGTTGTATTATTTACCACAGAATCAGATCTAGGAGATGGCTGGGAAGATCCAGAAGTACACGGCGATCCAGAAAGCATACGTCAGAAAGCACTACAGATGGGAGCTAATATTGTAAAATATGCTTTTGAAAACTAAAAACTAACCATTGCAGCTTACTCACAACCATCACACACCTTTATCACATCATAAAAAAATTATAATTATCTGTGATCATATCATAAGTCCTGCAAATATGGGAGGCATTTTTAGACTTGCAGATGCTTTTGGAGTTTCAGAAATTATTTTTGGAGGAGAACAACCAGATCTTTCTAGTAGTAGACTACGTAAAACTGCTCGTAATACAGAAAAGCAAGTACACTTTTCATATAGTGAAAACATCTGTAAAACATTAGATTTATTACATTCTAAAGGTTTTAATAGTATTGCCTTAGAAATAACAACAACAAGTAAGTCTATACAGCAAATACCTATTAAAGATAAAATAGTTTTAATTGTAGGAAGTGAACGTCACGGTATTTCTGAAGAAATCTTAAATAAAGTACATTATATAGTACATATTGATATGTTTGGTGCTAATAGTAGTATGAATGTTGCACAAGCAACAGCAATTGCACTTTATGAAGTAACACGTTTGTAAAACAAGTATCTTTGAGGTATGAAATCTAAGGTAATAGCGATAGGTATTTTACGTGCTGTAGGCATTATGATTGGTGTAGCCATTTTACTATGGTTATTATATACCATTAAAAGCGTGATAGCCTATCTCATTATTTCTGCAGTGCTTTCTCTCATAGGGAGACCTTCTGTGAGGTTTTTACGTCAAAAACTTAAAATGAATAGTACTGGTGCTGCCATTGTGACTATACTTTTACTCATACTTATTATTAGTGCTATTATTTCGCTTTTCATCCCTGTAATTGTAGATCAAAGTCAACACTTGAGTCAGATTAATTTTGATGACCTACGAAAAAATGGAAATAGAATTTTTGATGAGTTAGCTCAATATCTCAATATTGACAAAACTACGATTATTCAAGGTTTTCAAGACTCAGATATAATAAGTGAATTTGATTTTAGTATAATACCAAGTTTTCTTAATGATCTATTAGGTAATATGGGATCTGGACTTATAGGCTTATTTGCTGTTATTTTTATTACTTTCTTTTTTTTAAAAGATAATAAACTAGTAACCCAAAGTATTATCGTATTTGCTCCTAAAGGAAAGGAAAGACGGTCTATGCGTGTATTTGAAAAAATCAAATACCTTCTGTCTCGTTATTTTGTAGGGCTAAGCATACAAGTTTTTGTGATGTTTATACTTTACTCTATTATTTTACTCTCTTTTGGAGTAAAAAACGCACTTGCGATCGCGCTATTCTGTGCAGTTTTAAATCTAGTTCCTTTTATTGGTCCATTAGTAGGCGGTGTTGTGATGCTTTTACTAGCTACCACCAGTTATATTGATATGGATTTTAGAACTGTTATTTTACCGAAACTTTTGTTTATCTCTATTTGTTATGTCATTGCACAACTTTTAGACAATTTTGTGGTACAACCTTTTGTTTTTGGAACAAGTGTAAAATCACATCCATTAGAGATTTTTCTAGCCATTATTATTTCTGGATTATTGTTTGGTGTTATAGGAATGATTATAGCTGTTCCAGCATATACAGCGCTTAAGGTTATTTCTGGAGAGTTTTTAAGTCAATATAAGATTGTAAAGAAACTCACAAAAAACTTTTAATGAATACGGCACTTTTACAGCCAGAGGTGCAAGCATATCTTGACAAGCACAATAACACAGATATACATTCTTTTATCTTAAAGGGAAGTCCTTTTACTGAAGTTACAGTACAAGAGCTAGCTCAACAACTGGAAGGAAAGCGTAAATCTCGTGGTAAACTACCTCTGTGGCACGCTACAAAAAATATTGTTTTTCCACCCAAACTCAATCTAGAGCAAACATCATCGCAAATAACAGCGGCTTATAAAGCATCCCTTTTTAATGGTAAAATAGTAGCAGATGGTACTGGTGGTTTTGGAATAGATACATATTATTTTGCTCAATATGCATCACAGGTTACTCATATAGAAATGAATGAGGATTTATCTGCCATAGCCAAAACAAATGCAACTACACTCAAGCAAAACAATATAACGTTTATCTCAGGAGATTCCATAAAATACTTTACAGATACATCGACTCATTTTGATACTATTTTTTTAGACCCTGGAAGACGCACAGACGCAAAAGGAAAAGTATTTATGTTAAAAGATTGCATACCTAATGTACCCTTACATAAAAATGTATTACTCGCAAAGTGCGATAATTTATGGATTAAAACAGCTCCTATACTTGATATTACTGCAGCACTTAGAGAACTAGGAAATGTTACTCAAATACATATTATTGCTGTTAAAAACGAGGTAAAAGAATTGCTTTGGAATCTCACCTCTATAAAAACCGATGTTCCCACAATAACAGTTGTACATCTAGAGAGTCAGGATGCTACTATTACCTTTAACTACACCGATATTTATGATGCGATTCCTGTATATGGAAAACCAAGTAAATATATCTACGAACCTAATGCTGCATTGATGAAAAGTGGCGCATTTAATTGGGTAAGTAATTATTTCAAGGTAGACAAATTGCACAAGCACTCTCATTTATATACCTCAGAAACCTTAAAAGAGTTTCCTGGAAGACGTTTTATTTTAGAGAAACAACTTCCCTACTCTAAAAAAACAGTTAAAACATTAGATATCACAAAAGCAAATATCACTACACGCAACTTCCCTTTAAAAGTAGAAGAAATACGTAAAAAGCTTAAAATTAAAGATGGTGGTGATTGTTATCTATTCTTTACAACTCTCGACAATGGAGCATTGACAGTAATTATTTGTAAAAAAATATAGTAAAGTAAATGTATTTTAATGATAATTATTATGCTGTAGTAGTATTGAAAAAATGATTAATTCCACTCAAGATGCTTTGCACTGCATAAGCTGCCATCATCAATCCCATAATTTTACTTATTACTGTAATACCATAGTTTCCTATTCTTTTTTGAAAATGGTTAGCTCCTAATAAAATTAAACACGTTAATATGATAACAATCAATACGAGTAGTGTTGATATAATTTGTTGCTGAATCGTATATATATGATTATCTGTCATTAGAACTACAGCCATAATAGCTCCTGGAGAAGCTATAGAAGGAATTGCTATAGGAAAAATAGTAACTCTCTTATAATCTGTGATTTGACTTTTTTCATTTTCAGGTTTTCCATCACCAAAAATCATTGTTAACGCAAATAAAAATAAAATGACTCCACCAGAAATTTGAAAGGCATCTAAAGATACTGACATCCCTTCAAGTATTAATTGCCCAACGACAATAAAGAATAATAGTATTAGAAAAGCAATTAAAGAAGCTCTAATTGCAATTTTTTTCTTGTATGAGAGATCAAATTCTTTTGTAGCTTCTAAGTATACAGGAATAGAACCTATAGGGTCAATAACAGCAAAAATAAAAAATATAACAGTTAAATATGTTGTCATCTATAATGGTTGAATTAAAATGTATTACTCATTATCTGAATCATTTAATCCATCAATTAATGTGTCGATCTGAATAACAATTTGTTTACGTTTCTGTTTAGCTTTTTGAATAATTTCTTCTGTACTTTTAGAACTAGATATTTGATTGTTATAGTAATCTATGAGTGTACGCATAGCATTCATTTTTGCACTTAAATGTGTTTGCGCGACTTGTTTTTCTAAAATATGTTGCGTCTTCTGTTGAATTTTTGCACTTTTTGCTAGTTCTTTCCTGTTTAAAGTGATTTCTTTTCTATTTTCTTGAATTTCTTCTCTTTGTAGTATAATTGTGTAAATAAGAATAGCAAAAGCTAGTCCTGAAAATAATGCATTAACAGCACCAAATAAATCACCAAAAGTACCCCTATCAGACCAGTTTGATAAAAAAACAATAATTAATCCTGCAGATATTCCCCAAATAACAACTACTAAAATGATTAGTTTAACTAAAATGCTATTCTTTAATTTATTAAACATTTTAAATTCTATTTATTAAGTTTTAGAAGTATATATCATAAATATACCAAAATAGTTGCAGTTTCTCTTTTGCAATATAATTACTATGATTAGTAATAATGTTTAATTATAGATAGATCTATTTCTTCTTAGGAGGCATAGGACCGCGTTTATGTATGACAAGGCCGTTAAGAAAATTACGCAAAAATTGATCTCCACACTCCATAAATTTTGGATGATCAGGCTTTCTAAAAATAGCACCTAACTCGCTTTTAGAGACTTGAAAATCTACAAGTTTACAAATGTCTATAATTTCATCATCTCGCAACTGAAGTGCCACACGCAACTTTTTAAAAATATCATTATTGGTAAGTGCCATATATATGTTTTAAAAAATGGCAATTTACGGTATTCATCACAAAAAGCATATTTCTTTCCTTATTATAAATGACAAGATATCTCTTCAAAATAAAACGATATAACCTTATAAATACTTATGAATAGACGATTATGTATATTTTAACGCTTTCGCGAAAGCGTATACCTTTTTAAGTACAATGTCTTTTTTACAAAAGAGTAATCACACACAACCACATATTAAATAGTATTTTTGTCTACAATGGAAGCAAAGAAACAAACTCGCATTAATAAATACTTAAGTGAAGCTGGATATTGCTCTCGTCGTGCAGCAGACAAGCTCATAGAGCAAGGGCGTGTGACTATAAATGGTCGCGTTCCAGAGATGGGAACAAAAATTACAGAAGGAGATGAAGTACGTGTAAATGGAGAACTCATCTCTCCAGCTACAGAAGCTCCTGTATACATTGCTTTTAACAAACCTGTTGGTATTGTGTGTACTACAGATACTCGGGTAGAAAAAGATAATATTATAGATTATATCAATTATCCTACGCGTATCTTCCCTATTGGTAGACTTGACAAACCCTCAGAAGGGCTCATTTTTTTAACCAATGATGGAGACATTGTAAATAAAATATTGCGTGCACGTAATAATCACGAAAAAGAATATGAAGTCTGGGTAGATAGACCCATCACTTCATCTTTTATACAACAAATGAGTAATGGTGTTCCTATTCTAGATACCGTGACACGCAAGTGTGTGGTAGAGCAATTGAGTAGGTTTAAATTTAAAATTATATTAACCCAAGGACTTAATAGACAGATACGTCGTATGTGTGAAGCACTGGATTATGAAGTGACTCGCTTAAAGCGAAATCGTATTATGAATGTCTCTCTAGACATTCCAGAAGGAAAATGGCGTAATCTTACCAAAGATGAAATGGACGAAATAAATAGACTCGTAGAAGGTTCTTCAAAAACACATCAATAGATCATTAGAATGTTAATTTATCAGATTTTTTATTACTCTATATTTAGAGTTAATTTTTAAAAATTACTATCATAGGATACTGTTAATCTATAATATTTTGTTAGAAAAATTTGAAGAATTTAAAATCAACTAGTCATCTATGATGGGGAAGATTTTTTAATGAAGAAAAAATAGAAAAATCTTACTAAAAATTAACTTCTTCAAGAGCTTTTTGCTTTTGGCCTCTTACTCTATTTATATCTATCAAATGAATTCCTATAGTCTTTTAAATGTATTAAAAAATCTTAATCGCTTTCTAGCAAAATTACATATATGCTTCTTTGCATATAGAGACTTCAATATCTATACCTGTAAAACCAATAATTAAATGTATATTTAGAATAAACAAAATTATATAACCTCATTGATTAATTGACAACTACAAAACACTCTTTTATATTACTAACTGGTGTTACTCACTAAATCATCAAAAATTTAACCTTGTTGTTAACAAGTATTTAAACTGATGATTACTATAAATTTAGAAATAAATGTCTACTTAGATTTATTAATCGATTAGATAACAGTTGACATATTTAATAGCTAAAACGATTAAAAAAGCTATTTTTTTAAGAAAAAAGAACTTATCAACAGTTTTTTTGTTAAAATGAGAAAAAACACTTCTCTGATTGCGTAACACCAGTTAATAATTTACAATACACAACAAGCTTTCTATTTAGGTCTTAAAACGGTAAATTTGATGTTTTGCTTTTTGTATGACAGACCACCAAGAACGTATTGAAGTATATGGCGCTAGAGTCCATAATCTCAAAGATATAGATGTAATTATACCACGTGAAAAACTAGTGGTTATCACTGGTCTTTCAGGTAGTGGCAAAAGTTCTCTGGCTTTTGATACTATTTATGCCGAGGGGCAACGTAGGTATATTGAAACTTTCTCTGCATACGCAAGACAATTTCTTGGTAGCTTAGAGCGTCCAGATGTAGACCGCATTCAAGGACTCTCTCCTGTAATTGCTATAGAGCAAAAAACCACTAGTAAAAGTCCACGATCTACCGTAGGAACTATAACAGAAATATATGATTTTTTACGATTGTTATATGCTAGAGCAAGTGATGCTTACTCATACAACACTGGAGAGAAAATGGTGAGTTATAGTGATGAACAAATACAACAACTCATCACAGAAATTTTTGAAGGCAAACGTATCAATATTCTCGCTCCCATCATTCGTTCTAGAAAAGGTCATTATCGCGAACTCTTTGAACA
The DNA here is from genome assembly GCA_938002835.1 of uncultured Dokdonia sp. Classification (GTDB taxonomy): domain Bacteria; phylum Bacteroidota; class Bacteroidia; order Flavobacteriales; family Flavobacteriaceae; genus Dokdonia. Next base: position 49,944 of record CALKZS010000177.1, on the reverse strand, counting down.
AATAGCAAAGCAAGGTTTTGTAAAAGTACGTGTAGACGGTGAGGTAAAAGATATCGTTAAGGGAATGAAAGTAGATCGCTACAAAGTGCACGATATTGAGATTGTGGTAGATCGCATACTTGTTAAAAAAGGTGCAGAAGACAATAAACGCTTGCGCGAAAGCATACATACCGCAATGTATCACGGTGATGATGTATTAATGGTATTAGATCAGGACAATGGTGAAGTGCGTTATTTTAGTAGAAATTTGATGTGTGCGTCTACTGGAATTTCATACCCTAATCCAGAACCAAACAACTTTTCATTTAACTCACCAAAAGGTGCTTGCTCCAACTGTAATGGTATAGGAGAATTATATGAAGTAAATCCTAGAAAAGTTATTCCTGATCCCAAAAAATCTATTAATGCAGGAGGTATTGAACCCCACGGAACAAAAAAGAATAATTGGATTTTTAAACAATTACAATTAATTGCCGAACGTTATAAATTTAAACTTACAGATCCAATAGAAGATATCCCTAAAGAAGCTATTGAGTTTATTCTGTATGGAGGTAAAGAAAAGTTTTCTGTTTCCTCTAAAGATCTAGGAGTTACAAGAGATTATAAAATAGATTTTGAAGGAGTTGCACATTTTATAGAAAACACATTTAAAGATAGTGAGTCTTCATCCTTAGTGAGATGGGCAAAAGGATATATGGATAAAGTGGCTTGTCCAGAATGTAAAGGATCACGTCTTCGCAAAGAATCTCTTTATTTTAAAGTAGATAATTACAGTATTTCAGACCTCGCAATGATGGATATTCTTGAGCTACAAGAGTGGTTTGAAACATTAGACAAAAGATTGTCTAAAAAGCAACAAAAGATTGCGTCAGAAGTAGTAAAAGAAATAAAATCTAGAGTTCAATTTCTTGTAGATGTAGGACTTACGTATCTTAACTTAAACAGAAGCTCTAAGTCTCTTTCTGGTGGAGAAGCACAACGCATTCGTCTAGCAACACAAATAGGATCTCAATTAGTGGGTGTTTTATACATTTTAGACGAGCCTAGTATAGGATTACACCAGCGAGATAATGAAAAACTTATAAACTCTTTAGAATCCTTACGTGACATTGGCAATTCTGTTATTGTTGTAGAACACGATAAAGATATGATAGAACGAGCAGATCACGTAATAGATATAGGTCCTTACGCAGGTCGTCACGGTGGTGAGATCATAAGTGAAGGAACTCCCAAAGAATTGCTTAAACATCACACACTTACTGCTCAATATCTCAATGGCAAAAAAGAAATAACTATTCCTAAAAAGAGACGAGATGGTAATGGTAAAACCATTGAACTTAAAGGAGCTACAGGGAATAACCTAAAAAATGTATCTATAAAGATACCATTAGGTAAAATGATAGCCGTCACAGGAGTATCTGGTAGTGGGAAATCTACATTAATTAATGAAACCCTCTACCCTATTATGAATGCACATTATTTTAATGGTGTAAAAGTACCTATGCCTTATAAAAGTATAAAAGGCTTAGATCATTGTGATAAAGTAATAGATATTAACCAGTCTCCTATAGGTCGTACTCCTCGTTCTAACCCTGCGACTTATACAAAAGCATTTGACGAGATACGCAGCCTTTTTGCAAAAACACCTGAGGCACTCATACGTGGTTACAAACCTGGACGTTTTAGTTTTAACGTAGCTGGAGGTCGTTGCGAAACCTGCAAAGGAGGTGGTTTACGCGTGATAGAGATGAATTTCTTACCAGATGTATATGTAGAGTGTGAAACCTGCCAAGGAAAACGTTTTAACAGAGAGACACTTGAGATACGCTATAAAGGAAAATCTATTGCAGATGTCTTAGAAATGACCATTAAAGATGCAACAGACTTTTTTGAACCCATTCCCAAGATATATCGCAAGCTTAAAACTATAAAAGATGTAGGCTTAGGTTATATAACATTAGGACAACAAAGCACTACACTGTCTGGTGGTGAAGCACAACGTATAAAGTTAGCCTCAGAGCTTAGTAAGCGTGATACTGGTAATACTTTTTATATCTTAGACGAGCCTACAACAGGGCTGCATTTTGAAGACATAAGAGTTTTAATGAATGTTTTAAATAAACTGGTAGATAAGGGAAATACTATTCTTATTATTGAACATAATCTCGATGTCGTAAAAATGGCCGATCATATTATAGATATAGGATATGAAGGTGGTAAAGGCGGTGGTGAAGTGATCGCCACGGGAACACCAGAACAAATAATTAAAAAGAAAAAAAGTTATACTGCACAATTTCTAAAAAAAGAGATGTAAATGTATAACTAACTATTAACTCGCTTTTGCGAAAAAATAAAAACCTATAATAGGAATATACAATTATGATAATTGAAAACAGACCAAAAGGATGGAATGAAAATAAAACCAATGACTCTTGGGCCATCTTTAAGATAATGGGAGAATTTGTAAACGGATTTGAAAAAATGAGCCAGATAGGGCCTTGTGTTTCTATTTTTGGAAGTGCTCGTACAAAAACAGATCACCCGTTTTATAAGCTCACTATAGAAGTTGCAAAAAAAATTGCCGATAATGGATATGGTGTCATAACTGGTGGTGGCCCCGGTATTATGGAAGCTGGTAACCGTGGTGCTCACGAAGCTGGTGGCACTTCTGTAGGTTTAAATATAGATTTACCTTTTGAACAACACGACAACCCATATATAGATAGTGACAAAAGCCTAGACTTCGACTATTTCTTTGTACGTAAAGTAATGTTTGTAAAATACTCGCAAGGTTTTGTAGTAATGCCTGGAGGTTTCGGGACATTAGATGAACTTTTTGAAGCAATCACTTTGATACAAACAAATAAAATTCAAAAATTTCCTATAATTCTTGTAGGGACTGAGTTTTGGAGCGGACTAATGGATTGGGTAAAAGCAACATTACTTGATAAATTTGGAAATATAAGTCCTAAAGATTTAGATCTTATACATTTAGTAGATACCTCAGACGAAGTTATTGAGGTTCTTAACAACTTCTATGCAGAGTATAAGCTTAGTCCTAATTTTTAATATGATATTTAGAAGAAGTACGCTTTCGCGAAAGCGTACCTCTTTCATAAATAATTACACTAACTACTAACAATCTTCAAATAAAACAGATTCAAGTGCGTTAGTAACATTTAAAATATAGCTTTATCAACTTAAAAAAGTGCATATTCCTTCTTATTATTATTTGCCAGATAGTGTCTATACAAGCACAATCTGCAATGAATATAAATGCACAATTCCTTGAGGAAAAAACATCTATACATATTAACCAGCAAATAAAACTCACAAACACTTCTAATGATGTTTGGAATGAAGTTTATTTAACAGACTGGGCTCATAGCTTTTCTAGTAAAACCACTCCTCTTGCAAAGCGTTTTGCAGAGTATTATGAAAAAAAGTTTCACCTAGCTAAAGATAAAGACCGTGGTAACACACAAATAACATCTATAAAGCAACAAAAAGTCACATTAACCTACAGCAGACCAAAAGAGAATCCTGATGTTGTTAAAATCACATTAGATACTACTTTACAACCTGGAGAAACTGTAACGTTACAACTAGATTATATTGTCAAACTTCCAGATGCAAAGTTTACAGATTATGGTATCACAAAACGTGGTGATTATAATTTACGGTACTGGTTTATGACTCCTGCTTTTTATAATAATGGATGGCAATATTATAGCAATAAAAACTTAAACGATAGATATTTTCCGCAAACAGACATCATACTCACATTATCTATCCCTGAAACACATACACTAGTTACAGATCTAGAACAATCTAATCGTGGTTCTTCTTATAAACAAGGACAAAAACTCACAACTTTAGAGGGAAGTAAAAGAACAGATGCAAAGATTTTCTTACTACAAAACTCTAATTATGAAGAGGTGCAAACAGATTATGTTACCATTACCTCAAATTTGCACGATTATAAAGTCCCTCCACAATTAAGAGCGCTAGTAACAGATCGTATTGCTGGCTTTTTACATAAAAACTTAGGGCCTTATCCCTTTTCTAAAATTCTAGTCACAAATCTAGATTATAAAGAACAACCAGTATACGGGCTTAATGAGTTACCAGACTTTATAAGTCCATTTCCTGATGGTTTTCAGTATGAAGTTAAAATGCTTAAAACAACGATTAATAATTATGTAAACAATACATTATTAGTAAATCCTAGACAAGATAGATGGGCTATTGACGGGATAAAGGTTTTCTTACTTCAAAAATATATGGATAGCTACTATCCAGATCTAAAAATTGTAGGTAATCTAGATAGATATTGGTTAGTAAGACAGTTTTATGCTTCTAAACTTGAATTTAATGATCAGTTTACTATTTTATCTAATCATATCTCAAGACTTAATTTAGATCAATCCCTAGAGACACCTTATGACAAGCTAATTAGGTATAACAAAAACATAGGGTTTTCATATAAAAGTGGTGTAGGTCTCAACTATGTTAACGACTATTTAGAAAATAATCAAGTAGATAAATCAATACAAGAATATTACAGTAACTTTAATTCTAAACCTAGTACATCAAAAAACTTTGAAGAAATATTGCGTGCAAATAGTACAAAAGACATTGATTGGTTTTTTAATGATTACATTACTTCAAATGGTAGAATAGATTATGCGATAAGAAATAGCCGTGTAAAAGGTGATTCTGTATATATAGATGTACAAAACACTAAGAAAAGAAAAACACCTGTACCTGTATATGGATTTAAAGATGACAAGGTAGTCTCTAAGAGGTGGATCACGGGGCAAGAAAAATCTACAACCCTCTCCTACCCTAAAGACAGTATAGATAGATTTATCTTAAACTATGAAGAGATTATTCCAGAACATAACTTAAGGAACAACTATGAAAAGCCTGGTGCTTTTTTAGGAATAGACAAGCCTATACAGTTTAAACTTCTTCAGGATTTTGAAAACCCTTCAAAAAATCAATTGTTTTTTGTACCAGTTTTTGATTTTAATGTGTATGATGGTCTCACTCCTGGAATAAAATTATATAATAAAACAATACTAACGAAAGGATTAAATTACAGAATCGAACCTCAAATAGGGTTGAAATCTAAAAAACTAGTAGGTAGTGCCTCTATAACTTATAGACACGATTTTCAAAACCAAGGATTATTTTCTTTACGTTATGGTATTTCTGGAAATACATTTTCATATGCTCCAGATCTTACGTTTAACCGTATTACTCCTTTTGTAAATTTTAGATTTAGAACCTCAGATTTAAGAGCAGATAAAAGACAATCTATCTCTGCAAGATATGTCAGTGTACAACGAGAAGAAGATCCTACTGTACCACTCCCCACACCTAATTATAATGTATTAAATTTACGATATAGTAGATCTAATCCTGGTATCGTAAATACTTTAAGTTGGAATACTGATGTACAGTTTGCACGTAATTTTGGAAAAGTAGCTGCTACTGCTTTTTATAGACGTTTATTTTTAAATAACAGACAATTAAATGTTAGGCTCTTTGGCGGCGCATTTACATATAACAATACTGAAGAAGATGGTGACTTTTTTAGTTTTGCTTTAGATAGACCTACAGATTATCTTTTTGATCTTAATTATTATGGAAGATCTGATGATAATGGTTTATTTTCTCAACAAATTATAATTGCAGAAGGAGGTTTTAAATCCCAACTTGATACAGACTTTGCAAATCAATGGTTACTTACCGCAAATGCAAGTACTACGATATGGAAGTATGTATACGCATATGGAGATATCGGGCTGGCAAAAAACAAAAATTCTTCTGTAGATCTTTTATACGACTCTGGAATACAAGTAAGTCTACTTGATGACTTTTTTGAATTATTCTTTCCTGTATATTCAAATTTAGGTTGGGAAATTGCACAACCAGATTATGATCAAAAAATTCGTTTTCTCATAAGGTTAGATGTCGATACAGTTATCGGGTTATTTTCACGAAAGTGGTATTAAGTAATATTAATCAAATACATAAAAAATTAAATTATCTTCATTTTTAAGTCTTAAAAGTCTATTTATTTGTATAATAAATAGTAAAAATACTTTTTTTATATTTTTTTTGTAATCTTTTAACAAGGTCTGAGATTGCTTTACTTAATAGTTTTTGTTATTTTTACAACAGATTGTAAATCACTATGAATACAAAACCAGATCAAAAAGAAGAACTATCTTATAACGACTTTAAGCAACAAATAATTGATGATTATCGCACGGCTGTAACCAGTAGAGAATGTAGTCTACTAGGACGCAGAGAGGTGCTTACGGGAAAGGCTAAGTTTGGAATTTTTGGTGATGGTAAAGAATTGCCTCAACTTGCTTGGGCAAGAGCTTTCAAAAATGGAGATTTTAGATCTGGATATTATAGAGATCAAACCTTTATGATGGCTATAGACCATCTATCAATCGAAGAGTTTTTTGCAGGATTATATGCACATACAGACATTGCTTTTGACCCGATGAGTGCTGGTAAGCAAATGGGAGGCCATTTTGCAACACATAGTCTAGATCCGGATGGAAATTGGAAAAACTTACTTGCTCAAAAAAATTCGAGCGCAGATATTTCTCCCACAGCTAGTCAAATGCCTAGATTGTTAGGTCTTGCGCAGGCTTCAAAAATATATAGAAACGTACATACTACAGAAGCTACAAACTTTTCTAATAAAGGAAATGAAGTTGCTTGGGGAACTATAGGGAACGCTAGTACTAGTGAAGGACTTTTCTTTGAAACTATTAATGCTGCTGGTGTACTTCAAGTACCTATGGTGATTAGTATATGGGATGATGAATACGGTATTTCAGTTCACGCTAAACATCAAACAACAAAAGAAGATATTTCAAAAATACTTGCTGGTTTTCAAAGAGATGAAGAAGATCTTGGCTATGAGATTATAAAAGTATCTGGCTGGGATTATCCTGCACTTGTAGATGCATATGAACGTGCTGGTATAATTGCTCGTAAAGAACACGTTCCTGTGCTTGTTCACGTGACAGAACTCACACAGCCGCAAGGTCACTCTACTTCCGGTTCTCACGAACGCTATAAAAATGAGGCTAGATTACAATGGGAAAGAGATTTTGATTGTAATCTTAAGTTTAGAAAATGGCTTATAGAACAAGGAATTGCTACAAATGAAGAGTTGCTTTTACTTGAAAAAGATATCAAAAAGAGAGTAAGGACAGGAAAGAAAATAGCGTGGGAAGCTTTTTTACAACCTATTCAAGATGAAAAGAAAAAAGTACTTATATTACTTGACGCTTTAATAAATGAAAGTATAAATGGAAGTTTTATTACTCCATTACGCACTGCATTAGACGAAAATAAAGAACTTCTTAAGTCAGATATTTTAAGTGCTGCTCGTAAAGCTCTTAGATACACTATAACCGAAAAAATAACATCTAGAGACGCTATTATACAATGGGTTGAAGATTTTATTTCTAAAACTCAACCTAACTATAGTGGCCACTTGTATAATGAAACAGATACTGTTGCTACTAATGTAAAAGAAGTCTCTCCTATTTATACTAATGATCAACTAGTAGATGGACGTGTGATATTAAGAGATAACTTTGATGTGCTTTTTGATAAACATCCTAATACTTTGGTTTTTGGTGAGGATGCTGGAGCTATTGGAGATGTAAATCAAGGTCTTGAGGGAATGCAAGAAAAATATGGAGAACATAGAGTAGCAGACACAGGAATAAGAGAAGCAACCATCATAGGTCAAGGTATTGGTATGGCAATGCGTGGTTTACGCCCTATTGCAGAAATTCAATACTTAGATTATATCTTATATGCCATACAAATATTAAGTGATGACTTAGCAACCTTACGCTATAGAACACACGGCAAGCAAAAGGCACCACTCATTGTGCGCACACGTGGTCATAGACTTGAAGGTGTATGGCACAGTGGCTCTCAAATGGGAGCATTGATAACTTTATTAAGAGGGATGTATATACTTACACCTCGTAATATGGTAAAAGCTGCTGGTTTTTACAATACGCTTTTAGAGAGTGATGAACCTGCTGTTGTTATAGAATGCCTTAATGGATATAGATTAAAAGAAAGACTACCTTCTAACCTAGGAGAATTTAGAACTCCTATTGGAGTTGTAGAAACAGTAAAAGAAGGGACAGATATTACTGTATTATCATATGGAAGTACATTAAGAATGGTAATGAATGTTGCTAAAGAGTTACTAACCGTTGGAATCAATATAGAAGTTATAGATGCTCAATCACTACTTCCCTTTGATCTTAATCACGATGTGGTAGAAAGTATTAAAAAAACCAATAGATTGATTGTTATAGACGAAGATATGCCAGGAGGAGCAAGTGCTTTTCTACTCAATGAAATATTAGTGACTCAAAATGCATATCTGTATCTGGATAGTAAACCGGAGACATTATCATCAAAACCACATAGACCTGCATACGGAACAGATGGGGATTATTTTTCAAAACCATCTGAAGATGATATTTTTGAAAAGATTTATAAAATGATGCACGAGACTAATCCTCAAGAATTTCCTGTACTCAGATAACATATTAACACCTAAAAAAGTCTCAGAAATCATAATTTTTGAGACTTTTTTATGCAATAAATTAAGATTTATAAATATTCTAGAACCTCTTCTGGGTCTGCTCTCAATTTATAATCTTCTGATAAAAAGTGATATCCTATAGTGCCATCTTGCTCTATGATATAAGTGGCTGCTATAGGTAATTCATTTTCTTTATTTCCTTGACTTTTCTCTAAATCAATTCCAAAATTACCATATAAATTAACTAGATCATTTGGCAATTTAAAAACAAGATTAAGCTCACGAGCTAGTTCATTATTTTTGCTTGTAAGAACTTCAAATTGCAATTCGTTTTTTTCTTGAGTAGACAAGGTATTATCTGGAGTCTCAGGAGTAATTGCTATTAACGTTGCATTCTTTTCATTAAATGCGGGTAACGCATTTTGAAATGCTTTAAGTTCTAAGTTACAATAAGGACACCATCCACCTCTGTAAAAGGTGATAACAGCTTTTCCTTTTTCTAAAATATTTGATAGTACTACCTCCTCTCCTTTTGCATTAGGAAGTTTAAAATTAGGAAAGGTATCTCCTTTCTTTGCTGCATTATTTAAAATATCTGTATTTTCAAGTGCTTTGATAGCATTACCCATAATAATCTGTGCCTCTTGAGGGTGGCGTTTTACCCCATTATCTGCTAGTTCTTTAAGTTGTGATGTTAAACCCATAGTGTTTTTTAGATTTTAGTTAATGAAAATGATGAGTCTACATTACTTAACAAGCTTTACATTATAAATGTAAAATTTATAGCAAATTCATTATGATCGCTCTTCTAAATACCTAGATTCAACACGTTCAATATCTTTAATCATCTTACGTGTCCACTCTAATTTTTTATAAAAAAAGGCTTCTTCTGTTAGTTGCCACTTGAGATCACTAGACTTTAACTTAGACATTATATGCTGTAAGGTAATTGCAGCAGAGACAGATATATTAAGACTTTCTGTAAATCCAGCCATAGGGATATAAATAAAATCGTCTGCTTCATTTAAAACAACATCACTTAATCCTTGTGTCTCTCTACCAAAAAAAATAGCAGCCTTCTCTGTAATATCAAAATCTTCAAGTTTATATGCATTTTTATGTGGGGATGTTGCTACTATTTTATATCCATTTGCTCTTAGTTGCTGTATACATTCTTGTGCAGTCGTATGTCTTTCTACATCAACCCATTTTTGAGCCCCCATTGCAATCTCTCGATCTATACGCTTTGTATTTATTTCTTCTATTACGTGCAATTGCTGCACACCAAAAGACTCGCAACTACGTATTACAGCACTTGTATTGTGTAATTGATACACATCCTCTACAGCCACTGTAAAATGATACGTACGCTCTCGTAATACTTTATCAAAAAGCCCTTTACGACGATCTGTAAGAAAAGATTGTAAATAATTAAGTAAATCGTGATCCATTATTCTAATTTTCGGGATAAAGATAATGTACAATCTTAAGCGCAAAAACAAAAGTCTTCTCAATAAAAATGAGTAATTTCATTTTTAATAAAATTATATTAGATCTATGACTAAAAAAAAAGTTGTTGTATTATCTGGTGCAGGTATTAGTGCAGAAAGTGGTATTAAAACCTTTAGAGATGCAGATGGCCTTTGGGAAGGTCACGATGTGATGAAGGTTGCCTCTCCACAAGGATGGAAAGCTAATAAAGAACTTGTTCTTAAATTTTATAATGATCGCAGGAGACAGCTTCTTGAAGTGAGTCCTAACAAAGCTCACAAAGTATTAGTAACACTAGAGAAAGACTATGATGTACATATCGTCACTCAAAATGTAGACGATCTTCACGAACGTGCAGGTAGTAATCAAATTATTCATTTACACGGTGAGTTACTCAAAGCTCGTAGCACTCAAGACGAAAATGATGTAGTTCCGTGGATAAAGGACATACAACTAGGTGACCTATGTAAAAAGGGGTCGCAACTTAGACCCCATATCGTATGGTTTGGTGAGCAAGTACCATTACTCGATAAAGCAGCAAGTCTTGTTTCTAAGGCAGATTATATAATTATCGTAGGGACATCTATGCAGGTATATCCTGCGGCAAGCCTTATTAATTTTGCAAAAGAAACAGCGCATACTTATTTTGTAGACCCTAATCCATCTATTTCAGATAGAAAACAACTCACTATTTTTGCTGAAAAAGCAAGTACTGGAATCGCAAAAGTAGTTCAACATATACAAGACATTGTAGCTTAATAAACGTGACACCATCTCAATTATATAAGGAACTAGATTACGTAGACCATAGCCGTAAAAAGCGTGATTATTATGCTAGGTTACTTGAAGAACAACCAAAATTATTCCCTCTATTACTAGAGATTCTTTTTATGGTAGATGATAAACGATCTCCAAAGGCTGGATGGCTTATAGAGTTTGCAACAAAAAAAAATCTACCATTACTCTTCCCTTATCTAGATGATTTCATATCAAAAATGCATACTGTATATCAAGATCCTGCATTGCGCCCAGTGGCAAAAATCTGTGAAAGACTTGCATTATCTTACTATAAAGAACAAAATCCGCTTTCGCGAAAAGCGTTACAACCCATACACAAAGAACAAATGATAATTGCTGGCTTTGACTGGCTTATTACAGACCAAAAAGTAGCCGTGAAAGCATATACATTGACCACCTTATATCATCTAGGTACAGAAATAGATTGGGTACATCCAGAATTGTTAATTATTATGGAAAACCTATATTCCATTAGTAGCCCAGCTTTTCAAGCAAGAACTAGACACGTGACTGGATGGATAAAAAAACATAACATAAAATTCTAATTTATAGAAAATTTGCATTGTCCTTATTTTTAGCTATAATCTCCTTTAGTTCAAGAATTGTTAAAATTAAAGGGCACTTTTTATCAAAGTTATAAAAATTAATAAAACTACTGGATTTGAGTAAATTATATAATAATCTTTTTATACGAAGTCGTTATATTTGACAAAATATAACGACTTCGTAGTGATGATTTCTGTAGAAGAGGCACAAGACATATTATTAAATAATGTAACATTATATTCTAGTACAGAATATATATCATTAGAAGATACACTTCACAGAATACTTGCCATAGATGTCATTGCGCCCATCTCACAACCTCCATTCAATCAATCGGCAATGGATGGATATGCGATTTGTATATCTGACGAATCCCCTTATACCTTAATAGGAGAGGTAAAAGCTGGAGATCCCGCAGAAATATCACTACATAAAGGAGAAGCTGTTCGCATATTTACAGGTGCTCAAGTTCCAGATACTACGCAAGCTGTTATTGCCCAAGAGAATGTAACTGTTTTAAATAATAAAATTGTTATCGATGTCCCGATTACTGCAAATTCAAATATAAGACCTTTAGGAGAACAAATTAAACAAGGAAATATCGCATTACATACAGGAACAAAGCTGAATGCTGCCGCCATTGGATATCTTGCTAGTTTAGGAATTACTAAAGTTGAGGTTTTCACAAAAATTAGTGTCAACATTGTTGTTACAGGCAATGAACTTATTACACCTGGAAATACACTTTCCAAAGGAAGTATTTATGAAAGTAATTCTATGATGCTTAAGACAGCCTTAGAGGCTACTCAAAATGTTTCTTGCAACATAAATATTGTAAAAGATAATCTTCAGGCTACTATAGATACCATAAAAAATGCAATAGCGTCTTCAGATATTGTAGTGATAACTGGAGGAATCTCTGTAGGAGACTATGACTTTGTAAGTCTCGCTTTAGAAGAATTATGTGTTGAGAAGTTGTTTTATAAAGTAAAACAGAAACCTGGGAAGCCATTATATTTTGGAAAAAAAGAAGGTGTTGCCATTTTTGCATTACCTGGTAATCCAGCTGCTGCGCTTACGTGTTTTTATAATTATGTATATCCATATATACATACATCACTTAGGAATAACACGGCTCCACTATCTAGACTACATCTTCCTTCTTTATCTACTTTTCAAAAGAAAGGAAATAGAGCTCAATTTTTAAAAGCATATTATAACAATAATGGAGTTACCATATTAGAAGGGCAAAGCTCTGCAATGTTATATAGTTATGCGCAAGCAAATGCTCTTGTATATCTTGATGAACATACATCTTCCATTACTAAAGGCGAAGTAGTAAAAACCATAATATTACCCTAACATTATGAGTACATATCGTATTAAAAGTCGTATTTGGATCGAAAATGAGAACCACGTTTTACTAGGTCAAGGAAGAGTACATTTATTAAAAGCTATCATAAGAGAAGGTTCTTTATCTAAAGCTGCAAAGGCAGAAAATATGTCTTATAAAAAAGCTTGGGACTTAATAAATTCAGTTAATAATGCTGCTAAAGAAACTGTTGTGACAAAAACTATAGGAGGAAAAAAAGGAGGAGGTACCATTGTTACTCCTTATGGCAAAAAACTCATCGAAATATTTGATACTATAAATAAAAACTGTTGGGATTTTCTAGATGGACAATTATCACAATTAGATATTTAATGAATATTGATAGCACATATTACTGGCTTTTTTTATGCCTTCTACCTATTACTGCCTTTTTATACAGTAGTATAGGTCACGGGGGGGCTAGCGGTTATTTAGCACTAATGTCTTTATTTTCAGTAGCTCCAGACAATATAAAACCTACAGCTTTGCTTTTAAACGTTTTTGTAGCGGGTATTTCATTTTTTTACTATTACAGAGCAGGTTTTTTTAATAAGAAGCTTTTCTTCTATGTATCTATTGCTTCCATACCGATGGCATTTATAGGAGGTTTAATAGAGTTAGATCCTCATATCTACAAGAAGGTTTTAGGTGTTTTTCTACTATGCAGTCTTTTAAAAATCCTTAATGTGTTTGGTAAAGAAAAAAAGACAAAACGAAAGATCATTTTCTGGCAGTCTATACTTATTGGAGCTAGTATTGGCTTTCTTTCAGGGCTCATTGGTATAGGAGGTGGTATTATCTTAAGTCCCATCATTCTCTTGCTACATTGGGGAAGTATGAAAGAAGCTGCTGCTGTTTCTGCTTTGTTTATTTTGGTGAATTCTATAGCAGGGCTATTAGGGCAATTTTCACAAGGTATATACTTAGATAATTGCGCATCTATTATGGTTTTACTGGTGATAGTAGGAGCTATTTTAGGAAGCTACCTAGGGAGTAAAAAAATGAATGTTACCCATATTAAATATGCACTTGCTACAGTATTAGTGATGGCTTCTTTAAAGTTATTTTTATTTTGAAAAATAAAGACACTCATATAACCACGATTATTCTTGCAGGAGGTAAAAGCACTCGTATGGGAGAAGATAAAGCAATGCTCTTATACAATGACACTACATTTATAGATCACATCATAGGTACTGCAATACAAGTTACAGATACGATACTACTAGTGAGTAACCATATACAACATCAGAATATTAAAAATGTATCTATTGTGAAAGACCTATATCCTAACAAAGGTCCTTTGGCTGGTTTATACAGTGGTTTATCATATAGCAAAACAACACTCAATCTTGTTCTAAGCTGTGATATACCGCTAATCACAATAGATATGCTAAAGTTTTTAATAAGTAACTACACAAATGAGCACCAAGCCATCATTGCGACAACAAATGATTATAAAATGCCTTTGATAGGTCTTTATACAAAAGGCTGTCTATCAACTTGTAAAAAACTTATAGAAAAGAATCATCTCAAAATGATGCACTTTTTAAATGAACTACCTGCAGTAAAACACATAAACATTCCAGATACAATGAAAGACCAGCTTATTAATATAAATACTCCTCAAGATGTAGCTCATTTACCTATATCTATTAAAATATATTATTTTGGTCAGATTGCAGAAATTACAGGATCTACCGAAGAAACTATTATAAGAACTAAAGAATCTATAGCAAATTTAAAACAGCATTTAATTACAAAATACCCCGCATTAAACAATGCTTCATTTAGAATTGCTCAAAACCAACAACTCACCATAGATTCAGATACAATTACTGGAGAAGAAATAGCATTGCTTCCTCCATTTGCAGGTGGATAATGAATAGATACGATAGACATATAGCATTAGAAAACGTTGGTATAGAAGGACAATGTACACTTAGCAAGGCACGAATATTAGTAGTAGGTGCTGGAGGTTTGGGGTGTCCTGTACTTCAATATCTAACTGCAGCAGGGATAGGTACTATAGGAATCATAGATGATGATCGTATCTCTATCTCAAACCTACAAAGACAAGTTTTATATACCTCAGAAAATATAGGTAATTACAAAGTCATAGAGGCTCAAAAACAACTCAAATTACTTAATCCCGATATAAGTATTAATGCGTATGTAGAGTGTTTAACAGTTACTAATATCATAGATCACTTTAAAAAGTATGACCTCATCATAGATTGTACAGATACAATTGCTACACGTTATCTCATTAATGATGCTTGTATACTACTGGACAAACCTTTTGTTTATGGAGCTATATATAAATTTGAAGGTCAAGTTGCCGTATTTAATTATAAACAATCGGCTACCTACAGATGTCTTTTTCCTGAGCCCGTAATCAATCAACCCAATTGTTCTGAAACAGGTGTTTTAGGTGTTTTACCAGGAATTATAGGATCGTTACAAGCCACTGAAGCACTAAAAATAATTCTCAATATAGGAACCCCTCTAGCTGGAAAACTATATAGCTATGATTCATTAACAAATAGGTCGCATACAGTGAGTATTTCTCGCAATGATCAGATCATTCAAAAAATAAAAACATCACCATTAACAGAACTGCATAATAACCGCTGTGACACGGTTAATGAAGTAAGTCTAGTTACACTACATTCATTAAATAACATTCACTTTATAGATGTACGCGAGTCACACGAGCAACCTTGCATACAGTCTAAAAAAGTGATTAATATACCGTTAAACGCATTATTAAATAGGCTTTACGAGCTTTCAAGAGATCAAACATATATTGTGTTTTGTCAATCAGGAATGCGTAGTAAACAAGCCGTCAAAATTTTAGAGAACGCTGGTTTTTCAGACTGTAAGAGTTTACAAGAAGGTGCTGCTACCCTATTAGATCATTTGCATACAGTTTATGAAGATGCTGTCACGCTTTCGCGAAAGCGATAAAAAATAATATCTATGGTAAAAAATATTTTTAAAGAAGGTCCTATCCCTTCAGATTTTATTGCAACAGCTATTGCAAATCATCAATCTAAAACAACAATAGGAGCGCACTCTATTTTTTTAGGTCAGGTGCGAGCCGATAAAGTAAATAATAAGGAAGTAGAGGCTATCATCTATACAGCTTATGAAGAAATGGCAAACGTTGCCTGTGCTGAAATAAGAGAGAAAACATTTGAAAAATATGATCTCACCTGTATGCATATTTATCATAGTTTAGGAGAGGTAAAAGTAGGAGAAATATGTCTCTTTGTATTTGTCTCTGCACCACGAAGAAAAGTAGTTTTTAAAGCTATTGAATATATTATAGAAGCTATAAAGGCAGATTTACCAGTTTTTGGTAAAGAGGTTTTTAAAGATCACACACATCAATGGAAAGTAAATACATAGTAAAATGGTAGACATCACAGCAAAACAACATACACTTCGTGTGGCAACTGCTCAAGCTATTGTAAGTGTAGGTAGTTTAGAAACCATAAAAGCAATTAAAGAAGGTACCGTTCCTAAAGGTGATGTATTTGCGATGAGTAAAGCGGCTGGTCTTTTGGGTGTTAAAAAAACACCCGAACTACTACCAGATTGTCATCCTTTACTTATTGAGTTCACTGGAATTACGTATGAGATTAATGATCTAAACATTACCATTTTAGTTACTGTAAAAACGATTTACAAAACAGGGGTCGAAGTAGAAGCTATGCACGGTGCCAGCATTGTTGCTCTCAATATGTATGATATGCTAAAACCTATTGATAAAAATATTGAGATTAGTAGTATTAAATTACTAAGTAAACAAGGAGGGAAATCTAGCTATAAAGACAAATTCACAAGATCTATCTCGGCGGCTGTTATTGTGTGCTCTGATACTATTGCTGCGGGAAAAAAAGAAGATAAAGCAGGAAAAGCAATTATCAAAAAGCTGGAAGAATCACAAGTGACTATATCTAATTATGTTATCATACCAGATGAAGTAAAAGACATTCAAGACAAAGCTATAGCATTTCAAAAAAAGGGTGTAGATCTCATTATTTATACAGGCGGTACAGGGCTCTCTAAACGTGATGTGACTCCTGAAGCGTTGCTACCTCTACTCGATCGTAAAATTCCAGGGATTGAAGAAGCTATAAGAGCTTATGGACAAGATAGAATGCCATACTCTATGTTATCACGTAGCATTGCTGGTACTATTAAAAACACACTTGTACTTGCATTACCTGGTTCTACAAATGGAGCTAGAGAATCTATGGATGCCATATTTCCTGCTGTTTTACACGTGTTTAATATTCTAAAAGGCGCCCGTCACGATATATGAATATACAAGAAGACATACTCACAGATTTACACTTTAGAAAACACACGTATTTACGTATTTCGATTACAGAAAGATGTAATTTAAGATGTACGTACTGTATGCCTTCCCAAGGAATCACGCTTTCTCCTAAAGCACATATTATGACTACAGATGAGATTTTTAATATCGCAAAAATATTTGTAGATCAAGGTGTTACAAAAATTAGACTTACCGGCGGTGAACCTCTAGTGAGAAAAGATTTTCCTGTTATTTTAGAAAAACTAGCAACACTTCAAACTGTACTATGTATTACCACAAACGGTATACTTGTAGATCGATATATCGATCATTTTAAGAAAGCAAAACTACAAACAGTAAATATTAGTCTTGATTCTCTAGAAGTAGAAAAAAATGAACAGATTACAAGAAGAGACTATTTTACAAAAGTTTACAATAATATATTACTACTCATTGCCGAAGGCTTTGAGGTTAAAGTCAATTGTGTACTTATAAAAGGCATCAATGATCAAGAAATTATACTATTTATTGAACTTACAAAAAAACTACCGATACAAGTGAGGTTTATAGAGTTTATGCCTTTTGACGGTAATACCTGGAACATTGAGAAGCTTGTTAGTCTAGAAGATATCTTATCTAGTGTCTATAAAGCGTATAAACCTGATGAAATCACGCGTATTAAAGATGCAAAAAATGACACTGCAAAAAACTATAAAATTAAAGAATACAAAGGTAGCTTTGCTGTAATAAGCTCTGTGACAAACCCATTTTGTGATAGTTGTAATCGTATACGACTTACCGCTAATGGTCAGTTAAAAGGCTGTTTGTTTTCTACTACCGAAACAGATTTACTTGCAACATATAGAAATAATGGAGATATTAAACCTATTATTCAAAAAGTGATGTTGTCTAAAAAGAAAATACGCAACGGACTAGATACTCCAGAAAAGTTCAATAAAGTAGAAACGCACTCTCATAATCGAAGTATGATTACTATAGGTGGGTAGTTTTTACGCTTTCGCGAAAGCGTTATACTGTATAAGACATTTCTATCTCTTCATAACTACTTTTGGGGTTATCACAAACTGGACATTTATAGCCTTCAGAAAGATCTGTAAATAAAGTGCCTACTTCAACATTTGCAGATATATCTCCATAATTCTGGTCATATATTGTGAGGCAATGTTTACACTGATATACAGCTTGCAATTCTTTAGATGATGTAGTCTCTTCAGTAATTATTTTAGTGGATACTTTCTTTAATTGCGTAAAATATTTCTTACTAAGTTCCATTAATAAACCAGGTAATTCTATCTTATCGACATCTTGAGCATATGGTTTATAGCTTTGCGTATTAGGATCAAAATTCTCAAAATGTAATACATTATAAGTAGGTCGTACGTCAAAATCTTTTACGATTGTGGGAGCATTGTTTTTTTCTACAATTACTGAAGCAAAATGTGACCTCTTACCTACATCATTACTAATACCAAAAGTTAATCCATAGGTACTAATATCATTTTGATCAAAACTACGTACTAGATATTTTTTTAAATCTAAGGCTTCTACATCATCTACAGGAATATGCCAGTTCATTTCAAGTTGTGAATGACGTATATTTATACCTCTTTCTCCTAAAAAGTGTTCCAACTCAGGTCTACTTTCTTTTTTCATTCCTTTTATGATTAATGATTTCCAAGGAGTGATACAGATTTTACCAATATTATTATCAAGACAAAAACCACAAAAATCTTTTAAGAAAGTAAGGTCATATTTATTATTTCGCCAGTAAAGACCTAGCCAATATTGATCAATACCCATACGATTCATTCCTTCATAATACGGAAATGTGATATAAGGAATATCAAGAGGTTTCTCTATGGCTTTATTATTAGTATCTACTTGTTTACTAAGTATAAAGAACAATTCTTCTATATCTACTACATCTTCATATATTGATTCTATCGCTTTACAGATCTTTGTAATATCCCAACTATAAATTAATACTGGGTAGTATGCACCTGCTTCCCAATGTGGTAGTTTAATATACACATACCAGTAGTCTTCACTTTCTGACGCTATAAAATTTATATTTCCATTAAAAAGAGGAACTATACGTTGTTTAGGATCTGTAATATTAATTTTTAAAGTTGATAAAAAATTAAACCCTTCTAATATATATAGATATGTTGACCCCTTGAGCCAATATGTCATATCAAAAATATCTGCAGATACATATGAAGTAACTACGTTTTGAAAACTACGGTTATCTATAATATCAGTATTAAATTCAGATATGCTTTCTAATGTCTCTTGCGAAATATCTTGTAGTGGAAATAATAAATCTTGTCTAGACCCAAAGTGTACTTCTTTAAGACCTCCAGCTTCTAACATACTAATTATATCTTTAAGTTCTCCTGGAGAGGTAACACCTCCTTTAATCAATATTCTATGCAAATCGTCATTCATAAAGTACTATTTATTTTTCTTGTAATGCTTGACTAAGAATTTCTTTAATTTCTGGTTTACAACTACCGCATCCCAAACCTGCTCCTGTTTGAGAACATAATTTAGTAAAGTCTGTACAACCGTTTTGTACGGCTTCTTTTATATTAATAGCTCCCACTTGACTACAGGAACATACTAATTCGCCTTTTAGTGGTTCTGTTTGTGAAGTCCCTCTTAAAAGTTCATTGCGCTTTTCAGAAAGTTCTATTTCATCTTCAATAAGTCTTTTAAACTCTGCAAACTCATTTTTATCACCCATTAAAATAGCACCTTTTAAGGTGTCATTTTGAACGATACACTTTTTATAAAAACGCTTGCTTACGTCCATCAATATGATTTCCTCATAACTATCGTCTCCATCTGGTACATTAACCATTCCAATACTACAGAGGTCAAGGTTTTCAAATTTGAGTATATTCATTAATACAGATCCATTATAAATACTGCTATAATTACCTAAAATATAATTTGCAGCGGTATCTGCCTGTTGTTCTGCTGCAGAAGTAATACCAAAGAGTGAGTTATTATATTCTGCTATTTCACCTAGAGCAAAAATAGAAGGATCACTCGTTTGCAAATAAGAGTTTACCGTAACCCCACGACGTGTTTTTATTCCTGCTTTCTTTGCTAGTTCAATATTAGGTCTTGTTCCTATGGCGTATACAATAGCATTACATTGTATTGTCCTACCTGTTTTAAGGTTTACTAATAGTGAGTTAGGTGTATGTTTTTCTTCAAAAACAGTACTAACCTCATTATCAAAAAATAATTCAATGCCAAGCTCTTTAACATCTTCGGCAAGTAATCTACTAGCAACTCTATCTAGTTGACGCTCCATTAATCGTGGTGCACGCTGTACAATACTGATATTGATATCTATTTTTTTAAGAGCTGCAGCAAGTTCAAGACCTAACAATCCACCTCCTACAATAACAACGTGTTGTTGGTTTGCTTCTAAACCAGTATTAGATAAATATGCGTTTAATTTGTCTGCATCACCTCGCTCTCGCATTGTAAACCTACCTTGAGCACCTTTTGGCACTTCTGTAGGTACATATGCCCTACTTCCAGTGGCCATTATTAATAAATCAAAGATATGAGTAACTCCATTTGCATCTACTACCTTTTTTAACGTGGCATCTACAGAGGTAATTCCATTTCCTGGGTGTAGGTTAATATCTAGCTTTTGTAGTTCGCCTTTTTTAAGTTTTTCTAGTGATTCCCAAGAAAGCTCTTTACTTACGTATTCTGGAAGTAATACTCTATTATAAAATGGATCTTTCTCTTTCGAGAAAACGTGTAACTCATCAATCTCATTTTTTTCTCTATAACTTTGCACAAATCGATATGCAGCAGCACCAGCCCCTATAATGATTATTTTTTGTTTAGGTTTTACATACTTCTCAACTTGAACAGCGCAGTATTTAAAATCTGGTTCTTTTGATATAGGGTCTACAAGATCATTCGTAAGATTATTAGCTCTTCCAAAATCATTATTGAGTACTTTACCCCAGTGCATTGGTAAAAAAACAACGTGTTCTCTAATATCTGTACTTACTTTTATTTTTACCTGTACTTCTCCTCTCCTACTTTTTATAAGTGCTACATCACCATCTTTTAATTTACGTAGATAGGCATCTACCATATTAATTTCTAAAAAGGGTTCTGGAATATGTGTGAGTAATCTTTTAACTTTTCCAGTTTTAGTTCGTGTGTGCCATTGATCTCGAACACGGCCTGTATTAAGAATAAGCGGAAAATCATTATCTGTTTTTTCTGAAGTATTATAAATACTCTGAGGAGCATTAAAATGGGCTTTCTTATCGCTTGTGTAAAATATTAAATCTTCAAATAATCTAGGAGTTCCAGAATGTGAAGTATGAGGCACTGGCCATTGAAAACTTCCCTCATTTTTAAGTCTATGATAGGATAATCCTGAGATATCAATATTAGTATTCTTTGTGAGAAGACAATGTTCATCATATACTTCACTTGCCTCATTATAATCAAATCCTTGATATCCCATTTCTTGAGCAAAGCGCCATAAAATTTCGGCATCTGGTAGTGCTTCTCCCGGAGCATCAATTACTTTAGGTAAATAGCTTATTCTACGTTCAGAATTAGTCATTGTTCCTTCTTTTTCTAACCAACCTGCGGCTGGCAATAGTAAATCTGCATATTTTGTGGTTTCTGAGTTATGAGAAATATCTTGAACAATGACAAAAGGAGCATTTTTTAATGCTCTTTCTATCTTATGGACATTAGGCATACTCACTACTGGATTTGTACAAATAATCCATATTGCCTTAAGTTTACCACTATCAAGTGCATCAAACATTTCTGTTGCTGTATATCCTTCTTTTGGACTTATATCTCCTCCTCCCCAAAATCTAGCGACTTCTTCTCTGTCTTCTGAACTATTTAAGTTTTTATGAGCCGCAAGCAAGCTTGCCATTCCTCCTACTTCTCTTCCTCCCATTGCATTGGGCTGACCAGTGAGTGAAAATGGACCACAACCAGGTTTTCCTATCTGTCCTGTTAACAATGAAAGGTTGAGTAAAGCGACATTTTTTGATACCCCTATTACACTTTGATTTAACCCCATTGTCCACATAGATATAAAGCGTTTTGCATTACCTATGTATTGAGCAGCTTTCTTTATTTGAGCAACAGTAATACCACATTCTTTTGCTGCTTGTGATAGTGATAATGAATAAGCACTCTCTTTACAGGCCTCAAAGTCTGTTGTGTGTTTTTTTATAAAGTTTTTATCTATTTTCTTTTTATCAATCAGCCATCTCGCTATGGCATTAAAAAGAATAACATCTGTTCCTGGTAAAATCTGTAAATGTAAATCTGCAGCGCTTGTTGTTTGTGTCTTACGAGGATCTACTACAATAACTTTTACAGTAGGGTTTTCTGTTTTGTGATTTTCGAGTCTTCTATATAAAATAGGGTGACACCAAGCTGGATTTGCACCAGCAATTAAAAACGTATCTGCTAGTTCTATATCTGCATATGCTATAGGTACAGAATCTTCACCTAATGTTTTTTTATAGCCCACTACTGCAGAACTCATACATAAACGTGAATTTGTATCTACATTATTAGTCCCTATAAATCCTTTTGCAATTTTATTTACTAAGTAATATTCTTCTGTAAGACATTGCCCAGACACATAGTATCCTACACTATCAGGACCGTGTTTATCTATGATACTTTTAAAAACGGCAGCCGCTCTTTTAAAAGCCGTATCCCAAGATACTTGTTGCATAGGGTGATTTTTACTCCAGCGCATTGATGGATGTAAGATTCTATCAGTAGTGTCTTGAACAACATAATTAAGATTACGCCCTTTAGAACATAACATTCCTTTATTTACAGGATAATCGTTATCACCATCTACGTTAATAGTACCTTTATGATCTATTGTAACATCAATTCCACAGCCTACGCCACAGTATGAACAAATTGTTTTATGTACTTTTTTTGAGAGCATACTTTCAAATTCTTCTTTATAATAAAAAGATATAGCAAAATAATAAAATACGTATTTATACGTAGTGCATATATCGCAATAGTTTGAAGAAAATTCTTGAGATCATTAAAAATCTACATAATCTATTGAATATAGTTTAATACAGAAAAATCTTAATGCTACTTATTAAAAAATCATCTGTAATAATCACCTCAGAAATGGTGATTATAACAGTATATCCGCTTTTGCAAAAGCGGATAAAAAAATCCTTATATTAAATTATTTGCTTGCGCTTTTTTTGAAAGGTCTAAAAGGTTTTTAACTTCCATTTTACGCATTAAATTAAAACGATGCGTCTCAACAGTGCGTTTACTATTATTAAGTTTTTCAGAGATTTGTTGGTTTGTAAACCCTTCTAAAACGAGTAACAAAACCTGAAGCTCTTTTTTTGTTAAATCAAAAGGAGTCTTTGTCGTTACTTTTTTTTGAGGAGTAATGTTAGGTTTTTCAGAATTTAGGAGGTTATTGACTAAAACTTGAGAAATATCACCACTATAATAGGTGCCTCCATTTTTAACAGTATGAATAGCTTTCAAGAATTCTACTTTACCAGTATCTTTAAGTAAATACCCTTTAGCTCCAGCTTGTATACATTTAAGGATATACTCTTCACTATCGTGCATAGATAGAATAATGCACTTTGTAGGTAGTGTGTCTAATTCTAGTTGCGATACGGCTTCTATACCATTAAGCTCTGGCATACGAATATCTATAATAAGAATATCTGGCTTTTTACTCTGAACTAACTCTATAGCTTCAAGACCATTAGATCCCTCCCCTATAACTTCTAAATCATTTTCTGTTTCAAGAAGAGACCGTATACCATCTCTTACAATAGAGTGATCATCTGTTAATACTATTGTTGTTTTCAATTCTAAGTAATTATACCTACAAAGATACAGGATTTAAAATAAGATAAAATATTAAAAAAAGGGTCATTAGAGCAAAAGCATACTAATGACCCAAACAATGAACAAGTATTTAATTCACTATTTTGAATTACTTGTATTTAAAAATTTTGGTTTAAAGGTTACTTGTAACCAAGCCCAGTTTTGAAGACTTGCTGCATCATCTTCTGCAATTCCTTGTAATTCATATAATCCATCACTAGCAAACATATGTGAGTATCCTGCTGCTAGTGTATATCCTTTAAATTTTTTAGAGAATACAAGATCTATTTCTGTTCCTAGGGCTTTATCACCACTAGGTAGTTCTTCTGCTCCACTAAAGTTTAACACTTTAACTAATAGACTTGACCCTTTACCTGTATTAAACTTTGCACTAGCGTGTACATCAAAAAGACCTACAGAGTTTGTGTGATTTCCTACATAGAAATAATCTAGAAATCCATTAAATTTATGGTTTGTTCCAAATAAAGGAAAGAAAGCTCCTGTTTCTCCAGCATCTTCTCCATCATTACCACTTATGAGCTCTGCTCCTAGTCCTAAAGTAACTTTATCTGATGTTTTATACCCTAATTCAACACCTAAAAGATGTGCTCCTTTTACATCTAGCTCACCTTGACGTTCTCCAGTTTGTAAAAATGCATTAAGAGTTGCGTTAAACTTGTCTTTTTTATAATTTAAATGCGTTCCTAAAGTTTGTAAGTTACTTACACCATCTCCATTACCTGCATCATCAAAATTTTGAAAACCGTTATTTAATAATAAAAAGCTCCCTGTTAAGTTATCCCACTTATTTTTTACATAAGCATATTGCATTGTTTTATATGTAAAGAAACCTAATGTATTAAATGTATTTCCTACAGATTGAAATCCTGCTGGATTGTCAAAATCTTGACTAAAAGCCAGACCTACATCAAGTGAGAAGCTTTCTTTGTTGTACTTTAATAAAGCGGCATCGTGATTACGAGCTTGTTGTGTCCAATCTACTCCTCCAAAAATACGCTGATCATCATACGCAATTATTTGTCTACCTAGTTTTGTAGACCATCCGTTACCTAACTTGATTTTTGCCCAAGCTTCAAAAACAGCAAAAGAGTTGTTTTCATCATCTGGCAAAAGCTGTCTATTTTCTCCCCAGACTAAAACATCTTGTAAGCTCAGGTAAAATTCATAGGTTTCTTGTTTAAACCCCGCATTTAATCTAGCTCTTGTAGAAACGGCAAATCCAGGTTCTGCATCTTCTGCTATAAGTGATCCAAAACCGTGTCTATACTCTGTTCTAGGTCTTAACTGACCATCAAGAGTAAACTGTGCTTTTACAAATTGAATACTAATACAGAATATGAATATATATATTATTTTATCTCTCATAATGCTCTAATTTTAAAATGATTTTAGTTAGTTTTTTAGTGTTCTAAGAAGTCTATTAAGTGTTTTCTATATGTGTAATAATCATCGTGATCTAATACTGATTTTCTTGTTCTAGGTCTATCAAAATTAATATCTAAGATGTCACCTATTTTTGCTCTAGGACCACTTGTCATCATTACCACACGATCTGCAAGAAAAATAGCTTCATCTACATCGTGTGTAATCATTACAGCTGTAATTTTTTCTTTATTCCATACTTCTATTAGGATATCTTGTAATTCTCCACGAGTTAAGGAATCTAGCATTCCAAAAGGTTCATCTAGTAATAATACCTTTGGTTTTATTGCAAATGCTCTAGCAATTCCTACTCGTTGTTGCATTCCTTGTGAAAGCTCTTTTGCTTTTTTATTAAAAGAATCTTCCATACCTACTTTATGTAAGTAGTACTTTGCAATATCCTGACGTTGTTTTTTTGAAACGTGACCAAAAACTTGGTTTACTCCCAACATCACATTTTCTAACGTTGTCATCCAAGGCATTAAACTTGGAGATTGAAAAATAACTCCTCTATCTGGACCTGGACCTTTAATCCCTTTTCCTAACACTGCTATACTTCCTCCAGAAATAGGATTTAATCCAGCGATCATAGACAACATTGTTGTTTTCCCACAACCAGAATGACCTATGATAGTGACAAACTCTTCTTTCATAATCTTGAGGTTTAGATTCTCAAGAACTATATAATCACCTTTAGGAGTAGGATATACTTTTTTGAGCTCAGATAAATCTAACATTACATCATTAGATGAGTTAAAAATCACATTATCTGTTGCTAAATTCTGTTTTGTATTTATTGCATTCATACGATCTACTCTTTTTATGCTACATAATGTTTTGGACTAACATCTGGAAGAATATACTCTGTTAGAGAAACTGACTTGCGCTCATCTCCTATATCCATTAAATATTCTATAATCTCATTTCTGATCTTTTTAAATGTAGGATTATCATTAAGCGCCGTTTTATCTCTAGGTCTCTCTATTTCTATCTTAAATTCGGGTCCTAAAGTTGCATTAGGCCCTGGTCGTAGAGGAATAATTCTATCTGCCATATAAATGCCTTCATCTACATCGTTTGTAATTAACAAAGCAGTGCGTTTATCTTTTCCCCAAATATTTAAAATTTGATCTTGTAGTGTTCCTCTAGTTAAGGCGTCTAAAGCCCCTAGTGGTTCATCCATAATTATCATATCTGGTTTCATAGATAAGGCTCTTGCTACAGCTACACGCTGTCGCATTCCTCCAGATAATTCTTTTGGTAATTTATTAATTGCTGGTGTTAAGCCTACCATATCAATATAATGTGCTGCTTTGCGCTTCCATACCGCTTTCCCTCTATTAGGAAATGCTTCCTTTACAGCCATTAATACATTTTGCCCTACAGATAACCAAGGTAATAATGAGTAATTTTGAAAAACTACTCCTCTCTCGTGGCTTGTACCTTGTACAGGAACTCCTTTAAAAAGAACTTCTCCGCTTGTAGGTTTTAATAGTCCATTAATAAGATTTACTAACGTAGTTTTTCCACTTCCAGTAAATCCTACAATAGCTACAAATTCTCCTTCTTCTATAGATAGATTTATATTAGATAACACTTCTGTATTATCTACATCTGTATCATAGGTCTTGCATACATTATTTAGTTCTAAATATGCCATTTGCACGTAGTTTTGTTCTTAGTTTCTTATAAATGTTTATTCTAATGAAAAGAGTTTGTTTATGCTTTCGCGAAAGCGTAAAATCTAGAACTTTTTAAACTCCTTCTACTTTATTAAAGGACACTGCATTTTGCACAGTTAACATTAATCGATCTAGTAAAAATCCTATAATACCAATTACAAACATTGCGACTAATATTTTTGCATTAGAATCATTTGCCCCATTATTAAATTCTTCCCAAACAAACAACCCTAACCCTTTACTTTGAGCCAAAAGTTCTATGGCAATAAGAACCATCCAAGCTACCGAAAGTGTAATCCTTAATCCGGTAAAAATTAATGGTAGAGATGATGGTAAAATCACCTTAAATATTTTTTGAAAGGTTCCTAATTTTAAAACCTTTGCCACATTTATATAATCTTGATCTACAGAAGCAACTCCCATAGCTGTATTTACAAGTGTTGCCCACATCGCACATAATCCAACACTTATAAAGGATATTACAAATGAGTTATCTGAACTATTTCCTATGTATAAAGTCTTTACAATCATAAAAACTAATAAGTACCAAACCACTGGTGACACAGGTTTAAATATTTGAATAAACCAATTAAATGCGTTTCTCAAAGAAGGACTTAGCCCTATAATAATACCTATAGGAACTGCAATGAATAATGCAAGTAAAAAACCAGCAAATACTGTTTTAATACTAGTTACTACGATATCTAAGAAAGAAGATCGTCCTGTATATTCTATCTCTTGTCTTGCTTCTATATCACCTGCTGCAATTTGTGCTGCATTATCTATGTTAAATTGACGTATTTCTGCATTTAAAGGAGCGTTTTCAATAGCGTCGTCTATTTTATCTTGCTTTATTATATAATAGTCATCTATTAACGCAAGTAATGAGGTCCACACTTGTGATGGAGATGGTAAAGTGTTAGGCTGGCAACTACTATCACCAGATGCAATACAAGCTTGAACGGCATCTGCTGCTGCTTGACCTTGATCTTCTAGTGCTTTTGCTATTGTAAAGTTTGCCTCTTTATTATAAAGCGCTTTAGATCCTAAATGCCATAATCCTATAAATAAAGTAATTGATAGTACTGTAATCCCTAATTTTTTTAGCGATTCAAACATCTTCTCTTGTTTAAAAACAGTTGTGATTTTTGAAATAACAGGTTTCAAAATTGATGTTCTTTGACTTTTCTCTTTTAACGTGATATCTTGCCCCATAACCTTTAATTTGGTTCTGTTTAATAAATTATAACTTAATCCTTATTTCCTATTGAAAAGCTGT
The DNA here is from genome assembly GCA_938002835.1 of uncultured Dokdonia sp. Classification (GTDB taxonomy): domain Bacteria; phylum Bacteroidota; class Bacteroidia; order Flavobacteriales; family Flavobacteriaceae; genus Dokdonia. The sequence goes on along the minus strand of CALKZS010000177.1, from coordinate 21,453 downwards.
TAACATAACCTATTGGATCTTTTGCATCATACAATTTTCCATCTATAAACTCAGTAGTTGCAGGTTTATATCCATCTGTATCAGGTATGTCTGATGCTGGAATTTGACCCTCTTCTACAAGTAAGTTTGCAGCTTTTTTCCAGATATCAGGACGGTAAATATCTTTTATGGTCTCACTATACCATTCTTTAGGTTTTGCTTCTGTGATTTGTCCCCAGCGACGCATTTGAGTTAAAAACCATATACCATCTGAGTAAAATGGATATGTTGCATCATATTTATAAAACACATTAAAGTCTGGCATACTTCTTTTATCTCCTTTTTCAAATTCAAAAGTTCCAGTCATTGAGTTTGCAAGCACATCTTCTGGAGCACCTACATATTCTGGTCTAGAAAGTATTTTTACAGCTTCTAATCTATTAGAAGGATCATCTAGCCATTTTCCAGCTCTTATTAATGCCTTTGTAATAGCTAGGGTAGTGTTAGGGTTATCCTCCACAAATTTCTTTGTCATTACAAATACCTTTTCTGGATTGTTCTTCCAGATATCGTAGTTTGTTACTACTGGCACACCAATACCTTTAGAAACGGCTTGTTGATTCCAAGGCTCACCTACACAATACCCAAGTATACTTCCAGACTGTAATGCTTGTGGCATCTGTGGTGGAGGTGTTACTGATAATAATACTTCTGCATCAATCTGCCCTTGTGTATTTGCTTTTGTATACATTCCAGGGTTAATACCTGCTGCTGCAAGCCAATAACGTATCTCATAATTATGTGTAGAAACAGGATACACCATTCCCATATTGAATTGTACATTTTTGTCTTTATATTCTTTAATTACAGGTTTAAGCGCATCTGCTTTAATAGGATGTAATGGCTTCCCATCGTCTCCTAAAGGAACATTGGGTTTCATTTTTTTCCATACATCGTTTGAAACTGTGATACCATTTCCATTTAAGTCCATAGAAAAAGGAGTTACTAAGTCTGCACTACGACCAAAACCTATACCAGCAGCTATAGGCTGTCCAGCTAACATATGTGATCCATCAAGTTGTCCATCGATTACACGATCTAATATGTTTTTCCAGTTTGACTGAGCCTCAACTTTTACATACAGACCTTCTTCTTTAAAGTATCCTAACTCTTTTGCAATAGCTAAAGGAGCCATATCCGTAAGCTTTATAAATCCGAAAGTAAGCTGCTTTTTTTCTAATTCTAATTTTTTAGTTTTTGAAACTGTTTTGGTTTCTTCAACCTCTTTAACTACTGCTGGTTTAGTGTCTTTTTCACCACAAGCAACCATAAAAAAAGCTGCTAGTACAATGAATGTCACTCTAGTTATTATCGTTTTCATTTTTAGAAAGAATTTTATTGCGTTAATATTCTATTACGAATCAAAAATAAAAAACACAAAGTATTAATACGTACTTATAAGTTATAAAAATAAGTATTAATACGTATTTTTATGAAGTTGTAAAAAATGAGTGTTAAAAAATTGAGACTTATGAAAAAATGATATTTATATTACAAATATTACAATATGTAAACAGTATAGAACTATGATAAGACTATATAAAAGTGTTATTATATATAATTAGGATGCTTAATTATGAAAGAATAAAAAGAGCTATTACAACACACATATATAAGTTATCTATTGATTGTAAAGTAAGTAATATACAAATTTTGTATACTATATATAATGACACTTAATAGTAATGAGAAAATCATCTATAGTAATAGTACCAGTAATAGTGTGAGGTAACATCTTTATTTTTTTAAAAAACCTATAATACAATTATGAATTTTGCAATTAAACTACATAATTATTAAATTAAAAATGTTTCAATAATACGTATTTATACTTATTTTTGGTATCAAACTAAATACGTATGAAAACGATAGTAGTAGTAGGAAATGGAATGGTAGGGTATAAATTTTGTGAAAAATTTGTCGCTCAACCAGAGAGTGCATTATATAAAGTCATTGTCTTTGGTGAAGAACCTCGTGTTGCATATGATCGTGTACATCTTAGTAGTTATTTTGAAAATCAAGATGCAAAAGCCTTAGAGCTAGCTCCTAGATCTTGGTATGAAACGCATAATATTGATCTTATTTGCAACGAATATGTGTCAGACATTGATAGAGATTCTAAATCTGTAGAAACTGCTAGTGGCTCAAACTACACGTATGACACATTAATTCTTGCTACAGGCTCATCCCCCTTTGTTCCGCCCATTTCTGGTGTAGAGAAAAAAGGTGTTTTTGTATACAGAACGATAGAAGATCTTGAAGATATGCTCGCTTTTGCCAAAGCGTTAAAAACCCAAAAAAATAATCCCAAAGCAGCCATTTTAGGAGGCGGTCTGCTAGGACTCGAGGCAGGAAAGGCAGTAATGGATATGGGATTAGAGCCTCACGTAGTAGAATTTGCTCCTAAGTTAATGCCTAGACAGTTAGACAAAAGAAGTAGTAATGTACTACAACTCACTCTTGAAAATATAGGTATACACATACACACTGCAAAAGCTACCAATAAGATTATAGGAGAAGGGCAAATTACTGGAATGGATTTTGGCGAAGATGATTCATTAGAAGTAGATATGCTAGTAATTTCGGCAGGAATACGACCTCGTGATGAGCTTGCAAAACGTTGTGATCTTAATGTAGGAATACGAGGTGGAGTCGTTGTAAATGAAAAAATGCAAACCTCTGACCCTAACATTTATGCCATTGGAGAAGTAGCACTGTACAATCAAATGATTTATGGACTTGTAGCTCCTGGATATGAAATGGCAGAAGTAGCGGTAAATCAGATTTTACACAAAAATGATGTTGTGATGAAGTCTTCTATAGATATGTCTACTAAGTTAAAACTTATAGGTGTAGATGTAGCAAGTTTTGGAGAACCTTATATGCCAGCAGATAAAGGGCTTTCTATTATTTATGAAAATAAAACAAAAGGTGTATACAAACGTATCAATGTAAGTCACGATGGTAAAACCTTATTAGGTGGAATTATGGTGGGTGATGCTGAGGATTATGGAATTTTACACCAAATGTACATTAACAATATGCCACTACCCGATAATGCCGAAGAGCTTATCGTGGGATCACGAGGTGAAGGTGGCGGCTCTGCTTTTGGTAGTGTGATAGACTTGCCAGATGAAGCTGTTATCTGTTCTTGTGAAGCGATCACAAAAGGGCAAGTTTGCTGTTCTGTCATAGATGATGGCAATGAGACTGTAAAAGAAGTTGCAAAAGCTACCAAAGCCGGAACAGGCTGTGGTGGTTGTAAACCTATGATTACAGATCTCGTTAAAGAAAGCCTTAAAACACTAGGCAAAACAGTAAAAGAACGTATCTGTGAGCATTTTAATTACTCACGTCAAGAGTTATTTGATATTGTAAAGACTAAGAAAGTTACCTCATATAATAATCTATTAGACCTTGTTGGGGAGGGTAATGGATGTGAGGTTTGTAAACCTGTTGTTGCTTCTATTTTTGCAAGTATTTATAATGAAACAGCAAATAGACAAGAGACTATACAAGATAGTAACGATCGTTACTTAGCAAATATACAACGTAACGGCACCTACTCTGTAGTGCCTAGGGTAGCTGGCGGAGAGATTACACCTAAGCAACTTATTGCAATGGGGCGTATCGCCCAAAAATATGACCTATATACTAAAATTACAGGGGGACAACGCATCGATATGTTTGGTGCAAAACTACACGAGCTACCTCTTATTTGGGAAGAACTCATAGAAGAAGGCTTTGAAACAGGTCAAGCCTATGGAAAATCATTACGTACTGTAAAAAGTTGTGTAGGTTCTACTTGGTGCAGATATGGGATGGACGAAAGCGTGAGTTTTGCTATTGAGATAGAAAATAGATATAAAGGAATACGCTCTCCACATAAATTTAAAGGAGGCGTTTCTGGATGTATTAGAGAGTGTGCTGAGGCTAGAGGAAAAGACTTTGGCTTTATTGCTGTAGAAGGTGGCTGGAATGTATACGTAGGTGGTAATGGAGGTGCAAACCCTAAACACGCACTCCTTATAGCAGAAAAAGTAGATAAAGAGACGGCCATAAAATATGTAGATCGCTTTATTATGTTTTACATAAAAACGGCACAACCACTACAACGTACAGCCCCTTGGTTAGATAAACTAGAAGGAGGTATTACATACTTGCAAAACGTGATTATCAATGACTCTTTAGGTATTGTAGACGAACTAGACAAAGAGATGCAAGCCTTAGTAGATAGCTATAAGTGTGAATGGAAAGAAGCTGTAGAAACTCCAGAAATACGTGAGCGTTACACACACTTTATAAACTCAGATGAGGAAGATGAGAACATTGAGTTTGTATCGCTTCGTGACCAAAAAATGCCAAAAGAATGGGCTTAACACGCTCTTAATTTTTAAAAAAGAAACAGATGATAGCAAATACTTTTGAAACGGTATCAAATGAAGATGTAACCACTTGGTTTAAAGCGGCACATCTCTCTAAGTTTCCAAAAAATGGAGGTGCTTGTATAAAGTATAAAGACAAGCAAATCGCTGTCTTTAACTTTGAACGTGAAGGTACCTGGTATGCCTGTCAAAACCTATGTCCACATAAGATGGAGATGGTTCTTTCTCGTGGAATGATAGGAGAAGAAAATGGGGAAGCAAAAATAGCTTGCCCACTTCATAAAAATACATTTTCGCTCAAAACTGGAGAAAATCTTAACGGAAGTTTAGACGCGATTGCAACATATCCTGTAAAGATAGAAGATGATTTTGTGTATGTTGGGTTTGTAGATTAGAAGAAATAGGTAATACGCTTTCGCGAAAGCGGTTTGCGCACAACACACATTATCTAGTACAATAAAAATTATAGACCTTCATTGTTATAGCTATGCTATGACGTTGTATATTCGTTTAAAATCTTAGAATGGCAACTACTGATAAACTATTAGAAGCCTTTGCTCTTTTTGACAAAGCAAATGCGCAAGACCCAAATACCGAATTGTATAACGGTAAGGAATATCCTAAAGAAGTATTGTACGGAATACGTATGACAGATAAACTCAATATGTTTTTACCTGAAGCCTCAGAATCTTTACAGCTTGCCGCTAGATGTCAACATATAAAAAGATGGGAGATTGCCAGAGACTCCTACCCTATGGATCGTGTTGGATATTTAAAATGGAGACAGGATCTCAAAAAATTTCACGCAAGTGAAGCCTCTAAAATTTTACAATCTATAGAATATGATCATATAACTATAGAAGAAGTATCTTCACTCTTACAAAAAAAACGACTTAAAAAAAATCCAGACACACAAGCACTTGAAGACGTGATATGCTTGGTTTTTCTAGAGTTTTATTTTGAGCCTTTTGCTGCAAAACATTCTGATGAAAAAACTATTGATATTGTTCAAAAAACTTGGAGGAAAATGTCTCAAAAAGGTCATAATGCAGCTCTCAAGCTACCGCTCTCTCAAAATGCACTTGCATTAGTGCAAAGTGCTTTAAAAGATATTGATTAAAAAAAATATAATGGCTACATCTGTCCCTAAAGATTCATTAGATACTGCCATTTTTCTAAAAATAAAAACACGGTATCTACTTGCATTTGCTGCCATTGCAGTAATAGTAATCTGTGCTCAAGTTTTAATTCAACTTCACCTTAATACACAACTTAGTGATTCTAAAGTCATTAATATTGCTGGAAGACAACGTGCATTGAGCCAAAAGCTTGTGAAAGAAGTATTACTATTAAAAAATGATTACCCATCTACTAATAGTGATTATATACTTGAAAGTATTAACGCCACCGCAGCACTCTGGAAAACGTCTCATAATGCATTGCAATATGGTAATGATGCCCTTGAGATACCAGAAGAAACTAATGATACCATAATGCAATTATTTTCTAGCATTGATAAAGAATTTAAACAGATGACACAAGCTGTCAAAATTTTAGAGCAGTCTGGTAATTTATCATATAAAGTTATTGAGCAAGTTTCACAAAAATTAATTGATAATGAACAAACATTTTTAAAAAAAATGGATGGTATTGTAAATACATATGATGGCATTAGTTCTCAAAAAGTTAGAAAACTTAAACAAATTGAATATCTCCTATTTGGTGTTATACTCCTACTAATGATACTAGAAATAGTACTGCTATTTAGACCACTTTCTATTCAAATTAAAAAAGTGATTGGAAGCTTACTTAAAAGTAAAATAAAAGCAGATGCACATACTTCTAAAGTAGAATTTCTTTTAAAAGAGAAAGAAAAAACATTAAAAGAATTGCAAGAGCTCAATTATGTCATTGACACTACTGCATTATTTGCGAGTACAAGACAAGATGGAAGCATTGTCTTTATTAGTAAGAAGTTTAAAGACCTACTAGGTATTACTCAAAAAGATATTTCTAAACCTCTTGTAGATGTCTTAACGACTAATGAAGGACAGCAACAATACCTAAAAGAAATACTTAATAGCAAGCGCAAAAATACTATACGTACTGAAGAAATAAAGATAACCACACTAAAAGGAAAAAAACTTTGGCTTGATATGTCTATTGTCCCTATGACTAATTCAAGTAATAATCAAACTATTCTTATTTTATGTTCTGATATCACAGAGCGAAAAGATAATGTCGAAAAAGTAAAAAAATTAACCCAACTACAGTTTGAGCAACAAATCCAACAAAAGAAAATACAAGCTAGCCAAATAGTCGAAGGACAAGAAGAAGAGCGTAAACGTATTGCAAAAGACATACACGACGGCATAGGGCAAATGCTTACAGCGCTTAAATTTAATATAGAATCTATAAATCTTGACAATGCTTCTAAATCTAAAGAAAAAATTGAACTACTTAAATCATTAACACAAGACCTTATTAAGGGAGTTCGTAGTGCTACTTTTAACCTCACGCCTCCAGAACTTAGTGATCACGGTATTTTTCCTGCCATTCATAAAATGACAGCAGAGCTTTCTAAATTAACCAAACAAAATATTTTGTATGAAAACAAAGGTAATATTCAATTAAGACTAGACTCGCTAGCAGAAACTAATATGTATCGTGTTACTCAAGAAGCTGTAAATAATGCGATAAAATATGCGCAAGCAAATTATATTCTGGTTTCTGTAAAATATTCTGCACCTATTTTGAGTATCGTTATAGATGATGATGGTAAAGGTTTTAATCCTGAGTCACTCCTTAAAAACCCTATTAAAAAAGGAGATGGAGGAATGGGACTACACTTTATGCGGGAACGTATGAGTTACATAAATGGCAGACTCTTTATCTCTTCAGAGATGGGTAAAGGATCTAGAATAACCATAAACTATAGTATTCCAGAACAAGAGTAACTTATATTCTTACCAATTTAGATTTGAAAAATAATTATACTTAAAAACTCCTGATTTTTAACTCACTAAAAAAAAGAAATAAAAAAAGAGTAAAAATCATTGTTGTAAAATAAAAAGCAGTGTATATTTGCACCCGCATTCAGGGAATTCCTGATCAAGCACTCAAGGGAGAAATGGCAGAGTGGTCGAATGCGGCAGTCTTGAAAACTGTTGAGGGTCACACCTCCGGGGGTTCGAATCCCTCTTTCTCCGCAACAACCCTGTTATCTAAATGATAACAGGGTTTTTTTAACTAATGATACCAAATAACCTATTTAAATATAATAGTTATCACAACTACTTAAAAAACGATCATTCAATTCAATATAGAGAATTTATTTTTCAAGAGTGACACTCACTATTTAAAAAATGAGTTTTAATTAACTAAAAACGTAAAAATCTGACTTACATTTCAATAAACAACAAGTAACAAAGACATAAAACACCTAATGATCAAATAATTATCTTGTTTTCTTATATCGAACTCACGTTAATTATGGAGCTGGAATACCTTTTAAACTCGATAAGACAGAAAATTTGAATTTACGCTTTGATTATGGTTTTGTTAAAGATTCAGGTTATTTTTATTTTATAATTGCAGAAATCTTTTTAGTTTTCTTATTTGCATTTGTATTGCTTTTCCATTTTTATGTTTCCAGTAAACAAAAAAATATTGAAATAATAGTAGAGCTAGCATTATTTGTAGAATAGATATATCCTTTACTACTACTATGAAAGTTAAAATACCTCAAAAGAAAAAGAATTCTCTCATATAGAAATTTGTAATCGTTAAAAAAGGTAAAAGTAAGAAAACGAAAATCCTTCTGACTTCCTTCTCTCCCATCTAAAAATACCGTTATTATAATAATAAAGTTATTTTTTTAATAAATCTTTATGGGTAATCATACAATCTACACGCAATTACCAATTATAACATAATTTTACTAAATGATTAAAGAATTAAAAAATAGCTATGGTCATCTTTTTGAAGATGAACTCTTAGAAGACATAAGCAGATCTGGTACTATTAAAGAAATTCCTGAAAATTTTAAATTAATGGAAATAGGTCAATATGTAAGATCTATGCCCTTACTCCTTAATGGTGCCATAAAAATATTGCGCGATGATAATGATGGTAATGAACTACTACTCTATTTTTTAGAAAAAGGAGATACGTGTGCAATGACGTTGAGTTGTTGTATGGGAGAGACCAAAAGCGAAATTAGAGCGATAGCAGAAACAGATGCAAAACTTATAATGGTTCCTGTTGAAAAAATGGAAACCTGGACAGCAAAATATAAGAGCTGGAGAAACTTTGTTTTTGAAAGTTATCATAATCGTTTAATGGAACTTTTAGATACTGTAGATAGTATTGCGTTTTTAAAAATGGATGAAAGATTATTAAGATATTTAAAAGAAAAATCTCAGGTAAATAATAGTAATATCATAAACAGTACTCATCAAGAAATTGCATACGATCTTCATACTTCTAGAGTAGTAGTTTCTAGATTATTAAAAACCCTTGAAAATAAAGGTAAGATAGAATTACATAGGAATAATATCACCCTTATTAATTTATAAGTCTATATGTAACTTATGTTACTGCCCAATAGATTTACCTAATTTACTTTTACCAAAAATTTAGAGAAGTATTTTATGGAATTATTAGGATATGCTTGTTCCTTAATTATTGGGATATCTTTAGGACTCATAGGTGGAGGTGGTTCCATCCTAGCAGTTCCAGTACTAGCCTATCTATTTTCTTTAGATGAAAAAGTAGCAACTGCATACTCACTTTTTATTATTGGATTTAGTGCCTTAGTAGGGGGTATAAAACAACACTTTAAAGGATATGTAGATTGGAAAACAGCAATCGTATTTGGGATACCTGCTATTGCAGGAGTTACTCTGGTTAGACATTATGTAATTCCAGCATTACCAGATGTTCTATTTACAATAGGTAGTTTTGAGTGTACAAGACGAATGGGAATGTTCGGGATCTTTGCAATACTTATGATTCCAGTAGCATTCTCTATGCTTAAGAAAAGAAAAGAGATAGAAAAAAAATCTAATAAAATAACATATAACTATCTCATCATTCTTATAGAAGGCCTTGTCGTAGGAGCCATCACAGGATTTATAGGAGCTGGAGGAGGCTTTTTAATCATCCCAGCACTTGTAATACTAGCAAATGTAAAAATGAAAGTTGCTGTAGGTACTTCATTAATAATAATAGCTTTTAAATCATTAATGGGCTTCTTCTTAGGCGATGCATTTACAACAGAGATTAACTGGCAGTTTTTAACCATTTTTACCTTACTTTCATTAGTAGGAATTTTCATTGGAAGTTATATGGGAAACTATATTGATGGAAAAAAATTAAAAAAAGGGTTTGGCTATTTTATATTTATTATGGCTGCTTTCATTTTCTATATGGAGTTTTTTATAAAAAAATAAAATGAGTAAAGTAACTTATGTTACTATAAATGATAAAATAGAATGTTAATTTAGTGGTATATGTATTCGCTTTCGCGAAAGCGTACGCTATAAAAATAATACTTATGAATATTGAACAGATTTATACAGGGTGTCTTGCTCAAGGAGCATATTATATTGAAAGTAATGGAGAAGTAGCTATAATAGACCCATTACGCGAAGTACAACCTTATCTTGACAGAGCTAAAGCAAATAACGCAACGATAAAATATATTTTTGAAACTCATTTTCACGCAGATTTTGTTAGTGGTCACGTGACATTGTCAAAGCAAACAAATGCACCTATTATATACGGCCCTAATGCCGAAACTTCTTTTGACTCCGTTATTGCCAGAGATGGTCAAGAGTTTAAAGTAGGTGACGTTACTATAGTAGTACTTCATACCCCTGGACATACAATGGAGAGCACAACATATTTACTGAGAGATGTTAATGGTAAAGATCACGCTATTTTTAGTGGAGACACACTTTTCTTAGGAGATGTAGGAAGACCAGATCTAGCTCAAAAAGCCGCTACGATGACACAAGAAGACCTCGCAGGAATCCTATATGATAGTCTTCGCACAAAGATTATGACCTTAGCAGATGATGTTATTGTATATCCAGCACACGGTGCTGGATCTGCTTGTGGTAAAAATCTAAGTAAAGAAACAGTTGGCACTATTGGAGGGCAAAAACAAAATAACTACGCACTTCGCTTTGATATGACTAAAGAAGAGTTTGTAAAAGAAGTAACTAATGGTCTTTTACCGCCACCACAATATTTTCCCTTAAATGTAAAAATGAACAAAGAAGGGTATGAAGATGTGCAAGAAGTTATAAAAAGAGGTACTCACGCACTATCTCCTAAAGAATTTGAAGCTGCTGCAAACGACACAGATGCCTTAGTACTTGATGTAAGGCATCAGGATGAGTTTGCAAAAGGACACATCCCACGTTCAATTTTTATAGGAATTGATGGTGGTTTTGCTCCTTGGGTTGGAGCATTAATTGGAGATACAAAACAAAAAATACTACTCATCACACCAGAAGGTCGTGAGGAAGAAACAATCACAAGATTATCACGTGTAGGTTTTGACCACACTATAGGATATTTAAACGGAGGTTTTGAAACTTGGAAAAAAGCCGCAATGGAATACGATACTGTAAACTCTATACTTGCATCTCAATTTAAAAATGAGATAGCATCTAATACAGATATTGTAGTTTTTGATGTACGTAAACCGGGAGAATTTACATCTGAACACATAGAAAATGCCTATAATGCACCTCTAGATTTCTTAAATAGTCACCTAGAAAAGTTCCCTACTAATAAATCTTCTTATGTACATTGTGCAGGAGGTTATAGAAGTATGATTGCAGTCTCTATCTTAAAAAGTAGAGGTATACATAATCTTATTGATGTTCAAGGAGGCTTTGCTGCTATTAAAAAAGAAGGGATTGCTGTTACAAATTACGTATGTCCAACAACTTTATAATAATTTGATTTTCAATAATAAAATATTAAATAAATGAAATTAAAAAGTAAAGATTATGTATTTGTTAGTATACAACTAGGACTATTTTTAGTCTATATTTTACATTTTGACCTTGCACCATTTGATGGGAATATACTTATTAGAATAATAAGCATAATAATGATTATTCTTGGAGTATTAGTCGCTTTAATAGCAGTATTACAATTAAATACTAAACTCTCACCTTTTCCCTCGCCTAAGGCTAACACAATATTTATCACATATGGTGTTTATAAATATGTAAGACATCCTATATACACAGGAATATTATTAATAACCTTTGGATATGGTTTATACCTAACATCTATATATAAAATCATCATCTCAATATTACTTTATACGCTTTTCTATTTTAAATCATCTTATGAAGAAAACCGATTAAAAATTGCTTTTTCAGATTATGAATCATATCAAAAAAAAAGTGGTCGATTTTTTCCTAAAAATTTAATTAAATAACTTGAGTGTAACATTAGTTACTAAATATTAATATCCATTATTGTTTATTCGCAACTTAAACTATAACAACTATGAATTGGATTTATGAACCTTGGCCTTGGTATATATCAGGCCCAATGATAGCTTTTATTATGTTTTTACTTATAATGGTGGGTAAAAATTTTGGAATGTCTTCTAACTTAAGAACAATGTGTACTATTTGTGGAGCGGGTAACAAAGCAGACTTCTTTAAATTTGACTGGAAGTTTCAAAAATGGAATTTAGTTGTAGTCCTTGGTGCAATTATTGGTGGTTTTATAGGATCGCAATTTTTAAGCAATGATAGTACTGTAGCAATTAATCCCGCTACTATTTCTAATTTAAAATCGCTAGGGTTTGAAAGTGCAGGAACAGCATATCTTCCCACTGAGTTATTTGATATTAGCTCACTATTGAGTATAAAAAACATATTACTTTTAACCATTGGAGGAGTATTAGTAGGCTTTGGTGCTCGCTATGCAGGAGGCTGTACATCTGGTCACGCAATTTCTGGATTGAGCAATTTACAATTACCATCGCTCATTGCTGTAGTAGGCTTCTTTATTGGTGGTCTCATAATGATTAACTTTCTATTCCCTTTAATATTTTAAATAATGAGAACACTTATATATTTAGCTATCGGAATCCTTTTTGGAATTACAATGTTTAAATCAGAAGCCGCATCTTGGTTTCGTATTTATGAAATGTTCAAATTTGAATCGTTCCATATGTATGGCATTATAGGGTCTGCATTAGTTATCGGAATTATTGTAATACAATGTATAAAGAGATTCAATATAAAGTCTTTCTACGGTGAAAAAATAATCTTTAACTCAAAAAAAAATAGTTTTAGCAATTATACTATAGGCGGCATTATTTTTGGCTTAGGATGGGCATTGGCAGGAGCTTGTCCAGGACCTATGTTTACTTTATTAGGAGCTGGTTATTTACCTATATTAATTGTCATAGCTTCTTCAATAATAGGTACTTTTTTATATGGTATACTAAAAGACAAACTTCCTCACTAAAAAATAATCTGTGATTTTTTTCGGAATAATATAACTCATTACATAGTTATTTCTATTAAAAAAATAATGTATTAAGATGCTGTAAATTAACATTTAATATACTATTTTTGCGCTTTTAAATTTATATCACTGTATATAATAATTTGTTTATTTAAATAAAATTCGTTAGGTTAAACGCTTATTAATGACTGACCAAAAAATATTAATACATATTTATTCTAATAGCCCTAAATTATAGTAATCTAAAATTTTAAAAATGAAGTACAATTTTTCCCTTTTGTTAATTCTATTTATTTCGATATCTAGCTATTCACAGACCATCGATTTAACAAGATATAACAATTTCTTAAAAAAACACGTTTCTAAAAAAGGAGAAGTAGATTATGACAAAATACTTGATGATATTAAAGAACTAAATGATATCACAAGAAGTTTTGCAAAGATTTCTCCTAATGCAGGTTGGACTAAAAGTGAATTAAAATCTTATTGGATTAATTTTTATAACGCAAATATCTTAAAATTAATTGCTGAAAATTATCCTATAAAAAGTATCAACTATATCAATGAGCCTTTTAAAACAGAATCTATTGATTTTGCAGATGGAAAAATCTCTCTTGACCTTGTAGAACATAAGATATTAAGAAAGCTAGATGACCCAAGAATACACTTTGCATTATTTTCAACAGCAACCTCAAGTCCTATGCTTAAAAATACTGCATATAACGCAAAATCCATAGAGTATGAACTAGGAGTAGCAGCAAGCGATTTTATTAATGACCCTACAAAGAATAAAATAAATATGAAGGGTAGTCAATTATCTAAATTATTTGAATGGTATAAAGATGACTTTGATGTAAGAGTATTTATTAACAAACACTCCAATCAAGGTAAAATGAATAATGAAACTCCCATTACTTATTTAGAATATGACTGGACGATACCTCGCAATTAATTAACGATATTTACATAATAGCAAAGGCTGCAATATTAGTATTGCAGCCTTTGCTATTTATTTTAATTAGTAAAAGAGATATTATAGATATTATTTTCTATATATCATAACTTACTCTCAAGTACAATAGCACTAATACTTCCGTGAGAATCGTGATATACCGCAGTACCATTTTTAATTAAAATAAGTTGCGGACTTTGGTGCATTACTTGAAAACGATATCCTACTTCATCAGATACTTGACGATATGCCTTAAGGTCTAAATAGTATAAATCCATCTGGTTATGATCTATACCATATTGCGCTTCAAAAGATCGCAATGCCATACGACTTATACCGCAAGTAGTAGAGTGTTTAAAAATTGCGACAGGACGGGTTTTAGAAACTTCAGTAATAGTATCTAACTGTGCTATTGTTTTTAACTCTTGCCAAGGCAAAGCCTGTTTTTCTTCTTTTTCTTCAGATGATTTACCTCCAAAGAATGAATTAAATATTCCCATTGATTTCTTTTTTATGTAAAGATAGTCGATAAGTTACTGCTACGCTTTCGCGAAAGCATAAAAAACACATCTAAAAACGTCAAAAGGTCAGTATAATTAGTCTTTCATAAGACATTTTGTCTATATTTTATTGCGGAATGATCATTGACTAAAAAGAAATAAAACAAAAACTAAAACCTCATCTTAGTTTTAAAAAAATATACTATGAATTTTAATAATTATACTATAAAATCACAAGAAGCTATACAAAGAGCCCAGCAACTGGCTCAAGAGTATGGACATCAACTCATAGAGAACGAACATATTATCAAAGCTATTTTTGATATAGATGAACACGTCGCCCCATTTTTACTTCAAAAATTAGATGTAAACATATCACTATTACAACAAATATTGGAAAGCACATTACAAAGTTTTCCTAAAGTAAGCGGTGGAGATCTTACACTAGGTAGAGAAGCTGGTAAAGCATTAAATGAATCAAGTAGTATTGCAAAGAAAATGAATGATGAGTATGTCTCTATAGAGCATCTCATACTTGCTATTTTTAATACAAAGAGCAAAGTGGCTCAAATACTAAAAGACCAAGGCGTTACCGAAAAAGACCTTAAAGCAGCCATAAATGAACTACGCAAAGGAAATAGAGTGACTTCTCAAAGTGTAGAAGAAACCTATAATTCACTCAATAAATATGCAAAAAATCTTAATCAGTTAGCTAGAGATGGTAAGTTAGATCCAGTCATAGGAAGAGATGAAGAAATACGTAGAATATTACAGATATTAACACGTCGCACAAAAAACAATCCCATACTCGTAGGAGAGCCTGGAACTGGAAAAACGGCAATTGCAGAAGGTCTTGCGCATCGTATTATAGATGGAGACATCCCTGAAAATTTACAAAATAAACAAATCTTTGCCTTAGATATGGGAGCCCTCATTGCAGGTGCAAAATTTAAAGGAGAATTTGAAGAACGTCTCAAAGCTGTTATCAAGGAAGTAACAGAAAGTGCTGGAGATATCGTGCTATTTATAGATGAAATACACACACTTGTAGGAGCTGGCGGTGGTCAAGGAGCAATGGATGCTGCAAATATTCTTAAACCAGCGCTTGCTCGTGGAGAACTAAGAGCTATAGGAGCAACAACTCTAGATGAATATCAAAAATATTTTGAAGCTGATAAAGCACTAGAACGTCGTTTTCAAAAAGTAGTGGTAGATGAGCCAGATACAGAAAGTGCTATCTCTATTTTACGTGGTATTAAAGATAAGTATGAGACACATCATAAGGTTCGTATCAAGGACGATGCAATTATTGCAGCTGTAAAATTATCACAACGCTATATTACAAGCCGTTTTTTACCAGACAAAGCTATCGATCTTATGGATGAAGCTGCCGCAAAAATGCGTATGGAGATCAACTCTAAACCAGAAGAACTAGATGTTTTAGACCGTCGTGTGATGCAACTAGAAATAGAAATAGAAGCCATAAAAAGAGAAAAGGACGAGGTAAAACTCAAATCACTCATCGCAGACCTTGCAAATCTCAAAGAAGAGCGCAATGAACTTAATGCAAAATGGCAGTCTGAAAAAGAAATTGTAGAAAATGTACAGAATGCAAAACAAGATATAGAAAACTATAAACTAGAAGCAGAAAAAGCAGAGCGTGATGGTGATTATGGACTTGTTGCAGAAATAAGGTATGGTAAAATTAAAGAAGCACAAGAACACTTAGAAGCACTACAAATAGATCTTGCAAAGCAAGCAGAAACCGCTCTTATTAAAGAAGAAGTAACCAGTGAAGACATTGCAGAAGTAGTGGCAAAATGGACAGGGATACCTGTGCAAAAAATGCTGCAAGGAGAGCGTGAGAAACTGCTAAAACTTGAAAATGAACTTCATAAACGTGTTGTAGGCCAAGAAGAAGCTATTATTGCCGTGAGTGATGCCGTTAGAAGAAGTCGCGCAGGATTGCAAGATCAAAAAAAACCTATAGGTTCTTTCTTATTTCTTGGAACAACAGGTGTAGGTAAAACAGAACTTGCAAAAGCGCTTGCCTCCTATCTCTTTGATGATGAAAATGCAATGACACGCATAGATATGAGTGAGTATCAAGAACGTCACAGCGTGAGTCGTCTTGTGGGAGCGCCTCCTGGTTATGTAGGATATGATGAAGGTGGGCAGCTCACAGAAGCAGTGAGACGTCGCCCCTACTCAGTCATACTACTTGACGAAATAGAAAAAGCGCATCCAGACACATTTAATGTATTACTACAGGTCTTAGACGAAGGAAGACTTACAGACAATAAAGGACGTACAGCAGATTTTCGCAATGCTATTATCATTATGACTTCAAATATGGGAAGTCATATTATTAAAGAACGTTTTGAAGCTATTGAAGATGTAGATACAGCAATGGAAGCTGCAAAAATAGATGTATTAGGATTGCTTAAACAAAATATACGCCCGGAGTTTTTAAATAGAATAGATGATATTGTAATGTTTAGCCCGCTTACGCGAAAAGATATACGTAATATTGTAAAGCTTCAATTTAAAGGCATTAAAAAAATGCTAGCACAACAAAACATAACCTTAGAAGCGACCAAACAAGCGATTGATTTTCTAGCACAAGCAGGATTTCAACCTGAGTATGGAGCGAGGCCTGTAAAAAGAGCGATGCAACGAGAGGTTTTAAATCAATTATCTAAAGAGATTCTAGGTGGAACTGTTGCAACAAATAGCATTATATTATTAGATGCATTTGATAACACACTTGTTTTTAGAAACGAAAGTGAGCGCACCGGTGAAGAAGAGTAAATCTATATAATACATTACAGAGGTATTGCATAATCTTATGATATATAATATCTTAAACTATTAATAAATTGTTCCTTTAAATAACATTAAGCAGTACTATGAGATGTACTTTTCTACTTCTAATGATCCTTACCTTTTCGTCTGTATATAGTCAGGATAACTATTACAACTTTCAAGGTGATCTATACAATGAACAATCTTTTCAAGAAAAACTCAAATCTATCGAAGAGATTTATGGAGCACAAGGAAATTATAAATACACGAAAGCAAACTATAAAGTACGAAGTACACGTGTAAAACAAGACTCTATTATTCAAGAGGTAGAAGTGATGTTATCGCAATCTAACAGTGCGCCTTTAGATATTAATGTAGGTATAAATGGGTTAATCAATAAACCACTCCCCGATTTTCAATTGCAAGATCTTGCAAATACTATAAAGTCCAAAGAGAGTTATAACGATAAAATCACACTAATCAATTTATGGTTTACTAGCTGTCCTCCTTGTATTGCAGAGATCCCTTACCTTAATGATCTAAAAAAACAATATGAAGATCGTGTAAATTTTGTTGCAATCACTTTTGAAAATAAAGATAAAATCGAAACATTTTTAAAAAAGAAACCATTTGATTTTGAACATCTTGTAGACGGTGCTTCCTATCTCAAGCAAGATCTAAAAACTAATACATATCCCAAACTAGTCTTTATAGATAAAAAAGGCACCGTACGTTTTGTAGAAAATGCTGTTTTAGGTCAAGGACGTGGTCCTAGTACTGAGATGACAGAGATTTTAAAAGAACATCTTGATTATTTACTTGCTCAAAACTAATGTCAAAAACACATAAAGGATCTTTTGAATACTCGCCATTAGAAGAAAAACTCAATGTCTGGACACACGGCTTTGGCTTTGTAGCTAGTGTGATAGCTTTGTTTTTTTTTGCTTTCGCGAAAGCGTAACAACAACAGCTACCGTGAGCATTATCATTTTTGGGCTATCTATGTGTTTTCTTTATTTTGCATCTACAGTATATCACAAAGAGACTAAACCTATACGCAGAAACAGGCTTAAAATTTTTGACCACTGTGCTATTTATGTTCTTATTGCAGGTACGTATACACCTTTTACACTCGTTACACTAGAAGGAGAAACTGGCTGGTGGTTATTTGGTATATCGTGGTCTATTGCTCTTCTAGGAACTATTTTAAAGCTCTTTTTTACAGGAAAGTTTGATATTCTTTCTACTATCTTATATGTTGTGATGGGATGGCTCATCGTTTTTGCATATTCAGATTTAATAACGAATTTAAATCCATCTGGAGTACAATGGTTATTTGCTGGTGGTATTTCTTATACTATTGGTGCTGTTTTATATAGTATCTCTAGAATCCCATTAAATCACGCAATCTTTCACGTGTTTGTTTTAGGAGGTACGTTTTGTCACTTTATGTCTGTATATTTTTATGTAGGAATTTAAGTGTTTATAAAGAATTTTACATTGAAATACCACATCATAAAAACGACACTTCTTTAGGTAATAAGTTACCTTTGCATCTTATGATAAGTAATCAAAAAAATCAACAACAAATTCTTGATAAACTTGGCATTTCGGCTCTTAACGAGATGCAAGAAGCTGCTCAATTAGCAATACACTCTGCTAAAGAAGTGATACTCCTCTCTCCTACGGGAACGGGAAAAACACTCGCTTTTTTACTTCCAGTGATTGCACAACTTGATCCTTCTTGTAATGAAGTACAATTGCTTATTGTAGTACCTTCTCGCGAACTTGCGATACAGATAGAAAATGTAGCTCGTAATATGGGAACAGGGTATAAAATACACGCTGCATATGGAGGTCAAAGCTTTAATACAGATAGACAAGCTATAAAACATAGACCTTCCATTTTAATAGGTACTCCAGGTCGTCTGGCAGATCATTTACGTAGAGATACATTCTCTACTAAAAATATAAAAACATTAGTGCTTGATGAGTTTGATAAAGCTCTTGAAGTAGGCTTTGAAAGTGAAATGACAGAAATTATAAGTTATCTTCCATCATTAGAAAAGAAAGTGCTTACCTCTGCAACCCAAGGTGTAGACATCCCTAGATTTGTAGGGCTTGTATCTCCCATAGAAGTAGATTACTTACATCAAGGAGTCTCTAAACTAGAAATAAAAGCAATTGTTTCTCCTGAAAAAGATAAGCTAGGAACACTTGTAAAAGCATTATGTCATTTAGGTAAAAAACCTGGGATTATCTTTTGCAATTTTAAAGACACTATTGCCCGTATAAGTGATTATTTAAAAGATCACGGTATTGCACACGGTACTTTCTATGGAGGAATGGAACAACGTGAGCGTGAACTTTCTCTTTTAAAGTTTAGGAACGGCACACATCAATTATTACTTGCAACAGATCTTGCTGCACGTGGTATTGATGTACCAGAGATACAATTTATTCTTCATTATCATTTACCAATACACTTAGAAGAGTTTACACATCGTAATGGCCGTACTGCCCGTATGCAATCTGAAGGGACCGCGTATGTTTTACACTGGCGCAATGAACGTTTGCCCGATTTTATGCCAGAAATGGATGAAGAATACCTAAACGATAGCGATATTCCAGAAGGATCACAATGGACCACTTTAGAACTTTCTGGTGGCCGTAAAGATAAAATATCAAAAGGAGATATTGCTGGTTTTTTCTTTAAAGAAGGAAATGCAAATAGAGACCAAATAGGAACTATTGAGGTTAAAAACACACAATCTTTTGTTGCTGTGCATAAAAAAATAGCTGGAGTACTTATAGATAATTTAGATAATAAGCGTTTAAAGAAAGCTAAGTTGAGGATTAGGAGAGCTTAATATTATACTACATATTTTACATTCTGTCCGTTAAATTATACTTAATGATCATTTATAAATATTTTAAAAAATCTTTAAGAACTTGAGCATATTCTGTAGTTAAAATAACTTTTAATAATTACTACTCTTAAAATTAATAAGTTAACCATAAGTTATATAAATTTAATCATCATTAATGATTTGGCATAAACCGAAAAGCCATTATATAGAGTAGGTAAAAATTAAATTTTAATTTATTATGAAAAGTTTAAAAGATTTCCAAAAAGAACAAATTCAAGAAAAAGACCTAAGTAATATTGGGGGTGGTTTAGCTAGAAAGACAATCTATTCTTGTGGTGATGGTAATGGTCACGGAGACGATGTTGCACCTGACACTAATGGTGATGGAACAATTGGAGGATCTGGAGATACTATAATCCTTGATACTGGCGAAACAGGAACAATTTTATAATTAATAATAACCCTTTGTATATTTTAAAATAAAAAAATACAAAGGGTTATAAATAAAACCATTCATTAAAATCATTATTTACTCCTCTATGAGAAATTATTATATAATTATTTTAATCTTATTTTTTTCTTGTAAGAATAATGCTACTGAAAATAAAGCAGAAATAAGTTTATGTCAAATTTTCGAACAATTAGATCAAAAAGATCAAAAATATCGTAATCTTCTTGATGACCCATTTTTTAAAATTTTAGATTCAATTAAAGAATCAGAAGGAATAACTATGCAAATGCATATAGATATGCCAAAAGATTTACAGCTTAACTTAGGTAATCGTGCTAGAAAAATTGCAAACAAATACAAAAGAGAATTTACACAAGAAGAAGAAGATTCTATATGGGATTTACAAATTCAATTAGATAATGAAAATACAGAAGTTTTTTTAAATATTATAGATTCTTTAGGGAAATTTCCTACTAGACAAAATACTAAATGTGATAATGTACCTGGATACATATTAGCGCATTCTAGACCACAATATCATAATATTATAAAAGAAATTTTAAATAAAGGAGTTAAAGATTCTATAGAGTCGTATAGTTTAATTGATTATCATATTAATGGTAGAGAAGATACTACTATATTAATAAATCAATAGAAAACATATTTTAAAAACAAGTATATTGATTCATATTATTTCAGAAAATACTGATGTTACTACTAATAAAGTAATTGAATGGTTACTTCATCTTAATGCTCATTTTAAACGATTAAATCGAGAATACTTAACAGAGTTATCAATGAGAGTGTAAACTAAACTCTGTCTGATTAAAATTTTCAGTTTAATTTTAATCAGATATTATGACAACACAAGAACAACAAGAATTAGAGAAGAAGGCGCTAGAACAGTTTATGTCTGGCAAGAGTCTTTTTGGTAAGGATG